>CAYNKE010000076.1:0-8911 GCA_964397715.1 uncultured Bifidobacterium sp. | reverse complement strand
AGTCGGCCAACGTTCTGCACGCGGTCGAACTCGATCGCCGGTGGAAGGATCGGGGCGTGCGGGGAATCGCGATCCACCCCGGTGGCATCCACACCGAACTCGGTCGTTACATGACCCCCGAGGTGATCAAGGCGCTGATGTCGCGCATGGAGGGCGGTGGCTCGTCGTTCTCGTGGAAGTCGATTCCGCAGGGAGCCGCGACTCAGGTCTGGGCCCTGACCTCGCCGTTCCTCGAGGATCGGGGTGGGATGTACTGCGAGGACTGCGACGTCTCACCGGTTCTCGCCGACGATGTGACCGCGGTGGACGGACGCGGTGTGGCGGCTCGGGCCGTCGACCCGGACAAGGCCGCGGCCCTTTGGGCGCTCAGCGAACGTCTCGTCGGCTGAGTTTGTTACGGTTCGCTCATGGCGACGATCCTGGCCCATATCACGGTGAAGCCCGGTTCCGAGGCCGCGTTCGAGGCGATCTCGCGCGATCTGTACGCCGCGAGTCATGCCGGTGAAGACGGCCTCATCCGCTACGAGTACTGGCGCGGCAGCGAGCCGAGCACCTATTACACGCTCCTCGCCTTCCGCGACTTCGCCTCGTTCATCGCGCACCAGACGAGCGATCACCACGAGACGGCTTCGCCGCAGTTGGGCGGAGTACTGGCCGGGCTGCGTCTCGAGTGGCTCGACCCGGTCGATGGGGCCGCCCCGCTACCGCGCACCGAGGCGCAGGATCTCTCGCAAGCAGCCGACGAACTCACACGCCTCTACGCGAAGCGATTCGCGGCACAAGTTGCCCCATGGTGGGCGAGTGTGCGCTCGTAAGAACTCGTCCCATCCTCACGATCAGCAGAACAGGAACACACCATGACCGACATCCTCGACGAGAAGAAGCCCTGGTTCCTCAGCGGCAACTACGCACCGGTGTTCGACGAACTCACCGAGACCAACCTGAAGGTCACGGGAACGATTCCGAAGGCGTTGTCCGGCATGTACGTGCGCAACGGGTCCAACCCCAAGTCGGGAACCGCTGGCCACTGGTTCTTCGGCGACGGCATGGTGCACGGTGTTCGGCTCGAAGGCGGCAAGGCGCAGTGGTATCGCAACCGCTACGTGCGCACTCCGAAGCTCGAGAAGGGCCTCGACGCGATGGACCCCGACTGCATCTTCGATCCGGCGGCCAGCGCGGCCAACACCCACGTGCTCGCGCACGCCGGCCGCATCTGGGCGCTCGAGGAGGGTCACCTTCCGTGGGAACTCTCACCCGAACTCGAAACGATGGGTTGCGACGACTTCGGCGGCAAGTTGAAGACCGCCTTCACCGCGCACCCGAAGTTGTGCCCCGAGACCAACGAACTGCACTTCTTCGGGTACGGCGCGATGGCACCGTACGTCACGTACCACGTGCTCGACGCCAAGGGTGATCTGGTGCACACCGCACCCATCACCACGCCCAAGGGCACGATGATGCACGACTTCATGATCACGCGGAACCACGCGATCTTCATGGACCTGCCGGTCGTGTTCAACATGGACAACATGGCCAAGGGTCTGCCGCCCATCGGCTGGGACGACGACTACGGCGCACGCATCGGCATCCTGCCCCGCATGGGTACCGATGCCGATGTGAAGTGGTTCGAGATCGATCCGTGCTACGTCTTCCACCCGCTGAACGCCTACGTCGACGGTGACGAAGTCATCTGCGACGTGGGACGCCACGCCTCAATGTGGCGCGGATCCATGGAGAACTTCGAGCCCTGCTACATGTACCGCTGGTCGTTCAACATGAAGACCGGCGCGGTCAAGGAGACGCAGATGGACGACTGGGCCCACGCTTTCCCACGCGTCGACGACCGCGTGGTGGGCTTGAAGCACCGCTACGGCTGGGTGTCGGGTACTCGCCCGCAGGCGATGGGCGGAATGAACGCTCCGGGCATCGTCGCCCGCTACGACATGAAGGATGGGTCGAAGACCATCCACGACCTCGGACCTCATGCGCATCCCGGTGAGTTCGCTTTCGTGCAGGAGTCGTCGGCCTCGGGCGAGGACGAGGGTTGGGCGATGGGCTTCGTCTACGACGATGCCACCGACTCGAGCGACCTGGTCATCCTGGATGCGAGTGATCTCTCCAAGCCTCCGGTGGCCCGGGTGCACCTACCTCAGCGCGTTCCGTTCGGATTCCACGGCAGCTGGGTCGACGACTCGGTGATGAACTGACTCAGCCGTTCGCCAACTGGCGCACGTGTTCATAGAAGCCGAGTAGACGCTCGGAAGGCTCGTACATCTCCACGAGATGACCGAGGCTGGCTCGGGCGTCGGCGAAGACGAAGCGCTGGCCGGTTCCGGTCACGGCGTCGAGCAAAGTCGGCCAACCGAGCCGTGCGCACCACGCCACGGCGTCGTCGAGGTCGGCGACCATGAACGCCATGTGGTGGAGTCCGGTGGTTCGGGCGATCACGGACGGAGTGTGCTCCTGGACGAGTTCGACCATCACGTCGCCCCACCATCCGTAGGCCGACGAGTGGTCGAACTCGGCCGGGCGACCAGCGATCGTGCACGTCGTGATCGAAATGTGGCGAGCCACGACGAACGGACCGGCCCCCGTCGCGGCACGGAACTCTTTCGCCACGTCCTCGAGGTCGCGGTTCGGGTCGGCGGCGTACGCCACCTGGACCGGACGGCCGAGCGGTGAAGACGTCATCGTCGCAGTCTGTCGCACGCCGACTACGGTGACGGCATGGAGCCGGTTCGCTTCGGATCGCAGTCGGTGGAGGACGGGGATGCGTCGCGCCTGATCGTCGACCGCGCGGCGATCGTCGACTTGACGGTTCGGTACACGTGGGCCCTCGACAGCAAGAAGTGGGACGATCTCGACAACGTGTTCCTGCCTGATGCGACGGCGTTCTTGACCGAGGAACTGGTCGGCGTCGGCGCGATCAAGGACCGTGTGCGTCGGGCGTTGTCGCATCTCGATGACAGCCAGCACTTGATCGGCAACCACCAGATCGTCGTCGACGGCGACCGAGCATCGTGCCGCTGTTACCTGCAGGCCCAGCACGTGAAGCGTTCCGCGCACGGTGGGCCGAACTTCATCGTGGCCGGCCGGTACGAGGACCAACTCGTCCGCCGGGCCGTCGGCTGGCGTATCGCCCGACGTGAACTGGTCATCATGTGGACCGACGGCAATCCCGGAGTCGCGCGACCCGACCAGTCGTGACGCCTGATCCGTGACGCTTGATCGTTGCGTCAGCGTTCGATGTAGGGGGCGATCAACTGCGGCACCTGCATCGCAGCCGGCACGCGATCGCGGCCGATCATCGAGTCGATCTGCTCGTGGAAGTGCCAGATTCGACGTTCCTGATAATTGATCGGAACGCCGCGCATGGCCGGGGACTCCAACGACTTCTGCATCGGAGCCATGTTCCAGAAATCCTCGGCCATGATCTGCGCGAAGTTCGCGAGCCGACCTTTCCAGTTGTCGGGGTGGCCTTCGGCCGGATCGAAGTCGATCGGCGCGTAGTGGGTCCAGTCGATACGCGTGGTGCGCTTGTCGATGGGCCAGAACGTGATGAACGGGAAGCCGTACGCGGCGATGGGCGTGATGAGATTCGGGAACACCGAGTACGCGGTACTCGTGCAGCGGACCATGTCGTTGACGGTCTCGATGTCTTCGAATCCAGGCAGCACGATGTGCTGATAGTCGTCGAAGTCCTGCATGCCGAGCAGGGAGTACGTGCCCTTCGAGTACGGAGTGATCATGCGCGAGCACCCGTTGGGGAGAAGCGACATCACCGCACCGCGGTTGTCGAGCAGGCTGTCGCCCCCGCGGGAGTGGATGTGCTTGAAGTGGTACACCTCGAGAAACGCCTCGGCCGTCACCTTCCAGTTGCACGGCACGACTTCGCTCTCGCGGGCCACCGTGCGCAAGCGGGGGCCCTGTAGTTCGGCCAATTCGTCCGGGATCGGGCCGAGCCACTCGTGCAACGGCATCGCGTGCGGATCCTGGTTCACGAAGATCCAGCCGTCCCACGTTTCGCTGCGCACTGTCGAGAGACAGCGCTGATCCTTGTCGAGGCCGACGAAGTCGCGCTCGTCGGGGACCGACACCAAACGTCCGCTGTCGATGTCGTACGACCAGGAGTGGTACTGGCAGCGAAGCAGTTTCGAGGTCCCCTTCGTCTCGCGAACGACCGGGGCACCGCGGTGTTGGCAGGTGTTGTAGAACGCCCGCAATTGCATGTCACGGCCGCGCACGATGACCATGGGCGGTCCGAGATCGTCGAAGGTGATGAAGTCCCCGACGTTCTGGATGTCGTCGACGCGTCCGGCAATGACCCAGACCTTGGGCCACAGGTGTTCGCGTTCGAGATCCCAGAACTCGTCGCTCGTGAATCGCTCCACGGGGATATCGGAGAATTTCGGGAACCCCTCGGGCGGCGCGGTTCGGGCGAACTCGTACCTCATCTGCTCGGTGAGCCGGGCGACGAGTTCGGGGGTCATCAGCGCGCGAGGGAGCCGGCGTCGACGACGAGGGTCTCGGCGTTGACCCACGCGGCCATGTCGGACACGAGGAAGACGACGGCGCGCGCGATGTCGTCGGGGACACCGCCGCGTCCGAGGGGAGTCTTGGAGAGCATCGCGCCGACGTCGACTCCGGCGGCCTTGAGCGGAGCCAGTTGATCCTGCACGCCGGGTGTGTCGATCGGACCCGGGGCCACGGCGACGACGCGGATGTCGAGCGGAGCGAACTCGCGGGAGAGCACCTTGGTCATGCCGATCACGGCGTGCTTCGACATCACGTACGCGCTGATGCCGGGCGTCGCGCTCAGACCGGCGATGGACGCCAGGTTGACGATGACACCCGACTTCATTCGTTTGGCCGCTTCCCGCGCCCCGGCGAAACTGCCGCGCACGTTGATGGTGAGCATACGATCGATGAATTCGTCGGTCGCGTCGATGGCCGGTCCGGTGGTGGGGTAGATGCCGGCGTTGTTCACCCAGATGTCGATGCCGCCGAGTCGACTCATTGCCACGTCAGCCGCGGCGACGATGGTGGCGGAGTCGCCGATGTCGATGAACGCGGCCACGGTCGTTCGTCCGGTCGCGTTGGCGATCTCGGTCGCAGTCGCGGTGGCGGCCGACAGATCGAGATCGGCAATCACCACGTCGGCTCCCGCTTCGGCCAGCCGTCGCGCCGTCTGGGCGCCGATGCCTTTGGCGCCACCAGTGACGACCGCTCGCCTTCCCGTCAGGTCGAGCAGTTGAGCCAAGGTGCGGTTCGAGTGGTCGGCGATCATGTCGTCTCCTGGGTGATCCGGCCGGAGCGGGTCGCGGTCATCGGGGTGTGAACCCGATGTTGAGGTGCTTGAGCGCGCGCAGGCAGAAGTTGGGATGGTGGCGGAAGTCGTTCTGGCCGTCGACGAACCACATGCGTTCGATGCGGTCGACGAGTGCGCGGAATCCGATCACGAGTTCGCGCCGGGCGAGTGGAGCGCCGAGGCAGTGGTGGGTGCCGAAGCCGAACGCCAGATGACTGCGGACGTTCTCGCGATCGAGGTTCATGTCGGCGGGACATTCGAATTGATTCGGATCGCGGTTGGCGGCGGCGTAGCGCACGTTGATCATCGAGCCGGCCGGAATCTTCACGCCGTGCATCTCGATGTCGACGGCCGCCGTGCGGAACAGACCCTGAACCGGCCCCTCGAGCCGCAGCACTTCCTCGGCGAGCAACGGCACGTACTTGTCGGGATCGGCAACGAGTTTCTCCCACTCGGTCGGGTTGTCGACGAGAAGGCGAACTCCCTCGGCGAGCGCGTTGGTGGTGGTTTCGGATCCACCGACGAACGTATCGGCCATCATTTCGGCGTGCAGCTCGTTGTCGGTGAGGGTGCGACCCCACTCGGGAATGACGGTGTTGACGAGATCGGACAGGAGAGTGTCGTCAGGTTCGCGCCGGAGGCGTTCGAAAATCGGCTGGAAGTAGTGCTGCGCGGCGATCTCCTGCTCGGTCGACCAGATGGCCTCTTCCTCGGACTGCATCATTCCGAGGCGCTGCACCCAGGCGTCGGTCCAGGCCTTGATCTGCCAGATGTCCTCTTCGGGAGCGCCCATCTGGCGACCGATCACGATGAGTGGGAGCGGAATGGCGAACGAGCGGACCCAATCGCAGCGTCCGGCATCGACGAATCCGTCGATGAGCCGGTGGGCGAGGCTCTCGATGAACGGGTCGAGTTCCTTGATCTTGCTCGGGCGGAACGCGTGATTGAAGAGTCCGCGCATTTCTCGGTGCTCGGGGTCGTCGCGCGAGGCCAAGGTGGCTCCGGGGATCCATCCCTTCTCCTCGTAGATCCGGCGCAACATCGCCGAACGTGGATCGACCCGACCACGGTGGCGTGCCGACGTGAATCGCTCGGTGTCGAGGAGCACCGTGCGGACGTCCTCGTAGCGCGTGATCACGAACATTCCGGTCAGGTTGTCCCGCCAGACCGGCGCCTCGTCGCGCAGAGCGTCGTAGGCCGCGTAGGGACAATCCGAAACGTCGGGGTCGAGGAGCGTGAGCGCGTCGAGATCGACCGGGGGCGTGCCGTCGGGCGCCATGGAGTCATCATGGCCGAAACCGGGCCGGGAATCTTCACGGGCTCGCCGTCTTCGTCGGGACGTGCGCTGGACTAGAACCATGACATGACTTCCAGTTACTCGCCCCCGGGCCGCCCGGCCAGCACCGACGACTACGTCGCGGTACAGCGCCTCATCAATCGTTACGCCGACGCCGTGGTGCACCGCAACGGCGTGCAGTGGGCGAGTTGCTGGGCCGACGACGCGGTCTGGGACCTGGGCGGCGGTCGCCTGGTGGAGGGCAAGGAATCGATCGTGAAGCTCTGGTACGCGGCCATGGGTGGCATGGCCTCGGTCGTGCAGCAGGTGTACAACGGTGACGTCTGGTACGAGGACGGAGCAACCGACCGGGCGATCGGCCGCTGGGCGATCGGCGAGCGCTTCCGGACGGTCACCAACGACCGGGCGATCCTGCTCGCGCACTACGACGACGGATACCGCAAGGTCGGCGGGGAGTGGCTCTTCACCCGGCGGTTCTTGCAGCCTCACTATCGCGGTCCGGCTGATCTCTCGGCTGATTTCAGCAACGATCGCGCCGGCCTCGAGGCCCGCGGCGCGACGCCCGACGTCTGAGACCGCGAGACACGACGATGCCCGCATTCGCCAGTCAACTCGCCGCCGACCGCCCGAACGAGATCGCCGTGCGCGATCCCGACAAGGCCATGACGTGGGCCGAGGTCGGCGACGTTCTCAATCGCGTCGCCAACAACGTGCTCGCTCGTGATCTCGGTTCGGCCCGCCGCGTCGCGGTCTTCGCCGAGAACGCCGCGGAGACCGCGTTGGCTCATCTCGGTTCGCTGCTCGGCAGCGCCTCCACGGTGCCGGTCAACTTCCACCTGACGGCCGAGGAGGCGGCGTACATCCTCGTCGACTCCGAAGCGCGCATCGTGTTCGTCGGACCCGAGACCGTCGATCGCGGAATCGCCGCGGTCGAGATCGCGCGCGCCGAAGGTCGCACGGTCGAACTCGTCGGCTGGGGTGTGCATGCCGCCGGTGTGACGCCCTGGAGCGAATGGCTCGCCGCCGGCGATCCGAACGACCCGCCGCTCGACGTGAAGCCGCGCGCGAACTTGCTCTACACGTCGGGCACGACCGGCCGCCCCAAGGGGACGGAGTTGCCGCCCACGATGTTCGCCGGCGGATCGACCATGGCCGAACACCTCGAAGCCATGAAAGGCAATCGCTTCGCGATCTTCAGCACGCACCTGGTGGTGGGGCCGATGTATCACACCGGTCCGCTCACCGGCATGCGATTGTTGGTGTGCGGTGTCCCGATGGTGATCCTGGCCAAGTTCGACGCCGAGAAGACGCTGGAGGCGATCCACACGTACAAGACCGAGTCGTCGGTGATGGTGCCCACGCATTTCGTTCGCCTGCTGGCCCTTCCCGACGAGGTGAAGAAGAAATACGACGTGTCGTCGATGAAACTCGCGGCGCACACCGGGGCGTCGTGCCCGGTCGACGTAAAGCGCGCGATGATCGAGTGGTGGGGTCCGGTGTTCACCGACGCCTACGGCGCCACCGAAGTGGGCACCACCTGTCAGATCACCAGTGTCGAATGGCTCGAGCATCCCGGATCGGTGGGCCGGCCCATTCCGCCCTTCACCGTGCTCGTGCTCGATGACGACGGCAACGAGGTGCCGGCCAACACCGAGGGCCGTTTGTTCTTCAAGGACGCGACGGGCCGAGGCGTGGTGTATCCGAACGATCCGGAGAAGACCAAGCAGGCCAACATCGCGCCTGGTGTGTTCACTCTCGGCGAGATCGGCTACGTGGACGCCGACGGCTACGTGTACATCACCGATCGATTCAGCGACATGGTCGTGTCGGGTGGCGTGAACATCTACCCGGCCGAAGCCGAGCAGGTGCTCGTGCAGCATCCGGCCGTCCTCGACGTCGCGTGCATCGGCGTCCCGCACCCGGAGATGGGCGAAGAGCTCAAGGCCCTCGTGATGTTGCGCGATCCGTCGTCGCCGCCCGACGCCTCCGAGGTCATCGGTTTCTGCCGTGAGCGGCTGAGTCATTACAAGTGCCCGCGCACCGTCGAGTTCGTGGCCGATCTCGGTCGCAACACGATGGGCAAGATCAACAAGCGCAAATTGCGCGCTCCGTACTGGGAGAAGTGATGTCCGAACCCGTCCTGCTCGTCGACGACCCGGCACCCAAGGTCCGCCGGTTCACGCTCAATCGTCCCGAGAAGCGCAACGCACTCAACGACGCGTTGCGGGGTGCTCTGTTCGATGCACTGCGTGCCGGCGACAAGGACAAGAACGTCTCGGTGATGATCATTCGCGGTGGCGGACCGT
>CAYNKE010000075.1:5335-8992 GCA_964397715.1 uncultured Bifidobacterium sp. | reverse complement strand
TGTCGAGTTCGAGAGTGATTCCGTTCTTCAGATCGTTGGTCGTGATGGCAGGCATGTGAGGTCCTTGGGAAAAGTGGAGAGAACGCGGGACCCGACCTCGCCGACCACCAAGAGGTCTTCGATTCGGATGCCGCCGATACCCACACGATAGAGGCCGGGTTCGACGGTCACGACGTCCCTCGCACGAAGACTCGAGCCCGAGGTGCGACCGAGGAAGGGTTCTTCGTGAATGACCAGGCCCACGCCGTGACCCGTGCCGTGCACGAAGTCGTCCTCGAGTTCGGCGGCGCGGAGCACCTTTCGGCACGCCTCATCGACATCGCGGCAGGGAACCCCGGGGCCCACTCGAAGGATCCCGTCGTTCTGGGATCGGCGAACGAGGTCGTAGCGTCTCCGGAGCTCGTCCGGACACTCTCCGATGAAGAAGGTTCTCGTGAGATCGGAGTGGTAGCCGTCCACGAGGGCGCCGACGTCGACGACGAGAGCGTCGCCCACCTCCAGTCGGCGGTCGGTGGGTCGATGATGCGGTCGTGCCGAATTGACCGGACCGGAAGCGACGATCGTGTCGTAGGACGGACCGTCGGCTCCTAATCGTCGCATCGTGTAGTCGAGTTCGTCGCGAACGTCTCGTTCGGTGCATCCAGCTTCGATCTGCGGGCACACCGCGGCCAGCGCTCGATCGGCAATGGCCACTGCTCGTTCGATCACGGCGATCTCGTCGTCGTCTTTCGCTCGCCGAAGTTCGACGAACGAAGAACCGACTCCACGGAGAGACGAGACCTCCCGCGAGAGCATCGCGTGAAGTTCGACCGAGACCTTCGTTGACTGGAACAGGAGTGTTCCGTCGACGCGTTCGGCGACCGCCGCGATCATGTCGGAAACGCTCCGGGCTTCGACGACATCGAATTCGGTTTCCGCGGTCGCCTGCTCGACGTAGCGACCATCGGTGATCAAGTGCGTTCGATCGGCGGAGACCAGCAGCCAGCCATTGGAACCGCTGAATCCCGACAGGTAGCGAATGTCGTCGAGGTCGGAGATGAGGGCCCACTCCCCTCGCGTCAGGCCAGCGAGCTCGCGAAGCCGAACGAGTCGGGTCTCGAAGGACCGACGCGTCATCGTACGAGGTGGGCGGCGGCGTCGAGGGCGAGGAGATAACCGAGAAGCCCGAAACCAGCGATCGAACCCGATGCCACGGGGGCCACGACGCTGGTGTGTCGCCAGGGCTCTCGCGCATTCGGTTGCGAAATGTGGACTTCGATGATCGGTCCGGCGAAGGTGGCCAGAGCGTCATGTATCGACCACGCGTAATGGGTGAAAGCACCGGCGTTGATCACGATAGCGGCGCAACGACCGCGGGCACCGTGGATCGCGTCGACGATGGCGCCCTCGTGATTGGACTGGAAGTGCTCGAGCGAGAAACCCAGTTCGGCGGCGCGGTCGGCGCAGGCCGTCACGTAGTCGTCCAGTGTCGCCGAGCCGTACACCTCGGGCTCGCGCTGGCCCAACAGATTCAGATTCGGCCCGTGTAAAAGAAGGATCGACGCCACGAAGACACGCTACTAAACCGCAGCGAAGCACCGCGGGGGTTACTAAAGCGAGCCCCGATTGCGAGCCCGATCTTCGAGGAACTCGGTCAGGGTCGCCCGAACCACGGCGACATCGACCTCGGCCACGACCTCGAGACCCTGGGCGCCGTCGAGAACGAACGTGAGGCCACGGGTCGCCTTCTTGTCCCGGGCCATGAAGTCGACGAGGACGTCGACATCGGCACGGGCGGCGGACTCCAAGTGTTCGCGTCCGGCCAATCCGTATTCGGCTTGCACGACACGGTGGTGGAGATCGACCCGCGACGAGTCGATTCGCCCGAGCGAATGGGCCAAGTGCGCGGCGAAGAGCACACCGACGGCGACCGCCTCACCGTGGGCCAGATCGTGCCGTCCGGCTGACTCGAGCGCGTGGGCGAGCGTGTGGCCGTAGTTGAGCAGGGCTCGCCGCCCAGCCTCACGTTCGTCGCTCTCGACGATCCGCGCCTTGATCTCGGCGCAACGCGCGATCCGGTCGTCGAGTTTCAATGCGAGCAGATCATCGCCGGAGATGAAGTGGTACTTCGCGATTTCTCCGAGGCCACAGCGGACCTCGCGTTCGGGAAGGCTGTCGAGAGCATCGAGATCGGCAATCACGGCGTGCGGCTGCCAGAACGCTCCGACGAGGTTCTTGCCTTCGGGGATGTTGACGGCGGTCTTTCCGCCGATCGCCGCATCGACCATGCCGAGAAGCGTCGTCGGAAGATGCACGACCGCGGTTCCACGATGCCAAACGGACGCCGCGAAACCGGCGACATCCGTGACCAAACCGCCTCCGACTCCGATGACGACATCGTTTCGAGTCAGCCCAAACGAAGCGAACTCGCGACACAGCGACTCGACCGTTGTGAGGGACTTGGACGCCTCGTCCCCCGTGATGAACGCTCGTCGGAACGGAATTTCGGTTCGGACCTCGAAGGGAATCCGCGGGTCGCTCACGATCATGGCGCGACGAGCTGTCGCAGGGAGAAGGTGGTCGAGTTCGGATGCTGCTCCGCGACCCACGAGGATCGGGTACGAACGGTCACCCAGATCGACTTCGATTCGATGAATGCTCATGACATGACCTTCACGATGTCGTCGCAGACCTCGTCGATCGACTTGTCGTCGACGTCGATCGTGTATTCGGCGACCGACCGGTAGATCGGATCACGCTCGACCGCGAGTGAGCGAAGACGAGTAGCCGGATCGTCGTCGAGGAGGGGTCGGTGGCCCCGTCGGCGACCCACGCGCTCGATCAGGAGTTCGCTGTCGGCGCGAAGCCAGACGACCAGGTTCGGCCGCTTCAGGAGTTCACGACTGTCGTGTCGGAGCACCGCCCCACCCGCGGCGGCGATCACCGACCGGTCCGCTGTCGCCAGCGCATCACGAAGAACGTCGTGCTCGATGACACGAAATGCGTCCTCGCCGTCGCGCGTGAAGATGTCCCGAACGGTTCGCCCCGTTCGGCGCTCGACCTCCTCGTCGGTGTCGAGAAATGGGCATTGCAGGCTCGCCGCGAGTCTTCGTCCCACCGTTGTCTTGCCACTTCCCATGAGACCGACGAGCACGACGTGATGGGTGGTCATTTGAGGCTGTCGCGGAACGCTGCTGCGTTGCGAACGAATTCGGCCAGCGAGTCGCCTCCGAACTTGCGCTGGGCTTCCTGGGCCAGGACGAGAGCAACCATCGTCTCGGCGACGACTCCCATCGCCGGTACCGCCGTCACGTCGGTCCGCTCCTTGAACGAAACGGTTGATTCCTTGGTGACCACGTCGACCGTCGGCAAAGACGGGCGGTTCAGCGTGGCGAGAGGCTTCATGGCGGCTCGAACGACGAGCAACTCGCCGGTCGTCATACCGCCTTCGGTGCCTCCAGCGAGCGAACCCTGACGTACGTACGACGCTGTCTGGTCGTCCCAGACGATCGGATCGTGGGCTCGACTGCCCCGCCGGGACGCGACCTCGAATCCGTCTCCGATCTCGA
Source organism: uncultured Bifidobacterium sp. (assembly GCA_964397715.1). Classification (GTDB taxonomy): domain Bacteria; phylum Actinomycetota; class Acidimicrobiia; order Acidimicrobiales; family Ilumatobacteraceae; genus Casp-actino8. The sequence continues at coordinate 5,444 of CAYNKE010000075.1, read as the reverse complement.
CGCCCTTGACTGCCTGGATACTCAACACCGCCTGCGCGAGTAAACCGTCGATCTTTCGGTCCCAGTGGACATGACTGCCCAATCCGATCGGAACCCCGTACGCGAGAAC
>CAYNKE010000075.1:0-5235 GCA_964397715.1 uncultured Bifidobacterium sp. | reverse complement strand
CTCGCGCGTTCGAGGACGTCTCGGGCGTCGTCGAAGCCGTACTTCTGCATACCGGTGAGATCGGCGTGTCCGGGTCGGACGCTCGTCAGCGGCTGCTCGGTTCGGCCGGGAGCCGGGTCCATCTCCTTGTGCCATTTGTCCGATCGGAACCACTCGGTGTTCAGAATCTCGATCGCGACCGGAGAACCGAGTGTTCGACCGTGGCGGACTCCGCCCACCAACGTGATCTCGTCGACCTCGAAACGCTGACGAGGACCCCGTCCGTACCCGAGCCGGCGTCGCGAGAGTTCGGACTGGATGTCGGATGCCGTCACCGGGAGACCCGCAGGGAGCCCTTCGACAATGACGACCAATGCCTTGCCGTGGGACTCTCCAGCGGTCAAGAAGCGCAGCATTGTCGTCAGGCTAACGCCCGGAGTACCTCCGTGGCCGCCCGTTTCATGGCATCAGCATCAGGACGCCGTCCGGTCCAGATCTCTTGTTGGCGAGCGGCCTGATGGACCAGCATCCCGAGTCCACCAACGACGGCTGCACCGCCCAGTCGAGCCTGGTCGAGAAATACCGTGCGTGACGGGTGATAGACGAGATCGACGGCGACGTGAGACGACGTCCATCGTGTCGATGAAACCGGGCTCTCCATGGACGAACCCATTCCTAGGCTCGTCGCGTTGACGACGATGTCCGCACTCGCCGCCACGTCGTCTCGCAGAGCCCAGTCCACGACGTCTTCACGGCGAAGACCGATTCGCTCGAGACGCGCGGATGAGATCTCCGATCTGTTGGTCACGAGGACACGGTCGCATCCGCTCCGAGCAAGCGCGTCCCACACCGCGCGACCGGCCCCTCCGAAGCCGAGCACGAGCGCGGTCCGACCGACGACATCGACCCCGGCGTCGGCGAGAGAGTCCATCAGACCGTCACCATCGGTGCTGTGACCGCGAAGCGTTCCGTCGTTCACGAACTCGATCGTGTTGACACTGTCGAGAAGGCGCGCGGAATCGGTCAACGAGTCGACCAGTTCGGCCGCGGCCGTTTTGTGCGGCATCGTCACGCTCAACCCCCCGATACCGAGCGCACGGGCTCCCGTGATCGCGGCTCCGAAGCGATCGGTCGGCGTTGGGAAGGCGCAGTAGATCCAGTCGAGTCCGAGCGAAGCGAAACCAGTGTTGTGAAGAGTCGGCGACAAGCTGTGCTCGATCGGCCAGCCGATGACGCCGGCGATCCTCGTACGTCCTGTGATCGAAGGACTCACAGCACTCCTTTCTCCACCGCGAGGGCCACGTTGGCCTCGTGCTGTTCGAGCGTGGCCGCGAACGCGTGGTTCCCGTCCGCATCGATCAATACGTAATACAAGTAGCGGCACGGCTCGCCGGCCGGAATTTCGCGGCACAAGGGGTCATTGGCGCGTGGATTCGGTGCCGGCGCGAGTGCGGCGGCGATGGACGAGCGGCCCGGATTCGCGATCGGGGTGGGGGGAAGTCCTGATCTCAGGTAGGTGTTGTAGGGCGAATCGATCGCTTTGAGGTCGGCGAACGGTGTCTCGGGATCCTGGCCGTAATAGAGCGAGGCGTCGATCTCGAGGTTCATCCCCATGGCCAATCGGTTGTAGATCACGCGCGCGATTCGGGCGCGATCACCGTCCACCTTGGCCTCACGTTCGATCAGCGAGGCGACGATCAGGACCTGGTACGGCGTCAGGCCGAGTGTCGTCGGAGCGTCGGACAGCCCCTCTTGCCGTCCGACCCTCTCCATCAGTCGCACCATGCGCTGAAGAATCTGCACCGGCTTCTCGCTGACCGCGAACGAATAGGTGTCGGGAAACACGAGCCCCTCGAGGGAGGTGACTCCCGGATCGGCGAAAGACGAGACCGGACCCGACGCCGCATCACGGGCTCGAACGAGGAATTCCGCCTCGTCGAAGCCGGGGATGTCCCGTTTCAGGCGTTCGGCCATCTGGGACAACGTGAACCCTTCGGGGAACGTGACCTTGACGAATGTCTCGTTCGGAGGGGTACGCAGGACCCGAAGAATGTTTCCGAGGTGGTCGCGTGGTCGAAGGGTGTAGAACCCGGCGATGACTGCGAGACCACCTTCGTCAGCGGCGTATCGACGAAAGGTTCCGGCGTCCACGACGAAGCCTTCTTCGTGCAGCCTCTCCGACACGGAGTTCAGATCGTCCGATGCCAGGACTTCGAATGTCGTCGCCGCGAGGGGATCACCCGGAGGGTTGACACGTTGGAGATATCGCCACTGAGACCATCCGAAGACGATCACGCCGAGAAGGACGAGCGTGACCACGAGAACCGCCACCCGACGCACGACATCGGTCCCGCGAACGATCCTGACGGAGGGCAGGACCTCGTACGGGTCGCTCCCTGCATCGCGCCCGGGACGCTCCGCGAGGGACAACTTCATTGTCGATCGAGCCAGGCTTGAAGCATGACCGCCGCCGCCACTTTGTCGACGTGTCGACGCCGATCGCTGGCTCGAATGTCGGCCTCGCGGAGTGCGCGATCGGCCGCGACGGTCGTCATTCGCTCGTCGAACAACTCCACAGGCACGGAAACCACCGTAGCGATCTCGTCAGCTTCACGGCGGGCACTCGTCGCCGCCGGACCCTCGTCACCGGACATCGTCAGCGGCAATCCGACCACCACGATCTCGATCTCCTCTTCGGTGACGACTCGAAGAATTTCGGCGAGAAGTTGCTTCTTCGACTGCCGAAGGACCACCGAATGAGGCGACGCGATGGTGCCGGAGCGGTCGCTGATTGCGAGGCCGACTCTCTTCGTTCCCAGGTCGATACCCAGGGCGCGCATCAGGAGCGGGCCACCTCGGCGGCGATCCGCAACGCGTCGTCCAGGCCCGACGGATTCTTTCCGCCAGCCGTGGCAATGTCGCCTTTACCGCCGCCACCACCGCCGACCGCGCGGGCCGCTTCACGGATGAGGTCGCCGGCTGATCCGGAGTTCGGTTGCACCGCGGCGACGAGCGAAACTCCGCCCGCCGGAGTCACTCCCCCGAGGACGACGCGACGGATGCCGGACACCTGTCGAATGGCGAGAGCCAAGTCGCGCAATTCGTCCGGACCCAGGTCGTCGACTCGTTCGACGACGATGCCATCGGACGCCGCCGCCGCGATCTCGTTCGCCCGGCCCCGAGCCTCGCGGGCCTTGAGCGACTTGATCTCGTCGAGAGCATTCTTCAACTCCTCGAGCTTTCGACCGACCCCATCGACGACGTCGTCGGTGCCGACCATCTGTGCGAGCGACAAGAGAACCGATTCCTGCGTCTGCATCAGCCCCAGACTTCGGTCTCCGGCCACCGCTTCGACTCGACGAAGATTCGCTCCGATCGAACCTTCGGAGACGATCTTGATGATTCCGATATCGCCGGTCGCGGACACGTGTGTTCCGCCGCACAATTCGACCGAAGGACCAGCCTCCAGAACTCGAACGGTGTCGCCGTACTTGTCGCCGAAGAAGGCGATCGCGCCCCTGGAGAGTGCTTCGTCCTTACTGGTCTCGTAGACGCGAACTGCCGAATTGACGAGAGTCTCGCGATTGGCGAGCGCCTCGATGCGTTTGATCTCGTCCGCCGTCAGCGCCGAGTAGTGGCTGAAGTCGAACCTCAGACGTGTCTCGTCGACGAGCGAACCGGCCTGCTTGACGTGTTCGCCGAGAACTTCGCGAAGAGCCCAGTGGAGGATGTGGGTGCCGGTGTGATGACGGCGAATCGCCGCCCTACGGGCGGAGTCGATACGTGCATGCACGAGTTCACCCGGAGCGACGGAACCCGATGCGACTCGGCAGAGATGTCGACGCAGGCCCGGCAGCGCGAAAGTCGTGTCCAGTACCTCGAGTGTTCCTGCTGAACCCTCGATGACCCCGGAATCGCCCACCTGACCGCCGCTCTCGGCGTAGAACGGAGTGCGGTCGAGGAAGACGTCGACACCCTCGGGAGTCTCGACCGTCGCGAGAATTCGGGCTGCCGACTCGTCACTCGAATACCCGACGAATTCGGTGGTGCCGAACTCCTCGAGAATTTCGCGATAGCGGTCCTGTAGATCGTTGGCGACACCCGCACCCTTACGGGCGGATTTGGCACGCTCTCGCTGTGCACCCATCTCGCGATCGAAACTTTCCCTGTCGACGACGAGACCGCGCTCGCCGACGATTTCTTCGGTCACTTCCAAGGGAAACCCGTAGGTGTCGTGGAGGAGGAACGCTGTCTCTCCCGACAGACGTCCGTCGGAGCGTTGAATTTCGTTGTCCAGAATCGCGACACCCGTCTTCAATGTTTGACGGAACCGCTCTTCTTCGCGGGTGAGCACGTCGACGACGAAGTCCTTCTGGCTGACGAGGTCGGGGTAGGCCTGGCCCATCACGTCGACGGCAGTTTCGACGAGCGACGGCATGACCAACTTCTCGGTTCCGAGGAGGTACGCGTGACGGACAGCTCGTCTGATGATGCGACGAAGAACGTAACCGCGGCCCTCGTTCGACGGGAAGACTCCGTCACCGACCAGCATCGCGCTGCTTCGCGCGTGCTCGGCCAGAACCCGAAGACTGAAACTCGGACGATCGTCGTAATCTCCGACCCGATAGGCCGCTCCGGTGAGCGATTGGGCGCGCTCGACCATCGGGAAGAGGGCATCGGTCTCCCAGACCGAATCGGTCCCCTGAACCAGAGCGAGTATTCGCTCGAGTCCGGCGCCGGTGTCGATCGACGGTTTCGGTAGCGGCGTCCGAGTCCCGTCGGGCGCCTGGTTGAACTGCATGAAGACCAGGTTCCAGAACTCCATGAAACGATCCCCGTGAGGGTCGTTCAGAGGTCCGCCGTCCGGACCGAAAGCGGGTCCGCGGTCGATATGGAGTTCGGAGCACGGTCCGCAGGGGCCGGTGTCGCCCATCTGCCAGAAGTTGTCCTTGTCGCCGAGTCGCTGAATGCGTTCGAGTGGAACCCCGACCTGCTCGTGCCAGATCGCCTCGGCCTCGTCGTCGCTGGTGTGAACGGTGACCCAGATGCGGTCACCGTCGAATCCGAGGTTCTCGGTGACCAACTCCCAACTCCACGGAATCGCCGACTCCTTGAAGTAGTCGCCGAAGGAGAAGTTGCCGAGCATCTCGAAGAACACGAGATGTCGCTTGGTGCGTCCGACGTCGTCAAGATCGTTGTGTTTGCCGCCGGCGCGCACGCACTTCTGAACCGTCGCCGCTCGCTTGAACGGAGCCA
>CAYNKE010000074.1:0-9289 GCA_964397715.1 uncultured Bifidobacterium sp. | reverse complement strand
CGCAGGCTTCGGCCAGTTCGAGATGGCCCGACAAGAAGTCGGCGTGGAAGTGCGTCTCGATCACATGAGTGATGGTGAGCCCGTGTTCGCGCGCGTCGTCGAGATAGAGCGAGATGTCGCGCTGCGGATCGATGACCACCGCCATCCCGCTCGTGGTGTCACCCACCACGTACGACGCATGCGACAGGCAGGCGAGATAGTGCTGATTGACGTAGAGACTCATGGTTGGTTTCTCACGCCGACCCGCGCGGGCTGAGGGTCACCGGGGTCTCGCTGACCTCCTGGCGGGCCGAGCAACCGGCCATCTGGACCGGCGGCACGGTTTCACGCACGATCTGGTCGGCGATGGCCCGGAACGCATCGGCGGCCGGACCCGAACCAGCCAGCGAGACGGGTTCACCGGCGTCTCCGCCGGCGGCCACGGTGGGTTCGATCGGAATCTGCCCGAGAAGCGGAGCTCCGATCTCGTCGGCCAGGGCTTGTCCGCCACCGACACCGAACAACGGATACTCCGAACCGTGATCGCACACGAACGTGCTCATGTTCTCGATCACACCGGCGATGCGCAGGAACGAACGTCGCGCCATGTCGGCCGCGCGGATGGCCACCTTCTGCGCGCTCACGGCTGGCGTGGTGACGATCACCATGTCGGTTCGCGGCAACAACCGCGCCAATCCCATCTGAACGTCACCGGTGCCGGGCGGCATGTCGATGAGCAAGTAGTCCATCTCGCCCCATGTCACATCGCGCAGGAACTGCTCGAGTGCCTTGGTGAGCATGAGTCCACGCCACATGAGAGCGGTTCCTTCGTCGTCGACGAGGAAGCCGGTACTCACGACCTTCAGGAGACCCTTCCCGACCGTGCGCGTGTTGGGCAGGATCTTGGGTCGTCCACTCTCTTCGTCGCGCTCGGCCTCGAGACGCTGATCGATGCCGAGCATGCGCGGAACCGAGAAGCCCCAGATGTCGGCATCGAGAACACCAACCGTGTAGCCCTGGGCGGCGATGGCGGCAGCGAGGTTGACCGTGACCGAGCTCTTGCCCACGCCACCTTTGCCCGACGACACCGCGATCACGCGCGTGGTTGCGGCCACTTCGGTTTCGGGGGCCCGTTCGCGTGCGTTCCAGCGGGCCTTGGCCATGGTGGCCGAACGCTCGTCGCTGGTCATCTCGCCCCACTCGATCTTCACGCCGCGCACACCGGGATGCGTGGCCACGCGGGTCTCGATGTCCTTCTTGATCTGGGCCCGCAACGGGCAGCCACCGATGGTCAACTTGACGTCGACCACCACGAAGCCATCGGCCGACACCGAACGGCACGAGGCCATGCCCAGGTCGACGATGTCGCTGCCCAATTCGGGGTCGATGACGGCCCGGAGAAGGTTGGTGACTTCTTCCACGGACGGCGGCTCGAACGGGCGCGTCATGGCCCAATCGTACCGGTGGTCCCGCCGAGACTGGCCAGCCAGGCCACCGATACAATGCGAGCAACGACGGAGGAGAACAAACGTGATCACCCTCACCGATTCAGCAGCCACCAAGGTCAAAGAACTTCTCGAAGCCGAAGGTGCAACCGATCTCGCGCTGCGCGTGGCCGTGCGCCCCGGCGGTTGCAGCGGCTTCTCCTACGAGATGTTCTTCGATGGCGACATCGCCGATGACGACAAGCAGGCCACCTACGGCAACTCGGTGCGCGTGGTCGTCGATCCCGCCTCGGCACAGCTTCTCGAGGGCGCGACCCTCGATTACAAGGACGGCCTCAATCAGGCCGGGTTCAACATCACGAACCCCAACGCGACCCGCACGTGCGGTTGCGGTCAGTCGTTCAGCTGAGCGCTTCGCGAACTTCGTTCGCGTCCCACACGGCATCCAAACGGTCGACGATGGTTCCGCTCGCGTCCGTGATCCAGACAACGGGCTCGAAAGTCAGCATCGCGGCTTCGACGGCTGGCGCGACGGTGGTTGCCGCGTCATCGGCGTACACGTCGGCATGAACGAACACCGCTGAATTGCCGAGTTCGTCGGACAACGCGATCATCTGCTCGAGAACCGGACCACACACACCGGTCTGGCAATGCGCCGGAGTTCCGACCACGTACACGACGGGCTTGCCGAGCGCGAGTGCTTCGGTCAGTGTGATCGCGTGGAACGGGCACGGCTCGGGTTCGCGCGAACAGATGGGGTCGACTCCTCGCGGATCGTCGACGGTGGGCGTGTCGAACGGCGGTAGCGCCTCGCCCACGCGTGCGACCGGTAGTTCGTCGGCCGGTCGTACCTGAAACGCCGTGGGTTCGGACGGGCCGCCGTCGACGACGAGTCCGTAGACACCCGCAGTGGTGAGCGCGGTGCGGAACACGTAGAACGGAATCGTCCCGTCGCCGAGCGTGCGGCGATCGGCGAACAAGTTGTCGACAAACACCTCACCGGTGTCGTAGTCGACGATTTTGCCTGTGAGTCGAGAGGGTCCGTCGGCGAGTAGGCCAGCGGCCGTCGCGAGCGACACCGGCAGTCGTTGAACCCCGGGTGCGAGTTCGGTCGGTACCCACCGTGTCGCCAACACCACGTCGTCGGGCAAGGACGAGTCGCCGTTCGTGCCGTCGATACCGGAGTCGTTGGTGCCGGCGTTGCCGGAGTCGCCGCCGCAGGCCGCGATGAGCAGAGCGGTGGGCAGTGCGAATGCGGCCGTACCCGCGGTGCGCAAGAGGTCGCGACGCGAGGTGGAGCGAGGAGTCACACTCCGAACGCTATTGGCGCGCATCGGTGTGCACCAGATCACGGGCTGTGACATGGAAAGGTGGAGGGTGTGGAGTTCGTGTTGAACGGCGAGCCGGTGTCGGTCCCTTCCGAGGGAACGTTGTTGTCGGCACTCCGCGATCGATTGGGTGTGCGCTCGGCCAAGGACGGCTGCGCGCCTCAGGGTCAATGCGGTTGTTGCACCGTGCTCGTGGACGGTGACCCGAGGGTGGCGTGTGTGACGCCGGTGTCGCGTGTGGCTGGTCGTGCCGTCACCACGTTGGAAGGTGTCGACGACAGCGTTCGGCAGGGTTGGGCCGAGGCGCTTTGCGCAACCGGCGGTAGTCAGTGCGGGTTCTGCACGCCTGGGATCATCATGCGATTGCTCGACGTCGAACCAGTACGGGACGAAGTCGAGCGCGCGCTCCTCGCTCACCTGTGTCGATGTACCGGCTGGCAGACGATCGTGGACGCGGCAGTCGAACGACCGTCGAGGCGACAACGCGACACGAATCGTGGGCGTGACGTGGTTGCGGCCGCCGAGCGCGCGCGTGTCGAAGGCGGAGCGTCGCAGGCGGTGAGTCCGGACATCGCACTCGGACGCGGCGGATTCGCCGACGACTTCGCACCGCCCGACGCCCTCGTCGCGATCCTGTCGCCAGGCGGCGAGTGGGTCGTCGGCTCGACGGTTGCCGAGGCGCGACAGCGTGCCGGTGTCGTTCCCGGTCGTCGCTCGACCGTCGGACTCACGTGGCCGATCGACGTTCCAACCGATCGGCGACACGAATTCGTGCGAACTCTGCGCACCACATGGGTCGAGCCCGCGTATCTCGAACCCGATGCGGTGTGGTGTGCGCCCGGTGGTGAACCGACGGGACCGCTCACCAACGGTGGCGCGTTCGGCGGCAAGACAACGTCGTGGTTGCGTGACGAAGTGCGACGACTCGCCGACGAGCACGGACAGCCGATGCGCATCGTGTTGTCGCGCGAAGACGTGGTGCGCCGCGGAGCGAAGCGGCCGCCGTTGGCGGCCGGAGTTCGCGCTGATGGAAGCGGAGTCGTATGGGTGCGAACCACGCCCGGTGTGCGCGAGCTAGTGGCCACCGTGGCATCCGATTGGGACGTGATCGAGGTCGACGTTCCCGGACCACCCACGTCACTCGACTTGCGCGGTTCGGTATGGGCCGAGATCGCGGTGCTTCGCTCGTCGCTCTCCGGCCGCGACCGTGTGGACGCTCCGAACGGATCGTGGGCCGAGGCGATGATCGTCGATGGAGCGGTGAAGGTTCGTGTCGGTTGCGGTGATCCGCTCGATGAGGTGACTCTGCGCTCGTACTGCATCGGCGCCGCGCACATGGGGCTCGGGTGGGTGCGATCGGAGGGCATCGCGGTGGGTGCCGATGGTGCGGTTCACGATCTCACCATCCGATCGTTCGGCGTCCTGCGTGCAGTCGATACTCCCACGATCGAGATCGAAGTCGTCCGCGACGATTCGCCGGTGCGCAACGTGAGTGATGCCGTTTTCGCGGCGGTGGCCGCGGCGGCTTGGCGTGAAGTCGACTACGTCGACCGCTGGCCGATCCGCTCGACGTGATCGGGAGTCAGCCGCAGTCGGAGAAGATCGCGAGCATCTCGGGGTAATCGGAGAGCGAGGCGGTACCGGCTTGGATCTCCGAATCGGCCCGGAAGAACGTGGCGAAATCGATGGACTCTTCGAAGCCCGCGAGCGCGCACTCGCAGGCCGACATGCTCGACCCGCCCCCGGCGCATTCGCTGAGGAAGGTGTCGCGTACTTGGGCCGGGTAGCGCCCGTTCACTGCCGTGGGATCGCTCGACACCAAGCACTGCGCCATGACCGACATCACCTCGGGTTCCGAAGCGAGCGCTGCTCCATCTCCGATCCGACTCTGGATCTTCATGAAGTCCTCGAACGCCGTCGTCGCCTCGAAGGTGTCGAAGTAGCAGCCGCACATGTCGTCGGTTCCGCCCGAACCTGAGCATTCATCGACGAACTGGTCGCGCGTTCCGTCCGGGTACGGCTCGTTGTTGACCGCGGATGCGGCGGTGTCGGTAGAGGCCCCATCGACCTTGGTCGACGGGGATCCGTCGTTTCCCCCGCACGCGGCGAGAAGAACGATGGCGAAGAGGGCGAGGCGACGCATGGGGTCACAGTACCCATGTGCGTTCGGCACGGCGGGCTGACTAGCGTGAAGCCATGGCCAACAAACCCGCTGCTCCCATTGGTCCGTACACCCCTGCCGTTCGCGCTGGCGACTGGGTCATCGTCTCCGGTCAACTCGGTATCAAGGACGGTGCTCTCGTTCCGGGAGGTGTCGCCGGCCAGACCGCACAGGCCGTGGTCAACCTCAAGGCTCGCTTGAAAGAGATGGGCCTCTCCATTCACGACGTCGCCAAGACGCTCTGCTTCCTGACCGATATGGACACGTTCGCCACGTTCAACGAGGCGTACGTCGCCGGGTTCGACGGTGCACGTCCGGCCCGCTCCACCATCGGCGTCGCCGCGTTGCCGTTCGGTGGTGCGGTCGAGATCGAGGCCTGGGCCCACAAGCCGGTCGCCCCGGTCGCGAAGTCACCCGCCAAGAAGGCCGTCAAGAAGAGCGCCAAGAAGTCCGGGACGAAGGCGGCACCCAAGAAGGCCGCGAAGACAACCGCGAAGAAGGCCGCCAAGAAAGTCGTCAAGAAAGTCGTGACGAAGTCGCCGGCCAAGAAAGCGTCGGCCAAGAAGAAGCCGACGAAGCGCGCGAAGTAAGGTCGACGCGTGGCCGGTGCAATCGTCCTGATCATCGTTCTCCTCTCGTTCCCGATCCTCGTGGGTCTGGGGACCGTTGGCATCGCCGGACTGCTCGGTCATCTGCTCTGGAAGGACGGCGAGGCCCGTCACGAGGGCAGCGAACTCGTCGATCTCAACACCTGACGTTCGCCCGACTCGGGCGACGTCGTGGCAGTCTGAATCCGTGCACCGTCACGATCCATCGATCGCACGTCTCGCCGACCAGGCGCTGGCCTACTCACTCGACCGCATCCGGATGGATCCGGTCCCGCTCGACGCGCCGCGGCCCTACGACGAATTGCTCGCGGCCGTGGGCGAGACGATCACCGCTGATGGAATCGGCGGTCAACGTGCACTCCAACTTTTCACCGAGGTTCTCGCTCCGGCGTGCATCTCGGTCGACCATCCACGGTTTCTCGCGTTCGTTCCGGGGGCTCCCACCGAAGCGTCGGTGATCTTCGACATGGTCGTGTCGGCGAGCGGTATCTACACCGGTTCGTGGCTCGAAGGCGCCGGCGCCGCATTCGCCGAGAACCAGGCTCTGCGATGGCTCGCCGATCTCGCCGACTTTCCCGTGTCGGCGGGTGGCGTGTTCGTGAGTGGCGGCACCGCCGGGAATCTCTCGGCTCTCATCGCCGCACGACACCGCTGGCGGCTGCGTGCGCGAGGCCGGCACGATCGCACCCGCGGCATCATGATCGCTTCCAGCGGTGCCCACTCGTCCGTCAAGCAAGCGGCCCACGCGATGGATGCCGATGTGGTGGCGGCCCCCACTGATGCGCGCGGCCGTCTGAACGCCGGTGCTCTCGAGTCGGTCTTGCGCACGATGTCGCCCCAGGATCGCGACCGGGCGTTCGCGGTCGTCGCGACGGGTGGCACCACGAATCTCGGTGTCGTTGACGATCTCGATGGCATCTCGCGCGTGACCAGTCGTGAGGACGTCTGGTTCCACGTCGACGGTGCATATGGATTGGCCGCACTGTGTGCACCGAGTGTGCGACATCTGTTCGACGGGATCGAACGTGCCGACAGTTTCATCGTCGATCCGCACAAGTGGTTGTTCGCTCCGTACGACAGCTGCGCGCTGGTGTACCGCAACATTCACGACGGACGCCGGGCCCACACTCAGCACGCCGAGTACCTCGACGTTCTTCACGGGGGCGAAGCCGAAGAAGGGCCGTGGCACGAGATGAACCCAGCCGATGTGGCGCATCATCTGTCGCGGCGCGCCCGTGGTCTGCCCCTCTGGTTCAGCTTGGCCACGCACGGCACCCGTGCCTACAGCGAGGCGATGGAGACGACGTTGCGCGTCACGCGCGAGGCGGCCGAGGCCATTCGATCGCGTCCCGATCTCGAACTGCTTCTCGAACCCGACTTGAGCATCCTCGTGTTCCGTCGGCGTGGCTGGACACCCGAGCAGTATCAGCGCTGGAGCGACGACCAATTGAGCACTGGTCGATCGTTCGTTGTGCCTACGTCCTGGAACGGGGAGACTGTCCTGCGGTTCTGCATCGTCAACCCGCGAACCTCGATGGCCGACATCAACGACATCCTCGACTCACTGGACACGACACCATGAACGCACGCGCCGACCTCCTCGTGAAGAATGCTCTGGTCGTCGCGACCATGGATGCACAACGGCGCGAACTCGCCGGAGGCTGGGTCGCCGTCACGAACGGACTCGTTTCCGCCGTCGGTTCGTCGACCGAGACGCCGCCCGAGGCCGCCGAAGTCGTCGACGCGACCGACTGCATCGTCACCCCGGGTCTCGTCAACACCCACCACCACATCTACCAGAACCTCACTCGAGCCTTTCCGCCGATGACCGACAAGCCGCTGTTCGGCTGGTTGCAGTCGCTGTACCCGCTGTGGCGGGCGATCGACGAGGAGTCAGTGCACGTGAGCGCGTTCGTGGGTCTCGCCGAACTCGCGATGTCCGGATGCACCACCAGTACCGACCACCTCTATCTGCATCCGCGGGGCGCGGGCGATTTGTTGTCGGCCGAGATCGCCGCCGCGCGCGCACTCGGCGTTCGCTTCCATCCCACTCGCGGTTCGATGTCGCTGTCGGAGAAGGACGGAGGTCTTCCACCCGACGATGTGGTGGCCGACGACGACGAAATCCTCGCCGCCAGCGAAGAAGCGGTCCGCCGACACCACGATCGGTCCCACGGCGCGATGGTCCGCGTGGCCCTTGCTCCGTGCTCGCCGTTCAGCGTCACCGAGCAACTGATGGTCCGCTCGGCCGAACTCGCCGAGAAGCTCGACGTTCGACTGCACACGCACTTCGCCGAGAACGCCGAAGACGACGACTTCTCGATCGCGACGTTCGGCTGTCGCCCGATGGAGTACCTCGAGCGGACCGGCTGGTGCACCGATCGCACGTGGGTCGCCCATTGCGTGATGCCCAATCCCGACGAAGTGAAGCGCTTGGGCGCCGCCGGCATCGGCGTCGCACACTGTCCGAGCAGCAATCTCATCCTGGCGTCGGGGATCGCGCCGGTCGTGTCGCTTCGGGCGGCCGGGGTGAAGGTCGGACTCGGAGTCGACGGGTCGTCATCGGCCGACTCGGCGTCGTTGTGGCTCGAAGCCCGTCAGGCGATGCTGCTGGCCAAGTTGCGCGACGGCGCCAACGCCGGCACGGCTCGCATGGCTCTGGAAGTCGCCACGCGCGGTGGAGCCGGATGTCTCGGGCGCGAAGGCGAGATCGGCGAACTGAGCGTCGGTGCCGCGGGTGATCTTGCGGTCTGGAAGCTCACGGGCCCGCAATTCGCCGGAGCGTTGGCCGACCCGATCGAGGGATGGTTGCGGTGCGGGCCCATCGGTGCGCACCACACGATCGTTCACGGTCGTTTCGTCGTACGCGACGGTGCGGTCGTACATCGCGATCTCGACGACATGCTCAGGCGCCACGCACGCGAGAGTCGTCGAATTCAGCGACTCGATGCCCGTGGCTGAACCGAAACTGCCGCTCGCTGTCCTCTGGGACATGGATGGCACGTTGGTCGACACCGAGCCGTACTGGATCGCGGCCGAGTTCGACATCGTCGAGATGCACGGTGGCACCTGGAGTCACGAGCACGCGAAGGCTCTCGTGGGCTCCGATCTCATCGACTCGGGTGAGTACATCCGCCGACACGGTGGTGTCGACCGTTCGCCCGAGGAGATCGTCGAGATGCTGCTCGACCGCGTGGTGGCCAGAGTTCGCGAGGAAGTTCCGTGGCGGCCGGGTGCGCGCGAGTTGTTGGGCCACGTGCGCGAAGCCCGGATCGACACCGCTCTGGTCACGATGTCCTGGAAGCGATTCTCGGACGAAGTGGTCGCGTGTCTTCCGACGGGAAGTTTTACGGTCTCGGTGACGGGTGACGAGGTCGCTCGGGGCAAGCCGCACCCCGATCCCTACTTGTTGGCCGCGGAGCGACTCGGTGTTCGGCCCGAGGATTGCGTGGCGATCGAGGACTCACCGACCGGTGCTCGTTCGGCACTGGCCGCGGGTTGTCGCGTGCTCGGTGTTCCGCACGTGGTCGACATCCCGCGCGAAGTGAGCGATCTTCCCGAATCGATCGGCCGACTCACCATCATCCCCACCCTCAACGGTCTACAACTCGTCGATCTGGTGAGGATTTTCGACCGTATGGGTGAGTGAACCTCACCAGATCGCCGGCGTTAGTTGCCCCAGCGGGACTGGCCGAAGCGGTAGCCCACGCTGCGCACGGTCTGGATGAGGTTGGCGTGCTCTTCACCCAACTTCGCGCGCAGACGACG
>CAYNKE010000073.1:0-9487 GCA_964397715.1 uncultured Bifidobacterium sp. | reverse complement strand
GGATCTTGGCCTCGGAGGCACCGTACGACAGACGAACATCGGCTTCGATGCCGCGACTCGCGAAGAAGCGTTTGGTCAGTCCGGGGTACTCGGTGCTCACACGAACGCCCTGCGGGAGATCGGACACCGACGTGGCCGTCGAGTCGCCGGCCACCGCAACGACGACCTTGACCGGATCGGAGGTGGCCTTCGAGTACTTGAGTTCACCGAGACTCTGGACATCGCTCTGAGTCTCTTCGACCCAGTCGCGACCGGTGATGCCGATGTCGAACAGACCTTCGGCCACGTACTGAGGGATCTCCTGCGGGCGGAGGATTCGCACGTCGGCGATGCGGGGGTCGTCGATCGACGCCTTGTAGTCGACACTCGACGAACGGCGGATGGGAAGGTCGGCCGCCTCGAACAAATCGAAAGTCGCCTTCTCCAGTGAACCCTTGGGAACAACGAGCCGCAGCACGTCCGAGACGCTACCGGAACGGACTTCAGTGATTCGTGGGAGTTTCGGCCAACAGCCGCAACGCGTGGGGCAGGACGTCGACGATCGCGTTGATCTGTTCGACACATCCCTTCGGCGAGCCCGGAGTGTTGCAGACGATCGCCTGTCCCCTGATCCCGACGATTCCCCGCGAGAGTCGGCCGAGTGGATTCACGAGGCGCATCGCTTCGGCGAGACCTGGCGCCTCGCGCTCGATGACTCGACGCGTGCCCTCGGGAGTCTGATCGCGTGGTGCGAAACCGGTCCCGCCGGTCGTGACGACGACACCGGCGAATCCGTCGCACAACCGAGTGAGCGCGGCCGCGACTTCGTCGGCCCCGTCGGCCGTGAGCCCGCGATCGACGACAGTGAAGCCAGCCGCGGTGAGTGCGTCGGCGAGAGCCGCACCCGAAAGATCCTCGCGAGTTCCGTGAACCACGCCGTCGCTCACGGTGAGCACTTTGGCGAGCAGATCAGCCATGCGGACGACGGTATCGGACGATCACCATGCCGTCGGTGTCGGATACGTGCGGGAGAAGTCGATGACCCGAACCGAATCGTCGCCATGGCGCCGCCAGTTCGGCGTCGTCGATCTCGAGACCGGGAGGAGTTCGATGGTCGATCGACTCACCGGCCGTGATCGTGCACACGCTGTACACCAGACGGCCTCCAGGAGCGACGAGTTCGGCCGAAGCGTCGAGGAGTCCCTGCTGCAGTTTCGTCAACGGCTCGATCGCCTCGGCGGTGATTCGCCATCGAGCATCGGGGCGACGTCGCAGCGCGCCGAGACCCGAACACGGCGCGTCCACCAGAACCACGTCGAACGACCGCGGGGTGAAGGGCGGATGGCGGCCGTCGGCCACGACGACCGGGACGTTCTGGCGCAACTGCCGCGCGTTCCGTGCGACCAGACCGGCCCGCGTGACGTTGACATCGGCGCCGACGACCCGCGCACCGGATGCCGCCAGCCCGGTGGTCTTTCCGCCCGGACCGGCGCAAACGTCGAGAACTCGTTCGCGGGACCGAACGGCAGCGGCTTCGACCACCATCTGGCTCGCGCGGTCCTGGATGTATCCATCGTCGCGCCGGGTGACCGACGGTGCCGTGTTCATGTGCTCGAGAGCCACGGTCGCCTCGCCGGGAACCTCTCGAGCGAACGTCTCGACGATCCAATCGGGATACGACAGGCGAATCGGCTCACTGGGCCACACCATCGGGGTCCGGGCGATACGACGCAGCACCGCGTTCACGAACGAGCGGGTTCGTTGCGGCGCCAGATCGACCGAGGCCGAGACCGCGGCGTGATCGGGAACACCGGCGAAAACGAGTTGGTACGCGCCGAGGCGGAGCACCCGACGCGTGGCGGCATCGGGTTCCTTGGTGACGAATCGATCGATCACCGCATCGCACGCCCGCCGCATGCGCGTCGTTCCGTAGACGAGCTCGGTGGCGAAGCGCCGATCGGCGTCGGACAGCTCGGACGTACGAAGCATCGACGGAAGAACCAAGTTCGCGTACGCGCCGCCGTCCTCGATGCGAGTCAACGCCTCGATGGCCAGCCGACGGGCCGACGTCATGCGAACGAAGATCCGTCGGGGCGCGCACCGTTGGCCCAGGCCGACGCGCTCATGGCCGCTTTGCCTTCGGGCTGGATATCCACGAGTTCGACGGCTCCGTTCGAGGTCGACACGACCACGCGACCATCGATCACCCGACAGGTTCCGGGTTCGCCTTCACTCGTCCACTGTTTTGCATCGACGACGCTCGCCTGGAGGACCTTGATTCGCTTGTCGTTCCACGTCGTCCAGGCACCACCGACCCGCACCTGACGACTCACCTGTTCGGAGGGTGTCGTCCAGCGGATACGGAGATCGTCGGAGGAAATCTTCTCGGCGTACACGGCTTCGCCGGACTGAGCGACTTCGGGCGGAAGACCGTCGCGCAATGCCTCGAGCAGCATCTCGGTGCCATCGCTCACCAGCCGATGGCGAATGTCGGCGGCGGTCGTGAGTTCGTCGATGGGCATCACCCGACGATCGAGGATGCCCCCGGTGTCGAGGCCCACGTCGACCCGCATCAGGCACACTCCGGTCTCGTGGTCGCCGCTCAGCAGAGCCCGTTCGACCGGCGCCGCACCTCGCCACCGCGGCAACAGCGAGAAGTGCAGATTGACCATCGGGACGCGCGCGAGCACGTGGGGCTTGACGAGCGCGCCGTAGGCCACGACGACTCCGAGTTCGCAAGGGACTTCGAGGACGTCGTCGACGGAGTGCGACACCGAGAGGCCGAGTTCGAGTGCCGCCTGTTTGACCGGACTCGGCGAGAGTTCGCTCCCGCGGCCACGCCGCTTGTCGGCGCGGGTGATCACGTGAGCCACGTCGACCCCGGACGCCACGAGAGCGCGCAGCGGAGCGACGGCCATGGTCGGTGTGCCGAGAAAGACGACGCGTCGCACCGGCCCGCTCGGAAGCGGAGCCAGGTCGGTCATTGGGCCCGCAGGCGGCGCATCGGCTTCGCGTCGGAGTCGCCGTCGATGATGCGCTTGTATTCGGCGAGCGCTTCCTTGCGCTGCTCGGGCTGCATGCGGTCGAACATGAGAATGCCGTTCAGATGGTCGAGTTCGTGCTGGAACAAGCGAGCCTCGAGTTCGTCGGCCTCGAGTTCGAACTCGTTGCCATCGAGGTCGCGCCCCCGCAGGAGCACGGTCTTCGGACGCGTCATCTGCACGTAGAGGCCGGGGATGCTGAGGCAACCTTCGTCGTAAACCCACTCGCCGTCGGATTCGACGATCTCCGGGTTGATCACGACCAGCGGATCGTCTCCCATGTCCCAGACGAAGATCTGACGCTGAATACCCACCTGCGGCGCCGCCAGCCCGATGCCCGAATCACTGCGGTAGAGCGTGGAGAACATCTCGTCGACGATGCGTACGACCTTGGCGTCGATATCGGTGACCGTTGCAGCCTTGGACGCCAGTACCGGGTCGCCGTATGTCCGGATCTGGTAGGCCATGTCTGCGAGGCTACTTCGGACATGTCGCACTACTTCGACAACTCACCGAGCGCGCCGTCACACCCTGAGACGGTCGCCGTTCTTCTTCCTGGCGACGCGTTCGAATACACGAGCGATACCGGTGTCTTCTCGCACGGCCGCCTCGACCCCGGCACCAAGATCCTGTTGTCTGATGCTCCCGATCCACCGAGCTCGGGAACCTTTCTCGACTTGGGGTGCGGAGCCGGACCGATCGCACTGTCGCTCGCCCGTCGATCACCCGAGGCGACGGTCTGGGCCGTCGACGTCAACCAGCGGGCCCTCGAACTCACGCGAGCGAACGCGCAACGCCTCGGTCTGCGCAACGTGCAGGTGGCCGAGCCCGACGACGTCCCGACCGGCGTGATGTTCGATCTCATCTGGAGCAATCCACCCATCAAAGTGGGCAAGGACATCCTCCATCACATGCTCGAGCGGTGGTTGAACCGGCTCGCTCCGAACGGTCATGCCGTTCTGGTGGTCAACAAGCACTTGGGCAGCGATTCACTCGCGCGCTGGCTCACGACCGACGGCTATCAAGTCGAGCGACTCGGCTCCCGTCGCGGCTACCGGCTCCTCGACGTCTGGCGCGCCTAGACGCGCGGCGGATCGACCGCGATCCGTACTCCGCTGGGTCGCTCCATGCCTGCGACAGCGTCGGCGAGAGCATCGCTCGACGACGCGCGCAACAAGTAGCCGTCACCGTGTCGGGCGACCGCGACAGCCGAACCCACTGCTTCGACAAATCGAGCCGCGTCTTCGCCATCCACCAGAGCCAGGGCCGAATGAGGCGGCAGATTCAGGTCGCGGCGACGAGTCGATTCGCTGTCGGCTGCTCGTGCGGGGTCACCAGCGATCGCACTGGTGACGACGTCGTGATCGACGAGAGTCGTCTGCAGAAGGATGCGACCACCGCGTCCACGCGGACCCACCAGCCGTCCGGCCCTCACGACGAGAGCCATCGCCTGCTCGGCAGCCCGGTAGCGCGGCGCCAGGAGCTCGGCGTCGAAATCGAGGAACACGACGCTGTCGATCCGGCGAACTCGGTGCAGCACCGCTTCGGTGCCGACGAACACGTCGCAACGGGTTTCGTCGAACTCGGTCGTCGCGGTGACCTCGGCGACGGAACGGTGAGCCGCCGCTTCGATCTCGGCGCGCAGACGGGTGGTACCGGGTTTGACCCGCGCCATCGAGGTGGAGCCGCACGCGGCGCAGATCCTCGCCCGCGATGTGGAACACGAGCCGCACGTGAGCGAACCCTCGTCGACTTCGGCGACCGATGCGTCGCACACCGAACACCGCGCCAACTCGCGACACTGCCGGCACGCCACGAGCCGGGCCTGACCCTTGGTGTTCACGACACAAGCGACGCGCCGCGAGTGATCGCGCAACTCGGCGATCAATTCGTCGGAGATCAACGAGCGCTTCCAGGGCTCGACGGCGCGACGGTCGACCGCCACCACCTCGGGCCAGGCCGAGGATTCGCGCTCGGTCGGCGGCGCGAGAACGAAGCGCTCGTGACGAACCATCGCGGTCGGAACCGGTGACACCGCGACGAACACACCGTTCGCGCGACGGGCGCGTTCGATCAGCACATCACGCGCGTGCCAGGTCGGCGTGCGCTCTTCTTGCAGGGCCTCGTCGTGCTCGTCGAGCAGCAGGGCCACCGCCAGATCGGGACATGGTGCGAAGGCCGCCTGACGGGCGCCGATCACGACGTCGACGCCCCCGCGAGCCTGGGCCCAGTCGTCGGGCATCAACGCGACCGACACCGCGGTGCGCCGCAACCGTGTCGCGAGCGCACGAGCGCCTTCGACCGAAGGGCACACGACGAGGGTCGGGCCGACTCGCGCCGCGGACAGCACCGCGGGCAACTGATCAGCGGTCGGCGGAAGTCGAAGAACGCCACCACCACGCTCGATCAGCGACGTCGTGGCCGGCGACGAGGGTTCGGCCGCGACCTTCGTTCGGCGGGGCGTGCCGGCCCGGTGCACGACCACCGGAGGTGATGCGGTCACGAGCAGCGGCCGCAGCCTCCCGGCGCACCAGCGACGCGCCGCCCAGGCGCATAATCCGAGGACGTCGGGATCAGGACCGAGACCACTCGACTTGGCAATGGGTTTCAGAGTGACGGTGACGTCACTCGCGACGTCGTCTTCGACCACCCAGCCGCCCACTCGCCGGCCGTGCAACGACACGCGCACCCGTGAACCGAGTCCGACGGCGTCGGCGAGATCGTCGGGAACGACGTAGTCGAAGGCGCGATCGATCCCGGTGACGTCGGGGGCGACGCGAACGACTCGAGTCAGGACGGCCTCAGAGGCCGAGGGCCGACGAGAAGTCGGACAAGCGGGACAGGTTCTCCCACTCGAACTCGGGCAACTCGCGTCCGAAGTGTCCGTAGGCCGCGGTCTTGCGGTAGATCGGGCGCTTGAGTTTGAGATCTCGCACGATCGCCGCCGGACGCAAGTCGAACACCGTACGAACCGCAGCTTCGATCTTCGCCGCCGGAATCTTCTCGGTTCCGAACGTCTCGACGAGGATGCTCACCGGGTGGGCCATACCGATGGCGTAGGCGACTTGGACCTCGCAGCGATCGGCCGCTCCGGCGGCCACGACGTGCTTGGCCACCCAGCGCGCGGCGTACGCCGCCGAACGATCGACCTTGCTCGGATCCTTGCCACTGAACGCTCCGCCACCGTGGCGGCCCATGCCGCCGTAGGTGTCGACGATGATCTTGCGGCCGGTGAGTCCGGTGTCGGCGTGCGGGCCACCGAGCACGAATTTCCCGGTCGGGTTCACGAACACCGCGTAGTCGTCGTTGGCGAACTGCGCGGGAATGACCGGCCGAATGACCTGCTCGATGAGATCGGGGCGAATGACCGTGTCGCGGTCGACGCCGTCATGGTGTTGAGTGGACACGAGAACCGTGCGCAAGCGAACGGGCTTGCCGTCCTCGTAGTCGAACGTGACCTGAGTCTTGCCGTCGGGGCGAAGGTAGGGAATCTGCCCGGACTTGCGGGCATCGGTGAGCCGCTCGGCCAAGCGATGGGCCAGATCGATCGGCAGCGGCATGAGCGTGGGTGTCTCGTTGCACGCGTAGCCGAACATCATTCCCTGGTCACCGGCACCCTGGAGATCGAGATCGTCGCTACCCGAACGTGAGCGCACTTCTTCGCTGCGGTCGACACCTTGGGCGATGTCGGGGCTCTGCGCGTCGAGTGCGACCAGCACACCACAGGTCTTGCCGTCGAAGCCGTACTCGGCGTTGTCGTACCCGATGCTCTTGATCACTTCGCGGGCGATCTCGGGAATCTCGACGTACTCGTCGGTGGAGATCTCGCCCGACACCAAGCACAGTCCGGTGGTCACCAAGGTCTCACACGCCACGCGCGCGTGAGGGTCCTTCGCAAGGATCGCGTCGAGAACCGCATCGGAGATCTGGTCGGCCATCTTGTCGGGGTGACCTTCGGTCACGCTTTCGGATGTGAACGTCCACTGTCGGCTCATCGCTGCTCCTGAATCGGGTGACGGTCAGGCCCGAAGGCCGACCACGATGTCGAGCAACGCCCGGGCGATGTCCCGCTTGTCGCTCAACGGATGCGACTCTAATTCGCCACCGGGTCGCACGAAGGTGACGGCGTTGGTGTCGTGCTGGAATCCGACTCCGGGCTGGCTCACGTCGTTGGCGACGACCAGATCGAGGTTCTTGCGTTCGAGTTTCGACTGGGCGTTGGCCACCAGATCAGAGGTCTCGGCGGCGAAGCCGACGAGGATCTGGCCCGGTCGCTTGGACGAACCGAGGCCGGCGAGGATGTCAGGAGTCGGCTCGAGGACGATCTCGGGAACTCCCCCGGCCTTCTTGATCTTGCCCGAGGCGCACGACACCGGACGGAAGTCGGCCACGGCGGCGGCCATCACGATCACGTCGGCCGACGACGCCAATGATTCGAGCGCCGACTTCATCTGGGCCGCGGTCTCGACGCACACCGCCTGCACACCCGCGGGAGCAGGACGTTCGACCGTCGTCACGAGCGTGACGCGAGCTCCACGACGCTGGGCCTCCTCGGCCACGGCGTACCCCTGCTTCCCACTGGAACGATTGGCGATGACGCGCACCGCATCGATCGGTTCGCGTGTGCCGCCTGCGCTCACGACGACGTGGACACCGTCGAGATCGCGCGTACCGAGAACCGACACCACCTCGGCGACGATCGCGTCAGGAGCCGCGAGGCGACCCTTGCCCGAGTCTCCTCCGGCCAAACGGCCGTCCTCGGGCTCGACCACATGAACTCCGCGATCACGAAGAGTCCGAACATTGGCTTGGACAGCGGCGTGTTCCCACATCTCGGTGTGCATCGCCGGGCACACCACGACGGGTGCCCGCGTGGCGATCAGGACGTTGGTGAGCAGATCGTGGGAGAGTCCGTTCGCGTACGCCGACAGCAATCGAGCGGTGGCCGGCGCGACCAACACGAGATCGGCACCTTGGCCGAGACGGGTGTGCGGAATTGGTGATTCCTCGTCCCAGAGCGATGTCTGGACCGGTTGGCTCGCCAGGGCCGAGAACGTGGTGCGACCGACGAAGCGCTCGGCGCCGTCGGTCATCACCGGCGCGACGTGCGCTCCGAGATCGACGAGACGCCGACAGACTTCGACGGCTTTGTAGGCGGCGATGCCTCCGCACACACCGAGGACGATGGTCTTGCCCGCGAGAGGCGCCGACGACGTCGTCACTCGGGCCTCGTCACTCGTCGGCCGAGTCGCCCTCGCCGAGGAGCGCGGCGGCCGCGTCGGCGGCGGCAGCGGCTTCGGCGGCTTCGCGCTCGCGCACTTCGTCACCCGAGATGCGCACGATCTTGCCGGCGGCGATCTCCTCGAACGACAGGCTGAGAAGTTTGCGCAACGACGGGACCTGCGGCGGAATCAACTTCTGCGACACCGCACCCTCGGGACGGTAGTAGTCCTGCAGTTGACGCGAACGTGACGCGGCCAACGTGACGAGGCTGAACTTGGAGTCGACCTTGGAGAGCAGCAGTTCGAGCTGCGGCGTGGTCATCGAATCGTCGTTGGCGGGCATGGACGCCCAGGCTATGGCGATCCGGCCGCTTTGCGTCGGGCGGCGATGATGGCCACCATCTCGTCCACGGTCTGGTCGAGGTCGTCGTTGACCACGACCTCGTCGGCCAGGGCCCGCCCGATCGGCTCCTCCTCCTCGGCCTTTCGCAGACGCTGCTGGACCTTGTCGTCGGGGTCGCCCCGACCGATCAGCCGTCGGCGCTGCTCGTCCCGGGACGGCGGAAGAACGAAGATGAGCGTGGCCTCGGGATGGACAGCCTTCACCTGTTGGGCACCGTCGACCTCGATCTCGAGCACGATGTCGCGACCCAGTGTGGTGTCGGGCACCGGCGACCCGTAGTAGTTACCGAGGAATTCGGTCCATTCGAGAAATCCACCGCGATCGCGACGGGATTCGAAGTCGGCACGTGTGGCGAAGACGTACGCGTCCTCCCGTTCACCGGGCCGTCGAGCGCGCGTGGTCCAGGAACGACTGAGGAGCAACGACGGATCGCGTTTCACCAGTGCGTCGACGATCGTGCCCTTGCCGACCCCTCCGGGCCCCGACACGATGATGATCAGCGGCGAACGTGCGGGGGTGACCCGCCCCGTCACTTCGCGAGATGTTCGAGCAAGGCCTTCTTCTGCTGTGCGCCGAGGCCCTGGATCTTGCGGTTGTCAGCGATGCCGACTTCTTCCATGATCTTGCGCGCCTTGACCTTGCCGAGTCCTGGAAGGCTCTCGAGCAACGAGACGACTTTCAATTTGCCGACGTTCGGATCGGACGAGCTGAGAGCATCGGCAACGGTCAGTGTCCCCTGCTTCAGCTTCACCTTGATCTCGGCGCGGGCCGCTCGGGCCTCGGCCGCTTTGGCGAGCGCGGCGGCGCGCTGTTCCGGAGTGAGTTGCGGAGGTGTTGCCATG
>CAYNKE010000072.1:0-9717 GCA_964397715.1 uncultured Bifidobacterium sp. | reverse complement strand
GCGTTCAGATTGCTGTCCATCGCTCCCACCACTCGGGCGGCGATGGCCGGATGCGTGCGTTCCAGAAACTGTGTGAACCGCAGGATGTGGTCGGCCTTTCCCGTGCCATGACCGATGAGGAGGATCTCGTTCGCGTGGGCGATGGCCTGGGCGACCGACTCGTAGAAGCGTCGGTCGTCGTGATCGGTGTCGTGTCCGCGGTGGTGCTGGGCCTGGCGGACGTGGTGATGCTGGCCGAGATCGCTCGGGGCGTGCAGGCGTTCGGGAGACGAACCCTTCTCGATACCCGTGTTCCAGACCCGGGCCTCGTCGCGGGTGATTGCGACGATGACCAGTGCGGCGGTGTCGGTCGGCGACTGACTCGTCATGATTCTCCTCTCTCGTTCGAGAGTACGAACGACGCGAGACCGTCGACCCACGACCGATGTACCTGGTTTCGGGCGTCGACAACTACCGTGACGGCGGGAGGTGGGTCGTGAACGGAGCCGAAGCGTTGCTGCGCACATTGGTCGACGCCGACGTCGATGTGTGCTTCGCCAACCCCGGAACCTCGGAGATGCACTTCGTGGCCGCCCTCGATCGAGTTCCCGGCATGCGGGCGGTCCTCGGGTTGTTCGAAGGTGTCGTCACCGGAATGGCCGACGGCTACGCGCGTATGGCCGGCAAACCGCCGGTCACATTGCTGCATCTCGGACCCGGGCTCGCCAATGGTCTGGCCAATCTTCACAACGCGCGTCGCGCATCGTCGCCGATCGTCAACGTGGTCGGCGACCACGCCATCACCCACGCCCAGTACGACGCACCGCTCGCGTCCGACGTGGTGGGTTTCGCCCGGCCGGTGTCGGCGTGGGTGCATTCGTCCACCAGCGCTGCGACGGTTGGCAGCGACGCGGCCCGCGCGGTGCAGGCCGCCCGTCATCACCCGGGTCAGATCGCGACGCTCGTCCTTCCCGCCGACGTGGCCTGGACCGAGGGCGCGACCGCGGCACCCGTTCTCGCACCGGTTGCCGCGTCGACCGTGTCGAGCGAGGCCGTCACTCGTGCGATCACCGCGCTTCGGGACGGTGGTTCTCGAGCCGCGATCCTGATGCGGGGCGCGGCGCTACAGGAGCGCGGACTTCGCGCCGCTGGTCGAATCGCTGCCGCGACCGGGGCCCGTCTTCTCTGCGACACGTTCGCGCCGCGACTCGCGCGCGGGGCGGGACGCGTGGCGGTCGAACGCTTGCCGTACTTCGCCGAGCAACTCGTCGAGTCGCTCGCGAGCGTTGAGCAGTTGATCATCGTCGGCTCGAAGCCGCCGGTGTCGTTCTTCGCGTACCCGGGCAAGCCGGGGTGGTGCACGCCGGAGGGTGCGACCATCACGTATCTCGCGCACGCCCATGAGGACGGTGTCGGCGCACTCGAGGCGGCGGCCGCCGAGTTCTCGGCCAAACCCTTCGCGGCCGAACTCGCGCTTCCCGACGAACCGACCGGACCGCTCAACCAATTCACGATCGGCCAGGTGATCGCTCGGTATCTACCCGACGAAGCGATCGTGTCGGACGAAGCCGCCACCAATGGACTCGGAGCGGGTCTCGCGCTCGCGACGGCGCGGCCGCACGATCATCTCTCGCTCACCGGTGGTTCGATCGGTCAAGGTCTGCCGCTCGCGGGCGGGGCCGCGGTGGCGTGCCCCGATCGCAAGGTGGTGTGTCTGCACGGTGACGGCGGCGCCATGTACACCGTTCAGTCGCTCTGGACCCAGGCCCGCGAGAACCTCGACGTCACCACCGTCATCTTCTCGAACCGCGCGTACGCGATCCTGCAGATCGAGTTGTCGCGCACTGGCGCGCGCGATCTCATGGGAGAAGGTGATCAAAAGGCCTTGTCGATGTTCGATCTCGCGAATCCCGAACTCGACTGGGTCCAGTTGGCCGGCGGTATGGGGGTCCAGGCGGTGCGCGTGCACGACATCGCCGAATTCTCCGATGCTTTCCAGTCGGCCATGAAGCAGCGCGGACCGCGCCTCATCGAAGTCGTTCTGTAGTCAGGCGCGGCGAACGAGTCGCACGACCGGAATCACGCGCGGGGCCGCCTTGGCTTCGTAGTCGCCGTACTGCGGAAAGATCTGCGCCATGATCGCCCACAGACGCGAACGCTCGCCGGGTTCGTCGACCACGTGGGCGACAGCCCAGAACTGATCGGCCCCCACCTGCAACCAGACGTCGGGATGGGCGAGCATGTTGTCGAGCCACAGGGGGTTCTCGGGCGCGCCGCCTTTGGACGCGACGAGAAGGAGGTCGTCGCCGTCGCGTCCGTAGATGAGGGCACTGCGCGTCCATCGGCCCGAGGATTTGCCCTTGACGGTCACGAGCAGGCAGGGCAGGCCGTTCCACATGTGGCCGTCCTCGCCGTTGGTCGCGACGTAGCGCGCCACGTGATCGCGCACGAACGGCGTGGGGCTGTCGTGGATCGGGGAGGGAGCCGGAGACGTCATGACAACAGGTCTAGTGCCGAGCGCAGGTCCTCGCACAAGTCGTCGGCCGATTCGACGCCGACGCTCAGGCGGATGAGTGAGTCGGGAACCTGGAGTGGCGAGCCGGCGGCCGATGCATGGGTCATGCGGCCGGGATGCTCGATGAGGCTCTCGACGGCGCCGAGTGATTCGGCCAGCGTGAAGATGCGCGTGCTCTTGGCCACGGTGAGCGCGGCATCGACACCGCCCTTCAACGTGAAGCTCACCATTCCGCCGAAGTCGCGCATCTGCTTGGCGGCCGCGGCGTGCCCGGGATGATCGGGGAGCTGCGGATAGAGAACTCGATCGACGGCCGGATGGCGCAGCAACAGGTCGACCACCGCGCGGGCGTTCGAGCAGTGACGTTCCATGCGGAGCGCGAGAGTCTTCACACCACGGAGAACGAGATAGCAGTCGAACGGGGCCGGCACTCCACCGGCCGCGTTCTGGGTGTACCGGAGACGTTCGGCCAGGGCGTCGTCGTTGACGGCGAGGAAGCCGCCCACCACGTCGCTGTGGCCGCCGAGGTACTTCGTGGCCGAATGCACGACGATGTCGGCCCCGTGATCGAGAGGCTGCTGCAGGAACGGTGTGGCGAAGGTGTTGTCGACGACGACGATCGCGCCGTTGGCGTGCGCGATCTCGGCGACGGCCGCGATGTCGATGCACGTGAGGAGAGGGTTGGTCGGCGTCTCGAGCCACACGATGCTCGTGTCGGACGGCCAGTTGGCGCGTAGCGACGCCACATCGGTGAGGTCGACGGCGCTCCATGGAAAGCCGAGCGGTGACCACACCTTGGCGATGAGTCGGAAGGTTCCGCCGTATGCGTCGTTGCCGAGGAGCACGCGTCCACCGGGAGGAAGAAGGCGTAGAACGTTGTCCTCGGCGGCCAGTCCACTCGCAAAAGCCAAACCGTGGCGGGCGTTCTCGAGCGATGCGACGCAAGCCTCGAGTGCCGCGCGGGTGGGATTGCCACTGCGCGAATACTCGAAGCCCTTGTGCTCACCCACGCTCGATTGGGCGAAGGTGGTGCTGAGCGTGATCGGTGTGACGACCGCGCCGGTGGTGGGGTCGGGCTCTTGCCCCACGTGAACCGCACGAGTCTCGAAGCCCCAACCGGTCTGCTCGTCGAGATCACCCACGGCGAGCCTCGCTCTCGGTGGCCACGACGTCGAAGTACTGCAAGAGGTCGGAGCGCGTGAGCACGCTCAGCGGTCGGCCACCCGAGAGCACCAGCAGAGCGGGCGCGCGATCGAGCATCTCGACGGCCTTCGACACCTTCTGTCCGACGCCGATGGTGGGCAACTTGGGTCCCATCACCTTCTCGACTTCGGTGTTCATGACCGAAGGATCGGCATAGATGGCTTCCATCAGTTCGAGTTCGTCGACCGAGCCCGACACTTCGGCGGCGGCGAAGGGAGGAGTGTTCTTGCAGACGGGCAACTGACTCACGCCGTTGGAGCGCATCACGTCGATGGCGTGTCGCACCGTGTGCGACGGATTCACGTAGAGAAGAGACGGTGTGTCGCCACGCGTCTCGAGCACTGCTCCGACGCATTGGTCGCATTCCCGCAAGAAGCCGAAGTTGGCCATCCATTCGTCATCGAAGACGCGCGACAGGTAGCCGCGGCCCGAATCGGGATTGAGGACCACCACGATGTCGTTCGGATTCGCGTTCTTGGCCACCTTGAGTGCGGCGGCAACCGCGAGACCACCCGATCCGCCGATGAGAATCCCTTCGACGCGGCTCACTTCGCGCGCCATGAGGAAGGACTCCTCGTCGCTCACCGCGATCACGTCGTCGTAGAGATCGGCGTCCCACGCGGCTGGATAGAAGTCCTCGCCGACGCCTTCGACGAGATACGGCCGACCCGAACCCCCGGAGAACACCGATGCGTCGGGGTCGGCGGCGATGATCTTGACGTTCGGATTCTGCTGTTTGAGGTAGCGGGCGGTGCCGGTGATCGTGCCGCACGTTCCGGCACCGGCCACGAAGTGCGTGACGCGCCCGCCGGTCTGCTGCCAGATCTCCGGGCCGGTCGTCTTCACGTGGGCGAGCGGGTTGTTGGGGTTGGCGTACTGGTTGGGCCGGAACGCGTTGCGCTCGTAGGTGAGACGTTCGGCCACCTTGTAGTAGCTGCTCGGATCGTCGGGAGGCACGGCGACCGGACACACCACCACTTCGGCGCCGTACGCGCGCAGCAGCGACACCTTCTCGGGAGCGACCTTGTCGGTCATCACGAACACGCACTGGTAGCCGCGTTGGGCCGCGACGATCGCGAGTCCGACACCGGTGTTTCCACTCGTCGGTTCGACGATGGTTCCACCAGGTTTCAGGAGTCCGTCGCGTTCGGCGGCCAGGATCATCTCGAGCGCCGGGCGGTCCTTGGCCGACCCGCCGGGATTGGTGGTCTCCATCTTCATCGTGAGCACCGATGGCACGTCGTACTTCTCGGAGATGCGCTTCAGGCGAACCAGCGGTGTGGCGCCGATCAGGTCGATCACCGAGTCGGCGATGCTGGTTCCGTGCAGTCGAGTGTCGAGTGATTCGTCACCCCAGGGCATGGAGTC
This sequence comes from uncultured Bifidobacterium sp., assembly GCA_964397715.1. Taxonomy (GTDB): domain Bacteria; phylum Actinomycetota; class Acidimicrobiia; order Acidimicrobiales; family Ilumatobacteraceae; genus Casp-actino8. The sequence goes on along the minus strand of CAYNKE010000072.1, from coordinate 4,652 downwards.
AGCGTAACGGTGCCACCAGTTCGCTCAGCCAGGCGGGGAGCCGCACCGGGCGTCCGGCGCGATTGACGCAACCGTGCACGGTGGACGCCGTACTCGTGACCGTCGGACCGACCATGAGCAGGTAGTGGATGGTGAAGGTGGCCCGGGTGGCGCCGGTGACGCGCAGGTGAACGGTGACGACGTCGTCGAACCGGAGCGGCTGGCGGTACGCGAGATGGGCCTCGAGGACCGCGTAGTCGACCCCGGGTCCGTCGGTGCCGCCGTCGCGCTCGGCCGAGTACGGGTGTCCGATGGAGCGCAGGTAGGCCACCCGCGCCTCTTCGAGGTAGGGCAGATACCGACCGTGGTGGACGATGCCCATGGCGTCGGTCTCGGCGAATCGCACGCGGATGTCGTGCCGAAACGCGTAGTCGGCCGGGTTCGAAGACGGCTCTCGTGTTGTCGGCGCCATGAAATGACCGTAGTTCGCCCGAGCGACACGCCGATTCTTCGCATAGGGTGGGGGAGACGGGCAAGTCGCCCGGTCCAGACAGAAACGAGTACCGCCGTGGCTATCGGCACAGTGAAGTTCTTCAACGCAGAGAAGGGTTACGGGTTCATCTCCCGCGAGGACGGTCCCGATGTGTTCGTCCACTTCTCGCAGATCCAGGCGAAGGGCTTCAAGACCCTGCAAGAGGGTCAGAAGGTCGAGTTCGAAGTCGGACCCGGCCGCAAGGGCGACGAAGCCCGCGACGTTCGCGCCGTCGACTGACGTTCAGGCGCCGATCGGCGCGACGACAGCGTCCAGTAATTCGATCAAGACTCTCGGCTCGACTTCGATGTCGAGTCCGCGTCGTCCTCCCGACACGAAGATCGTGTCGGCCATCTCGCACGTCTCGTCGATCACCGTCGGGAGTCGTTTGCGTTGTCCGAAGGGGCTGATGCCTCCGACCACATAACCGGTGAGTCGTTCGGCGTCGCGTCGATCGAGCATGTCGGCCTTCTTCGCACCGAGCGCGTGCGCGATGGCTTTCAGGGACAACTGACTCGACACCGGGACGATGCCCACCGCATGGGGTGTGGTTCCGCCCGTGACCGAGACGAGCAGCGTCTTGAAGACACGACCTTCCTCCACCCCGAGAGCGGCGGCCGCGGCCTTGCCGTACCCGTGATCACCCGGTGACACCGCGTTCTCGAATTCGTGGATCGAGTAGGTGACGCCGGCGCCGTCGAGGGCCACGATCGCAGGTGTTCCGGCCATGGTTGATTGGCATCGACCCTAGTCAGGACATTCGTCAGTGCTCCGGTACGAGCAACCCGCAGAAGTGGTCGTTAGAGTTCCTCGACCCCCTCACGAACGCATATGACGGCCCGACACCCCGATTTCGACCTCGAACAGGCGCACATCGACCGCGCCTACGACTGCCTCGAGCGGAGTCGTCGGGACGCCTGGAAGGTCCGCGACCTCACCGAGGCCGGCACCGGGGGAACCTTCCAGAACCGGTTCGAGCGCAACGCGATCGACGAGCAGTTGGTGCGTCGCTTGACCGAGCTCGAGTTGGGGGACTCGGCCCTGGTGTTCGGTCGGATCGACCGTCTGAGCGAGGACGACGGAGCAGTCGATTTCGCGATCGAGAGTTTCCACATCGGCCGCCTCGCGGTAGCCGACGAGAACCGCGATCCGGTCGTGGTCGACTGGCGGGCACCGGTTGCCGAGCCGTTCTATCGAGCGACCGGCCGCCAGCCGATGGGACTGGCCCGTCGTCGGCACTTCGTGGTCGAGGGACAAAAGCTGCTCGGCATCGAGGACGAACTCTTCGGCGAGGGGCACCTCGGTATCGGCCACGACGATGGCCTGACGAACGACAGCCTGACCGAGAGCGGAGTCCTGCACTCGTCGGGACTGCGTGGCTACTCCACGCTCATGGCATCCATCGAGCGTGGCCGCACCGGCCAACTCGGCGACATCGTCGCCACCATTCAGTCCGAGCAGGACGAGATCATCCGCTCGCCGCAGCCGGGTGTTCTGGTCGTACAGGGCGGTCCGGGCACGGGCAAGACGGTCGTGGCCCTTCACCGTGCGGCGTATTTGCTCTACACCAATCGATTCCCTCTCGAAGATCAAGGTGTCCTCGTCATCGGACCCAATCGGGTGTTCCTGCGCTACATCGAGCGCGTCCTGCCGTCGCTCGGAGAAGCCGGGGTCGAACAGGTGGTGCTCGCCGATCTGGTACCCGACGTCCTCGTGTCGTCGGCCGCCGACAGCGGCGCGTATCGCGACTCCGACCTCGGTGCGCGCACCAAGGGCGACGTTCGCATGGTCGACGTCATCGACAAAGCCGTTCTCGATCGTGAGCGTCCGGTCCGCGACGACATCGTGCTTCCGTTCCGCAGCGGATACGTGCGGCTGCGCGCCGCCGACTCCGAGCGAGTGATCAAGGCCGCGCGCCGCCGATTCCGCCGTCACAATGCCGGACGGAAGTGGGTCGAGGCCGAGATCTGGACCGCTATCGCCTCCACCTGGCGTGAGGGAAATGCCTCGGCGGCCGAACTTCGCGACGCCCTGCGGGGCACCGACGAGATGCGAGCCGCTTTCGAACGTATGTGGCCGCTGCTCTCACCGGCGCAGTTGCTGCACGACTTGTTCGGATCGAAGGCTCTTCTGAAGTCGGCGGGTCAGAAGTTTCTGTCCGATGTCGAGATCGATTCGCTGCACCGTCCCCGTTCGGCCGATGTGCACGACGTTCGCTGGACCGAGGCCGATGTCGCCCTCCTCGACGAGGCGTTCGTGGCTCTCGGTCCCAAGCCGGGCAAGCACGGCAAGATCGACGAAGCCGACGAGATCCGCACGTATGGGCACATCGTCGTCGACGAGGTGCAGGACCTCACGCCGATGCAGTTGCGCATGGTCGCGCGCCGATCACTGTCGGGATCGATGACGATCGTCGGCGATATCGCACAGGCAACCGGGCCGCACGCACCATCGTCGTGGGACGACGTGTTGAAGTATCTCTCCGCCCCACGGCGCGGTCGTGACGACGTCAACCGCGTCATCGGACTGTCGGTCGGATACCGAATTCCCGGCCAGATCATGGAACTCGCCAATCGCGTCATGGAAGCCGCCACTCCCGGTCTGCGCGCGCCCACCGCGGTGCGTCTCGGCCCCGAGGCCCCGGTGTTCGTGGCCGCGACGTCGGAGTCGCTGCTCGACGAGGTGGTCGCCTCCACGATTCGCATGATCGAGGGAGTTGGCGGGGGCAATGTCGCGATCGTGACGCCGAACGACGTGGCCGAGAAGGTGTCGCTCGCGTTGTCGGCGGCGCGAATCGAGCACGGCCGCGCGTCGCGCAGTGGACTCGACACCGGCGTCACCGTCGTGCCGGTGAGCCTCGTGAAGGGTCTCGAACTCGACGGCGTGGTCGTGGTCGAGCCGGGTCGGATCGTCGGGGGTGAGCGAGAGGGGCTGCGTTCGCTCTACGTGGCCCTGACTCGCTCGACGCAGCGGCTCGCGGTCGTACACGCCGATCCGCTGCCCGCACCTCTCGTCGTCGAGTAGCCGTCAGGCGTCGGCGAGGTACTCGTCGACCACGATGCGCGCGAACTTCGCCGCTTTGTCGGCGTCGGCCGGGCGATTTCGTTCGACCGCGGTACGGGCCTGGGCCACCATCCGTCCGAGACTTTCGGCGGCCGCCTCGTCGTTGGCGCTCACTTCGTCGGCGATCGAGTTCCAGATCTTCTCGATCAGGTCGAGTTGCTGCAGTTTCGAACTCTCCGGTTGTTCGACGTTGTCGGGGCGGGGCCCGATGCGCGACGACAACGCCGCCATTTCGGCCACGAGACGGGCGAGGAGTTCGCTCACCGGACCGACCGGAATCGTCACCACTTCGGCGGCGGTGGACGTGGGGGCGACACGAGAATCGTCGTACGTGGTGGCTCCACAGCCCAGCAGTGACACGAGTCCGGCAATGCTCGACAGTGCGACCATAAGTCGACGCGTTGTCATCACCGATCAGGCCGTGACGAGAATGCGGGCCGAGGCGAAGGAATCGACGTCGATCGAGCGGCCTTCGATTTCGACCGCGACCGATCCGTCGCGATTGACCTGCGCGATCTGACCCGAGCGGCCGGGAAGGATGCTCGAGTCCTGAAGGAAGTCGAGCAAGCCTGGAGTGAATTCGAGTTCTTCCGGAATACGCGCGACCGTGAACGACGATCCGGCGGCGAGGCTGCCGAGTGGCAGGAGATCGGGGAGTACGTAACTCGAGCCGGGAATCGGATTGCCGTGCGGACACGTGGTGGGTGAGCCGAGCAGACGGTTCATCGCGGTTTCGACCGAGTCGCTCATGACGTGTTCCCACTTGCCGGCTTCCTGATGAGCTTCGGCCCAGCTGAGTCCGAGCACGTCGGTGAGGAAGCGCTCGGCCAAACGGTGTCGACGCACGACTTGTTGCGCGAGGGCTTGACCGTCAGCCGTGAGGCCGATCGACGGGCCAGAGGCGGTGACCAGGCCGGCCTTCACCAGTTTCTCGATCATCTGCGACACCGATGCGCGGCTGACACCGAGTCGCTCGGCGATGCGAACGCGGATGACGTCGAGATCGTCCTCACCCAACTCGAAGATGCACTCGCAGTACTCCTCGAAAGCGGGGTGGCGCTCGGACGACGGGATCACG
>CAYNKE010000071.1:0-9779 GCA_964397715.1 uncultured Bifidobacterium sp. | reverse complement strand
CTTCGGTGAAGTCGTCGAGCGCCCAGATCGTCGAAACTTCGACATCCATTTCGGCGGGGAAGGGGAAGAAATCGAAACACCACTGATCGCGATGGAGAGGTTGGGCCGCCGAGTCGGGGCCGATGGCGATGACCTGGGTGAGATGAAGTTGGTAGTTGGTGCCGTGCGGTCCGAGCACACCGTCCACGGCACCGAGGACGAGAGGATGCGCGACGAATTGCTGGCTCGCCTGCGAACGTGCGAGCAGGGCGCCGGTACGGGTGGTACGACGGCCCGAGAAGTCGTCGGCGCCATGAGGGGTCGCATCGATGTGTGGTCGCATCTCTGACAACAACTGGTCGACCGTCGACTCGGGTAGGAGGCGTTCGACGATCGCGCAACCGGCGGTGGTGATGGCCTCGGAAAGTTCAGCGGCCGAAGCCGTCGCATCGAAGCGCGGGATGGTGGTCATGTGGTCACCGTAGCAGAGGAAGAATTTATAGATTATTTGACGAAGCCAGCATCACGACCTACGGTCGTGGCGTGCCGTCACCCGTTGCGCCGCCGACCCGTTCGCAGTGGACCGACAGCCACCTGCGGGCCGAAATCCTGTCGGGGCGTCTGCAGCCTGGCGAACGCATCCCGGTCGAACGCCTCGCCGAGACCTGGGGTGTTTCCCCCACCCCCATCCGCGAATCGGTTCGTCGTTTGGCCGGCGAGGGTCTGGTCGACCTGGCGCCGCAACGCGGGGCGCGGGTGGCCACCGTCGACGCGGCGGTGGCAGCCGAGATTTACGCCGTGCGTCTCTTGCTCGAACCCGTGGCGCTGCGCGAGTCGGTTGGCCACGGAGTCGACGAGGTGTTCGAACGCTCGGTCACCGAGTCGTTCGTGGCACTCACGAAAGCGCGCGGTGTCGCCGAACAGCACGATCGCCATCGCACGTTCCACCTCACTCTCATGTCGCGGTGTGCCAATCGAACACTTCTCGCCGAGATCGAATCGCTCATGGATCGCTCGCGACTCTTCCAGTTCGTGGCCAAGCCACTCGCTCGCGGGGCCGCCCACGCCGACGATCATCGTTTGCTGATGAAGTCAGCCGTGGCTGGGCGCGTCGACGACACGATCCGCGTTCATACCGCCCATCTCACCAACACGCTGCGCACAGTCGAATCGCTGCGCGTCAGCAGTCAGCCAGCAGAGTAAGGAGAAACATGTTCCGTCTCACCAACATCAACGGTCGTTCGGCGTTCCAGTTCGACGACGGTTTCGTCGACGTGGCCAAGACTGCCGGTGACGAGTCGCTGGCCGATCCGATGGTCGCCATCGCGCGCTTCGGCGAGTTGTCGGCGTTGTACGAGAAGGCCGCCGGTTCGGCCAAGGCGGCCGGAACGCCGGGTGTGTGCGTCCCCAAGCCGTCGAAGGTGTTCGGCATCGGTCTCAACTACAAGTCGCACGCGGCCGAGTCCAACATGGAACTCCCACCGGCTCCGCTGACGTTCACCAAGTTCCCGTCCTGCCTCGTGGGCCCCACCGCCGACGTCGAGTTGTCGGGCGACACGGTCGACTGGGAAGTGGAGATCGTCGTCGTGATCGGAAAGGGCGGCCGGCACATCGCCGAGTCGGCGGCGTGGTCGCACATCGCCGGTCTCACCCTCGGCCAGGACATCTCCGATCGCAAGGTGCAGACAGCGGGCAAGCCGCCACAATTCTCGCTCGGGAAGAGCTTCGACACCTACGGTCCCATCGGACCCGCCATCGTGTCGGTCGATGCGTTCCCCAATCGTGACGACATCGGACTGTGGTGCGATGTCTCGGGGGAGCGCATGCAGGATTCGCGCACGTCGAATCTCATCTTCACCATCCCGTATCTCGTCTCGTATCTCTCGAGCATCTGCACACTCGAGTCAGGAGACGTGATCTTCACCGGTACGCCCGACGGCGTGGGTATGGCGCGCGGCCGACTGCTGAAGGCGGGCGACGTGATCGATAGCGGAGCCGAAGTGATCGGCACACTGCGCAACGTGTGCGTGGTTGGGAAGTAAAGGCCATGCCTCTTCATCGTCTCGACTCCATCCGCGTCGCGGTTCCCGATGCTGAGCGCCAGCGCTCCTTCTACCTCGCGGCCGGTTTCACCACTGATTCGTCGGGTTCTCGGTTCGCTGGTTCGAACGGTGGCGAGCAAGTCACTCTCGAACAAGGCGAGTTCCGCCGTCTGTTGAACGTCGACGTCCTGTCCAATGATCCGTCCGACATCTCGGTGATCGCATCGCGCCTCACGGGGCTCGGAATCACGTCGTCCACTCGTGACGGCGTGCTGGTGGCCACCGATCCCGCCACGCGGGTGGAGTTCTCGGTTCGAGTCGGCGACGCCCCAGCCAGTGCGGTGTCCGACGTCTTCCCGCTCAATGCTCCTGGCCATTCCGAACGCATCAACCAACGAGCCAGTGGCGTGATTCCACGCGCTCGGGCCCCGCGCCGACTCGGCCACATCGTGATCGGGTCCCCCGACATCGACAGCACCATTCGATTTCTCGTGGAAGGTTTCGGCTTCAAAGTGAGCGACCACTTCCCGGGAATCATCGCCTTCCTGCGGTGCAGCACCGATCATCACAACGTGGCCGTGGTCAACTCGGAAGTTCCGCAACTCCAGCACTATTCGTGGGAATGCGACGACGTCGATCACGTCGGACACAACGGCACCGCCCTCATCGCGGCCGGAGTCGCCGAGCACGGGTGGGGGTTCGGTCGCCACTACGTGGGCTCGAACTTCTTCTGGTATCTGATGGAGCCATCCGGATCGTTCATCGAGTTCTTCTCCGACATGGACATCATCACCGACGACATCGAATGGGAAACCCGAGGGCGCACACCCGTCGGGCCCGAGCACATCGGCAACTCGTGGGGACCGCGTATGCCACTCGAGTTCATCGTCCCGCCCGATCTCGATCAGCTGAAGTCCGGCTGGGCGAAGATCAGCTGACGACCAACAACGAGCCGTGAAGTACGACGTCGCCATCGTGGGCGCTGGCCCGGTGGGCACCACGCTCGCCGCATTGCTCGCCAAGCGCGGGTTGTCGGTGGTGGTGCTCGAACGCGACCTCGACATCTATCCGTTGCCGCGAGCCGCCCATCTCGACGCCGAGACCGCGCGCAACTTGCGCGAGATCGGTGGCTGGCTCGACACGCCTGGTTGGTCGATCGCGAACGAGGGCATGGACTTCATCTCGGGAAACGGCGAACTCTTGCTGCGGATGTCGTCGAAGAACAATCCCGATCACACGGTGGCTCAGTCGAACCTCTTCCATCAGCCCTCGCTCGATCGGCTGCTTCGGGATCGAGCCGCTCACTTCGGAGCCGAGTTCCGACTCGGGCACGAAGTGACCGCCATCCACAACAGCGACGACGGAGTTCGTGTCGACATCGTGACAGGCGAAGGCTCGACGACGGTCGAGGCATCGTGGGTCGTCGGTTGTTGCGGAGCCCGGTCGTTCGTGCGACGGGCTCTGGGTGTCACCCAGGTCGACCTCGAGTTCAACGAACCCTGGCTGGTGGTCGACATCGTCGTCACTGGTGACGATCCGAACCCCCCGCAACGGGCGGCCCAGGTGTGTAACCCCGTGCGGCCACACACGATCGTTCCGATGCCAGCCCCACGCCGACGCTTCGAGTTCATGCTTCTTCCTGGGGAGAGTCCCGACGACATCAATCGCACCGAAGTCATCGAGAAGCTGATGGAGCCGTATTTCGCTCTCGGCAACGCGGAGATCGAGCGCTCGGCGGTGTACACCTTTCACGGATTGATCACCCGCGAGTGGCGACGAGGCCGAGTGTTGTTGGCTGGCGATTCGGCGCACCAGATGCCTCCGTTCCTCGGGCAAGGCATGTGTAGTGGAATCCGCGACGCGGTCAATTTGGCGTGGAAGTTGGCGGCGGTCGTCCACGGAGCCGACGATTCGCTGCTCGACACCTACCAACCCGAACGTTCACCGCATGTGCAGCGCATCGTCGAATCAGCGGTCGGTTTCGGTCGCATCATCTGCACGCTCGATCCGGCCGTAGCAGCCGAACGTGATCGCAACATGCTGGCTGCCCGCGCTGCCAATCCGTCCGATATCGGCGAGGCGCCGCAACCGTCGCTCTCGGGGTCGTCACTCATCGTCGACGGCGCCGGTTACGTAGTGAGCGATGGTCGACTCGACGGGGTCGTCTTCGACGAGATACTGGCGGGCCGCTGGACGGTCGTCGTGGCGGACGAGTCGGTGCTCACGGCCGCCGATCGCGCAAGCCTGGCGCGCGTCGACGCGCAAGTCCTCGTCGCTCGCCCCGAGCAGGTCACTCGACGAGTTCTCGACAATGCACAATCCGACGAGGTTGTTGTTCGTCCTGATCGCATCGTGCTCGGCACCGGCCGTCAGGGTCTCGACGCTCTTGCGCGGGCGATCGACGAATTCGCGCTCGTTTCCTGATGGACGTCAGTCGGGCATCACGAGTACGGGCTTGATCACCGCACCGCTCGCGCTGGCCTTTTCGGCCTCGTTGATCTGGTCGAGCGGGAACTCGGTGATGAGTTCGTGATACGGGAACTTCCCGTCGGCGTTGAGTTTCGCGAGATGCGGGATGAATTCGTTGGGAACCGAGTCGCCTTCCATCACACCGGTGATGGTGCGTCCGCTGATCATCGACAAGAAGTCGACGCTCAGATCGCCGAAGCCGACACCAGCCAGTGCAATGGTGCCGATCACGTTCAGGCCGGCCTGACTCGCGCGCACCACCGCCGCGTTACCGGTGGTGTCGAACGCGAAGTCGGCACCACCGCCGGTCGCCGCCTGGATGGCCGCGGTGATGTCGGCTGGTGCGCCCGACACCGTGTGCGTGGCGCCGTACTTCTTGGCCAGATCGAGACGACTCTGATGACGATCGACCGCGATGATGGTGGATGCGCCGGCCACCTTGGCGGCCATCACCGCGGAGAGGCCGAGCGCTCCGGCGCCACTCACCACCACACTGGTGCCAGCTTCGACGGCCAACGTGTTGAGAATTGCGCCGGCCCCGGTCTGGATACCGCAACCGAGCGGACCCATGGTTCGGATCGGCGCCGATGAGTTCACCTTCACCACGGACGTCTCGGCGGCGATGGTATGGGTGGCGAACGACGACTGACCGAAGTAGTGCGAACCGACGCGTTGGCCTCCTTCGTCAGTGAACGCTGATGTGCCATCGGGACGACCACCCGACATGTTGTACAGCGAGAAGTTGAAGCAGTACGGGTAGCGGCGGCGCTGACACGACTTGCACGAACCACACGAGTTGAACGACAGCACGACGTTGTCGCCCGGCTTCACCGACTCGACCTCGGAACCGATGGCTTCGACGATGCCGGCGCCTTCGTGGCCGTAGACCTGTGGCCCGCCGAAGAACTCGGGTGGCAACTCGCGAGAGAGGAGATCGGTATGGCACATTCCGGCCGCCACCACTCGAACCAGAACCTCGCGCGGTCCGGGGGAACCCAGCTCGAGTTTTTCGATGGTGAACGGGCCGCTACCGGTGCGCAGAACTGCTGCAGTGATCTTCATTCAGCCGAGAGTAGCCGTGACTCGTGGGCGCAGATCGGGCCACGAGTTGGCCAACCCGGAGTGCAGGGGATACGACTCGACCTCGGGGATGGGCACCCACGCAACGGCGTCGGATTCGTAGTTGCCTTCGTCCACGAGCACGTCACCGTGAACGTGAGCGATCACGGTGTAGTAGCCCCAATTGAGGTGGTCGTCGAGGAAGACGTCTTTCACCTCGACGGCGTTCACGTCGACGCCGACTTCTTCCCAGGCTTCGCGCACCGCGGCTTCCACCGGGTCTTCGTGCGAATCGAGCGCCCCACCTGGGATCGACCAAGTGCCACCGCCGTGAGTCCAGACCGCGCGCAACTGCAGGAGCACGTGCGGTTTGGGAAGATCGGTGCGCACCATCAGCAGGCCCGCGGCACCGTAGACACCCCAGTGGCGCGAGTTGCAGCGCTGGCAGAAGACCCACCCGTCACCGTCGCGAAAACCCACGCTCCGATGTTGCCACGCGCGTGACCTGAACGAGAAGGTCAGTGCGTCGCCGCCAGCGAAGCCGTCTCGACCGGACGACTCGTGCGATGGTCACCCGCGAGTGAGTACCCGAGCGAGATCAAGACGAGCATGATCACGGCTGTGGTGAGGAAAGTGGTCCCGCGACCGAACGAGTCGTAACTCCAACCAGCGAGCGATGCGGCGATCCCACCAGTGAGAGTCTGCATTCCACCCAGCAGACCCTGTGCGCCCGCTTGCCGTTCGGCCGGGGCCGCGATGCCGACAGCGACGCCGGCACTGGTGACCGTGAAGCCGTCGTTGACGATGTGGAGGAAGAAGACCCCCATCATCAACCCCGGCTCAGGGAGGAATCCGTAGAAACACATGCACGCCGCTCCGACGACCATTCCGATGGATCCGGTCTTGTACGGGCCGACTCGTTGGGCGAGACGGCCGCCGTACGGGCCGAGCACGATCATCGGCAGAACGAAGAGAGCCACGCCCGTGTTGGCCATCCACGACGGTGCTTCGAGGTCTTCCATCATCACGGCCCACAGCGAGTCGAATGTTCCGATCATGAGGAACAGTGCGACACCGATGAGGACGGCGGCGAGTACACCGCGATTGCGGAGTAGGTCGAGAGCGAGTCGTTCGCTCGGCTGATCGTCGACGGCCGTTTCGGGAATGGGCAAGTTGGCCAACGCCAGCGACACAGCGATGATGGCGACGACGAGAATGAGGTACGGGGCCGCGATACCGAATCGATCGACGGTCAGAACGGCGAGTACCGGCCCGGTGGCGAAGCCGGCCACGTCGACACTGAGCAGGCGACCCATGTTGGTACCGAGGTTCTCGGGGTCGGCCACGATCACGATGCGTCGTAACGCTGGCATGGACATGCCCGCACCGATGCCCATGAGGAGACGCCCGGAACTCAGCAGCACCGCGGTGGTTCCGTAGGCCATCAACAACAGTCCGGCTATTTGGGCGGTGAAACCGACGACGAGAAGTCTCTTGGCGTGACCACGATCGGCCAGTGGAGCGAGCGACAACTGCCCAATGAACGACGAGAAGAAACCCATTGCGACGATGAGGCCCAGGAAGGATTCGGAGATGCCGTACTCGTCGCGGTAATCGTCGAGCATCGTGAACATCACGCCGTACGACGCGGCCAGGAAAAATGTGGCCGCCTGGAGCGTTCGAACGAGACTCTTCACCGGCACGGGTGAAGACGCTAGCGGTTGGCTACGAAGCGTGGCGGCTGATCAGGTCGTCGAGATAGTCGGCGCTGGTCTCTTCGAGTTGCGAACAACTCTCGAGGACATCGATCACTCGCTGATCGGGGTGACGGGCCGCGATGTTGCGCCAGGCCTGCGCACCTTGTCGTTCGGCGTTGGCCTGAATGCGCAACTGGTCCCACACACTGAATCGCGAGAACGTGTCGTAGTACACCTTCTTCGCTTCGGGGAGCGGCGCCACGAGCTGGTCGCGCAACGACTCGTCGAGCGCGAACGCACCTTCGATTCGGTTGGCGATCTCATCTTCGCTCTCGGCACACTTCAACAAACCGTCACGGTGCTCGGGAAGATCGTCGGCCCACTGACGGTAGCGATCGGCCGCAGTGCGCTCGAGGAGCGCAAGGAAGCGCGGCATGGCCTCGGCCGGCACACGTCCGATGTACGGGCCCAGCAGTTCGCCGAAACGGGGAATCTCGAGCTGCGACATGAGGCCACGATAGACGCTGGGACTCCTCGCTATCGGAGCCGACTAGCGTTCGCGTCGTGGCCATGTCGATCACACCCGTGACCGGAGTTCTCGGTGCCGAGGTTCGCAACGTGCGCCTGGCCGATCTCGAGGGTGCCGACCTCGCGTCGTTTCGCGCCGCTCTCTGCGAGCACGAGGTCGTGGTGGTTCGTGACCAGTTCATCAGCCCGGCCGACCAGTCCATCTTCTCGCGTCGATTGGGTCCTTCGGGCGAAACCCCGTTCGTGGTGACGATGCCCGAGCACCCCGACATCATCAAAGTGGTGAAGGAGGCCGACGAAGGCGCGGCGTTCAACTTCGGCGGAGCCTGGCACTCGGATTTCTCGTTTCAGCCCGAACCTCCCTCGTTCACGATCTTGGCTGCCGTCGATGTTCCCCCTTGGGGCGGTGACACCGTTTTCACCTCGATGACCGCGGCCTGGAACGCCCTCGATGCCGCGACGCGCGAGCGGTTGTCATTGCTCATCGCGGTGCACACCGCGCGCGACGCGTACAGCCGCAAGATGCAACCCCTTCACTCCGGGATGCGTGGCATGACCATCGTGTGTGACGACTCGGCCAACGACGAGTTCCGTCATCCGATGGTGTGTCGCCACCCCGAGACCGGCAAGACCGTGCTGTTCTTCAATCGCGCGTACGTTCGCGACATCGAACACCTCGAGCACGACGAAGCACAGGCTCTGATGTCGTTCCTGCATCATCATTCGACCGACGCGCGATTCACCTATCGACATCGCTGGTTGCCGGGCGACGTGGTGATCTGGGACAACCGGTCAACTCAGCATCTAGCGGTGAACGACTACGGCGGATTCCGGCGCGAACTGCATCGCACGACCATCGCCGGGTCACGACCTGTTGCCGCATGAGCGAACGTTGCGCGTGGGCGACTTCGTCGCCCCTGATGATCGAGTACCACGACACCGAATGGGGTTTCGCCGTTGCCGACGATCGGCGGTTGTTCGAGAAGATCTGCCTCGAAGGATTTCAGAGCGGTCTGTCGTGGTCGACCATTCTGAACAAGCGGGCAGACTTCCGACGGGTGTTCGCCGACTTCGATCCCGAGCGAGTGGCACGATTCGGGTCGCGTGATGTGGATCGACTGTTGACCGACTCGTCGATCGTGCGCCATCGGGGCAAGATCGAGTCGACCATCAACAACGCCGGGCGCGTGGCCGATCTGATCGACGAGTTCGGGTCACTGGCCGATTTCGTGTGGCGCTTCGAACCCGATCCGGCGTCACGGCCGGCCGACCCGACACCCGATCAGGTGTCCTCGTTCGTGACGTCGCCCGAGTCGGTCGCCCTCTCGAAAGATCTGAAGAAGCGGGGCTGGTCGTTCGTGGGGCCGACCACCATGTACGCGTTCATGCAGTCGATGGGTCTGGTGAACGACCATCACGTGGGCTGTGTCGTGCGGGAGGCCGCCGAGCGGTCGCGCCGGGCCGTGACGCGAAAGTGAACCATTCGTTCACACCGGTCGGACCGATCTGGGAGAATGAGGCACTGTGAGCGACAACACCGACACTCGCACCTCGTGGCTGAGCCCCGACCAGTTGGCTCAGGTTCGCGCCAACGTACCGTTGGTGTACGTCGACGCCGTCCCGGTGCGAGTCGATTCACATGGTCGAGTGGTGCAGGTTGGTCTGTTGTTGCGCGTGGCGGCCGACGGATCGATCAGCCGAATGCTGGTGTCGGGCCGTGTCTTGTACGGCGAGCGCGTGCGTGACGCGCTCATTCGCCATCTCGAGAAAGATCTCGGCCCCTTGGCCTTGCCGCGGGTGCCACCCAACCCGGCGCCGTTCACGATCGCTGAGTACTTCCCCGACCCCGACGTCAGTGGCTTCACCGATCCTCGCCACCACGCGGTGAGCCTGGCCTACGTGGTGCCGGTGGACGGCGAGTGCACGCCCACCCAGGAGGCTCTCGACCTGGCCTGGTTCAGCCCGTCCGAGGCCGCCAGCGCCAAGATCACCGCCGACATGACCG
>CAYNKE010000070.1:0-10240 GCA_964397715.1 uncultured Bifidobacterium sp. | reverse complement strand
CCATGGTCTTGTCCTCCTGGTCTGCGGTTGCCGGCACGCCATCTCGCGCCCCCGAAGGAACGACCGCAGGATGAGCGACGTGCAGTGATGAGTGACCCGATTCCGGGCCGTTGACGAGACTATCGGCCCGCCGGGCAGACGAGCCGGGTCGAGGTCGGCCGGGGACGGGTGCCGTCGAGGGGCACGAGCCGGGCTCGACCCACCCGACGTGCCAGCGAGCGACCGGGGTCGAGGTAGTGCTCGTCGGGGCCGCCCGCGGAGATCCGCAAGCTGAGCGCGATCGGCTGGCCGCGCGTCCCCCAGCCAATCGGATCGCCCGACCTCACCGGGGCCCCGGCGGCGGTCGTCATGACCTCGAACCCGCCGAGGGTGACGGTGTACTCCCCCGAGCGAATCGAGACGAAACGTCGTCCGGCGACCTCGCCTGCGAAGACGACGCGACCCGAAACGGGCGCCACCACGCGACGATCCGGGCCGAGCGCGATGTCGACGGTTCGGTGCCCCGCGCAGAATTGGCAGGCCGGTTCGACGAAGGGCTCCACGATCGGACCGGGAACGGGTGGCACCAGACAGAGCGAAGCGACGAGGACGGCGACGAGCACGTCCGAGTGTGCGAGAGGTTCAGGGAATTCCGGCGGCCGCCAGGCGTGAGCGCAACATGATCACGGCCTTGGAGTGGATCTGCGACACACGACTCTCGGTGACACCGAGGACCGATCCGATTTCGGCGAGCGTCATGCCTTCGTCGTAGTAGAGGGCGACCACGGTGCGCTCACGTTCGGGCAACTCGCGAATCTCGGCCCGCATCACCGACCGCACCTCTTGTTCTTCCACGACACGATCGGGGCCGGCATCGGCGGACGGCGGGAGTTGGCGCGGCTCACCATCGGTCACCACGTGGTCGAGCGGACCCACGTTGGCCACCGCCACGGCACTCAACCAGTCGTGCAGTTCGTCTTCGGTGATACCGAGGCGCTCCGAGATCTCTTCGTCGGAGGGCGCGCGTTTGAGTTCGTTGTTCAACTCGGACACCGCTTGCTCGATCTGGCGCGACCGCTGGCGCACCGTGCGCGGAACCCAGTCGATCGCCCGCAGCCCGTCGAGAATCGCCCCCTTGATTCGCGGAACCGCGAACGTCTCGAACTTGAACCCCCGCGACGGATCGAAGCGATCGACCGCATCCATGAGACCGAAGATCCCGGTGCCGATCAGCTCACCGGTGTCGACCCCCGCGGGCAGTCCGGCCGCCACACGACCGGCGACGAACTTCACGAGTGGCGAGTAGTGCACGATCAGCACGTCGCGCGACGACGGATCTCGGTCGTCGACCCAACGTTGCCAAGCCCGATGTATCGCGGGAGTGTCTCGCGATGGCTTCTCGGGGTCGGGTGGGGTCATCTCAGGCGCGTGGGTGGGTCGATGTGTACACCGACCGTAGACGCTCCTTGCTCACGTGCGTGTATCGCTGCGTGGTCGAGACGTCGCTGTGACCCAGCAATTCCTGAACGATGCGTAGATCGGCTCCGCCGTCGAGAAGATGAGTGGCGAAGGTGTGGCGAAGCGCGTGGGGGTGTGTCGGCGACGAACTGCGCTCGTCGATCACCCGGCGCACGTCGCGCGGACCGAGGCGGGTGCCCCGTGAATTGAGGAACAGCGCCGGGCCGGAACGCTCCGACACGACCTCCTTGCGCACGCGGGTCCAGGCCTTGACCGCGTCAGTGGCCGCCTGCGACATGGGAACGCGCCGCTCCTTGCCGCCCTTGCCCCAGGCCGTCACCACCCCACGCTTCAGATCGCAGCCATCGAGGTCGAGTCCGCACACCTCGCTCACGCGCAGTCCGCTCCCGTAGAGCAACTCGAGAAGTGCGTCGTCACGCATTCGGCGCCAGTTGGGAACGGTGTCGGGAAGCGATTCGGGTTCGAGGAGGTCGTGCAGTTCGCGGCCGTCGAGCACGCGCGGCAGGCGTCCCTCGCCGGATGGCGCGCGCAGTCCGAGTGACGGATCGGACGCGACCAATCCGGAGCGTCGAGCCCACGCGAAGTAACGGCGCAATGCCGACGCCTTCCGAGCGATCGAGCGCTTCGCGAAGCCTTCGGCACCGAGGTGAGCCAGGTAACGACGCAGGGCGATGCGATCGACATCGCGAGGCTCGGCAATCGCATCGGAACCCTCGTCGGCGCACCAGTTGGCGAAGTCGCGCACATCGGTTCGGTACGCGGTCGTGGTGTTCTGGGACGCGCGAGTCAGCGATGTCGCGAAGTCGTCGATGCGCCACGGATCTCTGCGCTGGGCCACGCGGTCAGGGTACCGAGCACGGTGACGACGGGTGAGCGAGTTCGAACCAGCCGTCGGTGCACACGACCCAGCCATTGGCCTCGAGGCGGCCGAGTCCGAGCGCGACGTCTCCGAGAGTTCGACTCGGACACGCGCGCGCGATGTCGTCGAGTGAGCGGGGATCGGACGTCATGACCGACAGCACTTCGCGATCGATGCCGATCGGCACCGGGCGCAGTTCACCGACATCTCCGACGGCACGTCCGTATCGCACCGTGGTGAGTCCGAGGATCGCGAGAACGTCGTCGGGTGAAGCCGCAACCAGCGCGCCGTCGCGCAACAGAGCGTTCGTCCCTCCGCTCGCGAGCGAACGCGTGGCACCGGGCACCGCCATTACCGGCACGTCGCGACTCAACGCCTCGTTGACCGTGAGCATCGAACCTCCGGTCTCGCGGGACTCGACGACCACCACGACGTCGGCGAGTGCGGCGATGATTCGATTGCGCAGCGGGAACCGGAAGCGATCCGGTTCGGTGCCGGGTGGCGACTCCGAGATCAGCACGCCGGTCTCGGCGACGTCGGACCACAGTCGGGCGTTCGTGCGTGGATAGACGACATCGAGACCCGAGGCCACGACTCCGATCGGCGGTGCGCCGTTCACGGACAGCACACCGCGATGGGCCGCGGCGTCGATTCCGAGGGCCAGTCCCGACACCACACTCACATCGTTGGCGGCGAGCACCCGTCCGAGATCGTGGGCCGAGCCGCGTCCGTGCTCGGTGGCTCGGCGGGTACCGATGACCGCGACACGCCGATGACGATCGATCACCGACAGGTCACCGCGGAAGAACACGGCAGCCGGCGCAGTGGGGTCAGCGGCGAGCGACGCCGGATAGTGCGGCTCCCCGAGAAGCACCACGCGCATTGCCGAGAGGCGACGGCGGATCTCGGCGTCGGAGGGAGCCGTTCGCAGCGCCCGTCGCCACCCGTCATGGAGTTCGACGGAGTCGGCCGTGATGCGTCGACCCGCGCGCAGCGAACTCTCGATCGATGACGGCGATCCGTTTCGCATCATCGCCCGAAGCCGCCGCGGACCGAGAGCCGGCAGGCTCGACAGCCGAGTCACCGCGACGTGCTCATCAGAGACGTGGGAGCCGGCGCCATCCGTCGTCGTCACGTGCGGGGCCGAACGCCGATGTGGGCGCGCAACGCGAGCGCCGCCGCGAGATG
Organism: uncultured Bifidobacterium sp.; assembly: GCA_964397715.1. Lineage (GTDB taxonomy): Bacteria > Actinomycetota > Acidimicrobiia > Acidimicrobiales > Ilumatobacteraceae > Casp-actino8. The sequence continues at coordinate 6,735 of CAYNKE010000070.1, read as the reverse complement.
GTCGTCCCCGAGCACGTCGTCGTGCCCGACGAGATCACCGATCGTTCGCGCCACGCGCCGCACCCGAAGGAGCCCGCGACCCGACAAGCGACCTCGCTCGACCTCGGTGCGAAGGATCCGTTTCGCCGCCTCCGACACCGGCGCGTAGGCGTCGATCGTCGCGGTGTCGAGCGACGCGTTCAGACGACCCTGACGTTCGACGGCTCGCTGACGCGCCGCCCCCACTCGATGTGCGACCTCGGCGGTGCTCTCGCCGAGCGACGACCCGAGGAGTTCGTCGGCCTCGGGACGATGCACGACCACACGCAGATCGAAGCGATCGAGAAGCGGACCGGAGAAACGCCGGCGATACCGAGCCAGGGCCGCATCGTCGCACGAACACGATCCGGGCGGACCACCACCGCATGGACACGGATTGGTCGCTCCGACCAACGTGAAGCGGGCCGGCAACGTGGCGGTCGCGTTCGCGCGCGACAACCGGATGACGCCGTCCTCGAGCGGCTGTCGAAGCGCGTCGAGAGTGGAAGGTCCGAACTCTCCCAGTTCGTCGAGGAACAGGACACCGCCGTGGGCGAGGCTCACTTCACCCGGCCGCAACACCGCGGAGCCGCCACCGACCATGGCGATGTGACTGAGCGAGTGGTGAGGCATGCGGATGGGGGGAACGGTGACGAGGCCTCCGGGTGGAAGAGCCTCGCCGGCCGCCGAGCGGATCATCGTCGCGGCGAGCGAGTCGTCGTCGTCGAGCGGCGGAAGAAGACCTGGAAGACGTTGAGCGAGCATGGTCTTGCCCGAGCCGGGTGGACCGATGAGGAGCAGATGGTGCCCGCCGGCGGCGGCGAGTTCGAGACCGAGGCGCGCCGTCGTCTGGCCGCGAACGTCGGCGAGATCGGGGACGATCGCGTCGCCGACCGAGGTCGAGACACGATCGGGTGATCGCCACGAGCCCACCCCGACGAGGCAGTCGACGATCTCGCGCAGCGATGACACGACTCGGATCGAACGAGGCCGAACGATGTTCGCTTCGGCCGTGTTGTCGTCGGACACCACGACGTCGAAGGCGCGCCGGGCCGCGATCATGGGTGCCGCGCCGACGACTCCGCGCACACGACCGTCGAGTCCGAGTTCGCCGATGAAGACGACGCCTTCGACAGCCGAGGCGGGGATCTTTCCGTCGGCGACGAGAACCGCCACCGCGATCGCGAGATCGAGCGACGAACCAACTTTGCGAACGTCCGATGGCGCGAGGTTCAGTGTGATCCGGCGAGCCGGCCAATCGAGACCACTCGACACGAATGCGGCGCGCACTCGGTCACGCGCTTCTCGGCACACCTCGTCGGGTCGACCGAGGATCGTGAGACCGGGCAGGCCCTGTCCGATGTGGGCCTCGACGGCGACGGGTTGACCTTGGACACCGACAACGGTGGCGGAAAGAACGTTCGACAGCATTCCGAGATGTGGGAAAACGGTGTGACGGTGCGGTGACCTTCATCGACGCGACGTTCCTGCGAGAATGCGATCCACCCATGACGACGCTTCGCTCCCCGATCCGCGCCGCGATGATGCTCGGCCTGACCGTCGTGTCGTTCGTCGCTGCGGCGTGCAGCGATCCGGACCGGAGCGCCGAACGCTTCTGCGGAGAGATCGCCCGCGAGGCGCCATTTCTCGAGGGTCCTTTCGCCGAACCCGGCGACATCGATGCGCTCGTGAAGCGCTACGAGAAGTTGAACCGCATCACTCCGCTCGCCATCGAGAACGAATGGAACAACATCACGCAGCTCATGAAGGCCGCGTCCGACGTCGACCCGAGCGATCCGCGGTCGCGACAAGACGTGGCCGATGCCGCCTACAAGGCCGAACGAGCCGCGCGCGACGTGGCGATCTGGGTGGAGACCACCTGCGGCGTTCAGATGCCCGATGTGGTGGGAGTGGAAGGCAGTGTTCCGGTGAGCATTCCGCCGGCGGCTCCCGCGTCGTCGGCTCCCGCGAACTCAGCGACGCCGGCGTCGATCACACCGTGATCAGACGATTTCGCCGCGCTTCAAGATGACCTTGTCGACCAGGCCATAGGCCTTGGCCTCTTCGGCGGTGAACCAGCGATCGCGCTCGGCATCGGCCTGGATCTTCTCGAGCGGCTGGCCCGAGTGGAATGCGGTGAGTTCGGCCATGCGCTTCTTGGTGTAGGTGATCTGCTCGACCTGAATCGCGATGTCGGCGGCCTGTCCGCGCAATCCGGCGAGGGGTTGGTGCATCATGATGCGCGCATTCGGCAACGTGTAGCGCTTGCCGGCGGCACCGGCGGTCAGGAGGAACTGGCCCATGCTCGCGGCCAGACCCATGCACACCGTTGCCACATCGCACGACACGAATTGCATCGTGTCGTAGATGGCCATACCGGCCGTGACCGAACCACCCGGGCTGTTGATGTACAGCCAGATGTCGGCGTCGGCGTCTTCGCCTTCGAGGTACAGCAACTGCGCGCAGATCTGATTGGCGATGTCGTCGTTGACGTCGGTGCCGAGCATGACGACGCGGTTCTTCAGCAAGCGGGTGAAGATGTCGGCGCGGCCGGCGTCGCCAGCTTCGAGGTTGAAGATCGGTGTCGTCATGGTTCGCAGACTAGCCCTCGAACCGCCATAATCAGGGGGTGACCAGCGACGCAGTCTTCCGGCCGAATGCCGACGAACTGCTCGCCAACAACCGCCAGTTCGCTGAGGACTTCCCCGATGCCGGTCTGGCCCTCGCTCCCCGCCGCCAACTCGCGGTCGTGGCGTGCATGGACAGCCGGATGGACATGTTCCAGATCCTCGGGCTCGATCACGGCGACGCGCACATCATCCGTAATGCCGGTGGCGTGGTCACCGACGACGTCGTCCGCTCGCTCGTTCTGTCGCAGCGCTTCTTGAACACACGCGAGATCATCCTGATCCATCACACCAATTGCGGTCTCCAACAGGTCAACGAGGACGAATTCAAACACGAGATCGAAGCCGAGGTCGGCGTGAAGCCGTGGTGGTCGGTCGAGAGTTTCCGCGATCCCTACACCGACGTCGGCCAGAGCATGGTTCGCATCAGACTGAACCCGTTCATTCGGTACAAGGATCACATTCGCGGCTTCGTGTACGACGTGGAGAGCGGACTCCTGCACGAAGTCAGCGCTTGACGCCCGACAACACCACCAGCACGTCACCGCGAACGGTTCCGGCCCGCGCTTCGCTGATGAGACCGGCCACACCCGCCGTCCCGGTCGGACTGGCGGAGATTCCCGTCGAAGTCGGAGCGAGCGATGCCGCGAGCACCACGTCGTCCTCGGGCGACACCACGACCCGCCCGCCAGTCGCCTCGAGTTGAGCGAAGTCGGCGACCCAGTCGTAGGTCTCGTCGTCGAGGATTCCGTCGGCCAGTGACACCGGCTCGTGCTCCCACGGCCACATGAAGCGGGTCCAGTCGGTGGCCCAGGCCTGTGTGGAGTCGTGAGCAAGTTGCCATGCCCTCGCGAGAGGAGCACATCCGGCGGTTTGCACGGCGACGAGCGGAGCATCCGTGCCGCCTTCACGCAATCCGCGCGACAAAGACGCCGCGAACGCTCCGCCCCCGACCTGCGCGTACACCGCACTCAACGACGTCACGTTGAGGGCGTGCAGTTGATCGGCCGCCTCCCAGCCGATGGTGCGACCTCCGTCGAGACATAGCGAGTTCTCGGGCCCCTGCACACTGAACGGAATCGCCCCGTTCGCCACCGCTTGACGGAAGCGATGCACCGTCGGGTCACCCGGGGGATCGTCCGATCGACGCGGGCATCGAGTGACGTTCGCTCCGAGCGAGTTCAGCGTGTCGACCACGGCACCACCCGCCCACTCGGGGATGAACACATCGATGGGCCACTCGGCGGCCGCCGCCAGAGTGGACGCCGCGATCGCCGCGTTTCCGCACGACGAGATGGCCAGTCGCGGACGATCGGCCGTGCCACTCCAGGGCACGAGGCCTGATTCTTCGGCCGCGACGAGGTGAAGAAGGATCGTGAAGAGGTGACGGGCCTTCTGCGATCCGGCAACATTCACGGTTTCGTTCTTGACGAACACCCGGCCGTCGAGGCCGACGGCCTGGGCCAGAGCCGTCGACGTGACGAGAGGCGTCGTGCGAAAACCGGTACCGGCAACGGTCGCCACCCGGGCGTCGAGTCGGTGGATCGCGTCGATCGCGCGCGAGTCGCTCCAGCCATGGGACTTCACGAAGTCCCACCACGCCAGACGCGGTGCGTAACGAACGAACGGGTTGTCGTCGGCGGAGATCTGTGCACTCGTTTCGGCGCCCACGACTGGTGGATCGCGATCGATCAGCAGAACGTGATGCCGATCGCCCGATTCGGACGGGCAACGCCACGGGAGCGGCTGACCCGCGTCGAGCGAGCGAAAGCACGCCGCGCAGCGCAGCATGATCAGCCGGCGGCGACGCGGGCGTTGAAGTCGCGGATCATCTCGTCCCACAACGGGACGTAACGCTGCAGCCCGCGCCAGAAGCCGAGATCGCGCCGGGCCTCGAACAACTCGAAGGGTGTGCCCTGCTGCTCGACCCACGTGTAGTAGCCGAGATTGAAGATGCGATTGCGGTCGCGCTGCGTGCAATCGATCATGTCTTCGGTCGTGATGTGGCCGAGATGACGGCCGAACACTTCGGCGGCGTCGGTGGACGACATCTCACCGCCGAAACGCGATGCGAGCGTGGTCCGGCGCGAACTCGGATACAGCGCTCCACCGTCGGTCGCGACGGTGATGACGGCGTCGTCGGGTCCGAGGTTCAGGAGCTTGGACGTCTTGATCGCGGCCAGCGTGTTGCAGATCGCGGAGAAGCCGAAGTGCTCGAGAGCGTCGATCAGGGAGGTGGACAGGCCCTTCTTGTCGGCGAGGTAGGCGCGTCCGGCCTTCGAGTTGAAGAGCACGTCGAGTTCGTCGGTCGCATGATCGGAGATCGCACAGACGACGTCGGTGTTCATGACGTTGTGAATGAGCGGAATGTGCTTGTCGCCGATGCCCTGGATGTTGTGCTCCCCGAAACCGTTCTCGAGCATCGTGGGGCACTCGAGGGCTTCGACCGCGACGATCTTCGTGCCGTAATCGTGCTTCAGGCGATCACCCGCCGCGATGGTTCCGGCCGAGCCGGTAGCCGACGTGAACGCCGCCAGCTTGAGATCTCGACCCTGCTTCTTCATCTGGGCTCGAACGGACTCGAAGACGTGGCCGAACGCGCGGCCCGTGACCTCGTAGTGACCGAGGTGGTTGGCGAATTCGCAGAACTGATTGAAGACGAAGTTGTCGGGGCTCTTCGACAGCTCGTTGCACGCGTCGTAGATCTCCTTGACGTTGCTCTCGGTGCCGACCGTGCGGATGACGTCTTCTTTCGGATTGGCACACCAGCGGTCGAGCCAGTCGAACCGCTCCTGGCTCATTCCCGCCGGAAGGATCGCGACTCCGCGACAGCCCATGATGCGGCTGATGGCCACGCCGCCGCGCGCGTAGTTGCCGGTGGACGGCCAGATGGCGCGGTGGCGCGTGGGATCGAACTGTCCGGTGACGACGCGCGGCGCGAGGCACGAATACGCGGCCAGCACTTTGTGCGCGGTGATCATCGGGAAGCGGTCGCCGAACACGACGATGATCGGATTCGGCACACCGGTCAGTTCGGTCGGGAGGACGACGTGGTCGGGAACTGCCACGCGCTTTCCGGCGAGGTCGTTGTACCAGTGGACGCGCCACAGGTTGCGCGCATCGGGACCTTGCGGATCGGCATCGCCCACGACCGCCGGGTCGACCGACGACGGATCGGCGAGTTGCGCGAACGTCGGCAACACGATGCCCTGCTGGCGGAATCGGGTCACGCTGTTGGCCAGAGCCGCGGCATCGACCACCCGATCGGCCAGGCCGAACTGATTCTCGAGAGCGTCCTGGATCGTGTGCTGAGCGTCGACGATTGTCACGCTTAACAGTTTGTCAAATCAACCCGGCTCCCGACACCACACCGGCCAGATATCACGAAGAAATCCCGGTCGGTGCCACCCCGGTTCGTTCGTCAGTCGGCGACGACTTCGGCCACCTGCATCACGGGCGTGATGTTCGTGTAGTTGGCCACGTCGGCCATGACCTCACCAGTGAGAGGTGAGCCGACACCGGCCTGGAACGCCTCCATCGAGTCGAACGTCATGTGCACCGCGGCGACGTACGGGCCGTCGATGCCCTTGTCGATCGTGGTGCTGGTCGGCTTCCACGCCTTGGCCGCCAAGGGCACGTGCGTGGTGCGGTAGTAGTCGTGATCGAAGGTCGAACCTTCACCCGACGGGTAGTAGACGCTGACTCGGATCATGCGGCGGGACCGTAGCATTCGAGGCCTGGGGTGACCCGGACGCGGGCGTGGCGAAACTGGCAGACGCGCAGGATTTAGGTTCCTGTCCCGAAAGGGGTGTGGGTTCAAGTCCCTCCGCCCGCACGATGATCACTTCCCTCCGGCCGGTGCGGCCCGTCGATCTTCACGAACTCGCCGACGTCGTGAACCGCCGATACCAATCGGCAGGCATCCGGGTCAACATGCAGCCCGACGAACTCGGAGAAGAACTCGACTCGACGCTCACGAGGATGGACCGCGACACACGGGTCGCGGTCGACGACTCCGGCCGCATCATCGGCTACGCCTGGACGATTCACCTTCCGAGCGACGTGTCCGAGGAACGGTGTTACGTGGAAG
>CAYNKE010000069.1:0-10287 GCA_964397715.1 uncultured Bifidobacterium sp. | reverse complement strand
CTGAACCAATAGGCCGACGCACCGGCGAAACCGATTCCGCCGACCACGGCGAAACCGACGACGCCAGGGAGGTCGAGGACCACCGGCACGAGCCCGGCCCCCACCCACATCAATTGGAATCGGGTGGCGAAGTTGGCCAGCGCGCGTCCACGATTCGCGTCGGGTGCGTCGCGCTGCACGATGGTCTCGAACGCCATGTTGCCGATCGCGGCGGCGAAGTTCACCGATGCCGCGGCGAGCAACGCCACCAACGTGGTGGGAAGTATCGCAGCGAGCACGCCAGCAATTCCGATGATGGTCAAACCCACGATGAGCAACGACTCGACACGCGGGAAACGACGCATCGACTTCGCACTCAGGTTGCCGAGCAGAGTTCCGACCGCGGCCAACGACACCGCCACACCGAACCAGAACGTGCCGAACTGAGGGCCGAAGTGGTACTCGGTCTTGCGCCAGAGCCCGTTCTCCGACAAGCCGACCACCTGCGAACGTTGCGGATCGGCGAACCAGAACGCCAGATGGAAGAACAGGAAACCCACCGATGCGCGAATGAGGCCCTGCGAAGTCGAGGCGACGATCACACCCACTTGTCGAAGTTCCACGATCTCGAGTTCGGCCGGTTCGTCCCGGGCCACCGAACGCTTGGGCAGACGCAACGCCTGCGTCGTCGCCAGCACGAAGACGACGGTACCGAACATGAGAGTGGTCTGAGCCGAGATCAGGCTGAGCACACCGGCCGGCACGGCGGCGAGAAAACCCACGATGCCAGCCGTGACTCCCAACTTGGCGTTGGCTTCCACCAGGTCGGCTTCGCTCCGAGTGAGCGACGGAAGCATGGCCGACTTCGAGACGCCGTACGTCTTGTTGAGAACCATGGCCAAGAACGCCAACGGGAACAAGAACAGCGAATCGAGTTGCCACACCATCAGCACCATCACCACAGCCCGTAACGCCGCGATGAGTGTGACCAGCAGACGACGGCCACCGGGCATTCGGTCGATCACCGGGCCGATGAACCGACCGAGCACCACGAACGGCGCGAACGACACCGCGAGGAACAGGATCACGCGACTGCGGGCTTCACCCGGCGTGATCGACAAGAAGAGTGAATCAGCGAGCGCCACCGCCATCGACGCCTCGCCGGCCGCCATCAAGGCGTGCACTCTCACCAATCGCGTGAACGGCGACCCCACCACTCGGTGCTGATGTTTGGGCGGAACGTACGCCTTGCCGCGTCCTCGACCGGGCAGCAGCGGCTCGTCACTCACGGCACGATGTTAGGTTCCGGGCCGGAACCGCCCGCGGACACGTCAACGTGGCTTGTCGAACTTGTAACCGAGACCGCGGATGGTGATGATGCGCGTGGGGTTCGACGGATCGGATTCGATCTTCGACCGCAGGCGTTTGATGTGCACGTCGAGCGTCTTGGTGTCGCCCACGTAATCCATCCCCCAGATCCGATCGATGATGTTCTCCCGAGACACCACGCGACCGGCGTTGGCCAGAAGCAGGTGAAGGAGTTCGAACTCCTTGAGAGGCATGGTGACGACCGCTCCGTCGACGGTGACTTCGTGCACCTCGGGGTCGAGAGTGATGCCGTCGATCTCGATGGCCGACGGACCCAAGCCCGCCACGGGAACCGACGAATCGACTGAACTCCGGCGAAGCACCGCGCGCATTCGGGCCACGAGTTCAGTGAGCCGATAGGGCTTGGTGATGTAGTCGTCGGCGCCGACCTCGAGGCCGACCACGGTGTCGATCTCGCTCGACTTGGCGGTGACCATGATGATCGGGACCTGTGACTTCTTGCGGATCTGGCGGCACACGTCGATGCCAGATGCCTTCGGCAACATCACGTCGAGGAGAACCAGATCGGGACGCACCGTGTCGAAGCGAGTGAGCGCCTCCACACCGTCGCGCGCGACCTCCACGCGGAAGCCTTCACGGGCCAAGCCCACACGCAATGCTTCGACGAAACTCTCCTCGTCCTCGACGACGAGAACTGTTTGCTTGCTCATCGGGCTCCCCATGTCTTGCCGATCGGGATGGTGAACGTGAACGTCGATCCTTCACCTTCGACACTCGACACGCTCACGTCTCCGCCGTGATTGGAGGCCACGTGGCGAACGATGGCCAGACCGAGTCCGGTACCACCCGTGTCACGGGAGCGGGCTCGATCGACGCGATAGAAGCGCTCGAAGATTCGGTCGAGATCTTGGTGAGGGATGCCGGGACCGTGGTCGGCTACGGCGACTGAGACCCGGTCGGACTCACCGCGAATGGTGATGTCGACGCGACCGTTGTCGTCGGAGTACTTCACGGCGTTCTCGACGAGATTGCCGACCGCCGAAACGAGTTCGCGACGCTTGGCCATCACGTGCAACGCGCGTTCGGGTGCCTTCACGTCGATGTGCACGCTTCGTGACTCGGCCAGCGGGCGGGCACGATCGATCGCCTCGGCAACTGCTGAGCCGATCTCCACTCGTTCACGAGTTTCGCTCGACCCCATTTCGATCCGCGACAGTTCGAGCAAGTCTTCGACCGTGCGCGCGACGCGAGTCGACTCGGCAATCATCCGATCGGCCAGGCGTTTCACGGTTTCGCCGTCATCAGTGTGGGAAATCGCTTCGGCCAGAACCGACAACGCACCCACCGGCGTCTTCAACTCGTGACTGATGTTGGCCACGAAATCGGTGCGCACCGAATCGATCCGGTGCCGCTCGGTGACGTCTTCGACGCGGGCCACCGCACCGCCAGACGGAAGCGGGTTGGCCGTGATCGACAAGATCTGGCGCGGTGGGCCGAGGAGTTCCAGCAATTGACGGGTCGTCTCGCCCCCGAGAGCCGATCGCAGATTCGCCTCAACGGCCTCCTCGAGCAGGATCCCCCCGACCCCCTTCTCGAGCGACTGGTCGGCCTCCCGATTGCGATAAATGATTCCGCCGTCGCGCGACGCGACGTAGATCGCGGTTCGCGACTCGTCGACCAACTCGAAGATGGCGGTGACCGCCTCGGCCTGGAGCCGATCACCTGAATTGCGGTCGGTCATACTCCACCAGCCTTCGGCAATCCGATCGGAGTGGGGTCTTTGGAGACGCGCTCGTGATGACGAGCCGCGCCAGTGTGCTCGGGCAACCACCCGGTGACTACATAGCGGACCTTCTCGCCGATGTTCACGGCGTGGTCGCCGATTCGCTCGTAGAACCGTGCCACGACCGCCATTTGGATGGCCACCTGAAGATCGATTCGGCCGGCCGCGTGCGACTCGAAGATGGCCTGAATGAACTGTCGCTGCAGATCGTCGAGGAACGAATCCATGTCGTCGATGGCGGCGGCGCGCGCGGCGTCGAGGTCGAGGTAGGCACTGGTGGCTTCGCTCATGAGTGCGCGCGCCTGCTCACTCATCTTGAGAACGAGGCCGCGCAACTTCGGGTCGAGGTCGTGTCCGTAGATTCGTCGGGCCGCCTTGCAGATGTTGACCACCAGGTCGGCCGTGCGCTCGAGTTCGGGTGAGATCTTCAACGCAGCAACGACCTGCCGCAGATCACCGGCCACCGGAGCCTGCAGAGCCAGGACACGAATGCAGTTGTCTTCCACCTCCACCGACCGCGCATCGATCTCGTCGTCAGCCACGATCATCGCCTCGGCGGCGTTCAGATCCTGATCGAGCAGGACGTTCGTCGCCTTCGGAATGCTCTCGGTGACTCGCGCCGAGATACGAACCAATTCCTGGCGGATCTCGTCGAGGTGCTTGTGATAGTTCTTGCGAATCTCGTCCATGAAGTTCCTCCTCAGCCGAAGCGTCCGGTCACGTACAACTCGGTGCGTTCGTCCGAAGGCATCGAGAAGATCTTTCGAGTGGAATCGATCTCCACCAGCACACCCGTGCGACGGTCACTTTCCGGGTTGATCTCGGTGGTGAAGAATGCGGTGCGATCGCTCACGCGCGCGGCCTGCTGCATGTTGTGGGTCACGATGATGATCGAGAAATCCTTCTTGATCTCCTGCATCAAGTCTTCGATGCGTGCCGTCGCGATGGGGTCGAGGGCCGAACAGGGCTCGTCCATGAGGATCACGTCAGGCTTGACCGCGATGCAACGCGCAATGCACAAGCGCTGCTGCTGACCGCCCGACAATCCGAGAGCCGAGGCCTTGAGACGATCCTTCACTTCGTCCCACAGAGCCGCCTGGCGCAGTGCGTTCTCGACCACCTCGTTGATTTCGGTCTTCGAGAAGCGTCCCGACAACTTCGCTCCGTAGGCGACGTTCTCGAAGATGCTTTTCGGGAACGGATTTGGCTTCTGGAAAACCATGCCGATTCGACGGCGCACCTCGTTGGAGTTCACCTGCGGGTCGTACAAGTCGACTCCGTGATACTCCACTTTGCCGTCGACCCGCGCCGACTCGATGAAGTCGTTCATGCGGTTGAGGCAACGCAAGACCGTGGTCTTTCCGCACCCCGACGGACCGATGAAGGCCGTGATCTCGTTCTCGTTGATGTCGAACGACGCGTCGCGCACGGCTCGAAAGTCGCCGTAGTACACGTTGAGGTCGCGAACCGAGAACACCACCGACGATTCGGTGGTCCTCTCGGGCTGGACTGCCTGGACCTGGATCATCAGGTACCCACTCTCTTCTTCTCGAATTTCTGACGCAAGAGCACTCCGGTGAGATTGAACGCGATCACCAGCACCAACAACACCAGACCGGCAGCAGCGGCCGAATTCGACCAACCAATCGCACCGCCAGCGCTGTCGGGGCGACCCGACCAGTTGTAGATGAGCATCGGAATCGCGGTGAACTTTCCGGAGAGCGAGGTTTCGGGCAACAAACCCGTGATCGCTCCGATCATGATGAGCGGTGCCGCCTCTCCGAGCGCTCGCGACAGGGCGAGAACCGTGCCGGTGAGAATTCCGGGCATCGCGTAGGGCAAAACATGGTCGCGGGTGACTTCCCAACGTGTAGCCCCCACGCCATAACCGGCCTCGCGGATGCCGGTGGGCACCGAGCGAATGGCTTCCATGCCGGTGATGATGATCACGGGAAGGACCAGAACGGAGAGTGTGAGCGCCGCGGCGATCACGCTTCCACCGTTGGTGATGGGCCTGAGCCAACCGACGAAGATGATCAATCCGAGAACACCGTAGATCACTGCGGGCACGCCGGCCAAGTTGCGGATGTTCACGATGACGAAGCGATTGAAGCGAGTGGGCTTGGCGTACTCCTCGAGATAGATCGCGGCTGCCAATCCGAGCGGAACCGCCAACAACAGAACTCCGACACCGATACCGAACGATCCGAACAATCCCGGCCAGATTCCCGAGATCCCGGGTTCGGATCCGATGGTGTCGGTGATGAAGTCGGTGCCACGCTCGCGAAACGCCGGAATCGCCTGCGTGAAGATGCGCGCCAAGAGAACGAACAACGACAAGAGCGTGAAGGTCACGGCGACGAGAAGGCCGAAGCCGAGCACGAGTGATCCCCGGCTCTTCTCCCGAATTCGCAAATCGGTGGGTGACAGTTCGACGGTGCTCATGTCAGTACTTCTGCCGATACTTCCGGACCACCCGATCGGCGATCATGTTGAGACTCATCGTCAGCACGAAGAGCAAGAGACCCACGAAGAACAGAACCTGGAAAGGTGCACCGGCTTTCACCTGGTCGGTACCACCAGCAGCATTGGTCATGGCTGCGGTCATGGTGAGACCCGGCTCGAGCGGGCTCAACACCCGAGGCCCCGATCCATCGCGCCCACCGGCCATGGCCGCCACCATGGTCTCGCCGATCGCGCGCGAGGTGGCGATGATGAACGCCGCGACGATTCCCGATACGGCGGCCGGGAGCACCACCCGAACGGTCGTCGTGCTCTTTCGGGCACCCACACCGAAACTCGCCTCGCGCAGAGACATCGGGACCGCTCGTAGAGCGTCCTCGCAGATGGACGCCATGATCGGCACGACGAGAACACCGATGGCCATGCCAGCCACGAGCATGTTGCGCGGTTGATCGGGCGAGAAGATCGGATCGACGATGTTGGGCGCGATGAACTTGAGGGCGAAGTAGCCGACGATCACCGAGGGGATTCCGGCCAGAACTTCGACCGCGGGCTTCACGATGCGACGGACGCGGGGTGGTGCGTACTCGCTGAGGTACACCGCAGTGCCGAGACCGAGGGGCACCGCGACGATCATGGCCAACAGACCCATGACGATGCTGCCCAACACGATGGTGAGAAGGTCGAAACGCTCACGGCGCGGGAACCAGCCCGGTGCCGCGCTGTCGTCGACCAGGATTCCGAAATCCCATCCGATCGAACGGAAGAAGTCGATCGCGCCGCGGAACAGAACGAAAAGAATCAACGCGCTGATCACCACTGTGACCATCGCGGCACCGCCGAGGACGACCCTCATGCGGCGATCACGGGCACGTCGTCGCGGATCTCCTTGGAAATCCGCGACGACGAGAGACCCGCTCATGTCGATCAGCCCCGAGCGCTCCACGCGTCGCGGCTGGCCTGGATCTTGTCGGCGCCGAGTGCGACGTAGCCGGCGGCGCTCACCTGCTCGACACCGGCCTCTGACAAGTAGAGGTCGACGTATGCGACGACGGCCGGATTCTCGGCGGCCTTGGCCTTGTTGACGTAGATGTACAGCGTGCGGCTGAAGGGGTACGAACCATCAGCGATGGTTTCGTCGGACGGAGCGACACACTTGCCGTCGCTGTCGGCGATGGCGATGCCCTTCATCCGGTCACCCTCGGCCTTGAAGTAGGCGTAGCCCACCCAACCGAGTGACGTGTCGCTGCTCTCGATGCCGTCGACGATCACGTTGTCGTTCGGGCTGGCGGTGTAATCGGCACGAGTGAAGTCGTCGGTGCCGCGCTCTTCGGCGATCTTCTTGATGGCGAACTCGACGTACGAGTCGTAGGTACCGCTCTCTTCACCCGGTCCGTAGATCGACAGCGGAGCATCGGGCAGAGTCGCGAAGGCCGAACCGAGTTCAGCCGCCAGTTCATTGGCGTCGGCCCAGCTCGCGAATCCTTCCGACTCGGGTCCGGTGAGCGCGTACAGCGCCGCCTTGTCGAGGCACTCGACCGCGGAGTTCTTCGGGCTGGTGGCGACGGTCAGACCGTCGATCGCGACCGCGAGCTCGACGAACTCGATGCCGTTGTCGGCGCAGAGCTGCGCCTCTTCGTCCTTGATGGCACGTGACGCGCCGGTGATGTCGCCTTCGCCCGCGCAGAACTTCTTGAAACCGTCTCCGGTGCCGGGACCTTCCACGGTCACGGCGATGCCGCCGCCTTCGGCGGTACCGGCCAACTCACCGACCTTGATGGAGATGGGCTCGACGGTCGACGAGCCAGTCACGAAGACCGAGCCGCCCGCACTCGACGAGTCGCCACCCGCGGTGGTCTCGGTTGCAGCCGAAGTGTCGTTGGGGCTCTCGGATGAGCCACCGTCGTCTCCACCACAGGCGGCGACGAAGAGAAGTGCCACTGCAGACGCCCAGGGGGCCAAGCGCTTCAGGTTCATGAACAGTTCATCTCCTTGCACGTCGGACACCCTGTGCATCCGACCAAGTGGCAAGGTAGGACGCTCAGATGGACTATTTTCGATGTCCAGGTGAACCCTAGGTGAACAACCCGCGACAGTTCCCTGAAAACTTGTGACCAGACCGGCTGATCGGTCGGTCAACTGCCGCGCCGAGTGCGCCGGGTCTGCTGATGCGACGCCCACTCGTACATCCGTCGTTGCGGATGGGGTTCGAAATCGGCCGGCCCGACCCGCTTCCACACGCCTTCGGGCTGCAGATCGAACGCCGGGGCCTCCGGATCGAGGAGGACGGCCAGGGTGTGGTCGAGCCATTCCTGGTGTCGAGGATTGGTGAGGGGGGTCAAAACCTCCACCCGCCGATCGAGGTTGCGGCCCATGAGATCGGCTGAGCCGATCAGGTGCAGTGGCTGGCCATCGCCCTGCCCGTTGGCGAATCGATAGATGCGCGAATGCTCGAGATAACGCCCCAACACCGATCGCACTCGAATGTTCTCCGACAGACCCGGCACTCCGACCCGCAAGCAGCAGATACCGCGCACCACGAGATCGATGCGCGCACCCTTCTGACTGGCGGAATACAACTCGTCGATGATGCCCGGATCGGCCACCGAATTGGCCTTGAGAGTGATATGGCCGCGCTCCCCCATTTCGCCCTCTCGACGGATGAGATCGACCAGACGAGGACGGAGATCTTCTGGTGCCACGATGAGCCGGCGGTACTTCACGTCGCGGCTGTAACCGGTGAGATGGTTGAACAACTGTGCCGCGTCGGACGTGATGTCGGGTTCGCACGTGATGTAACCAAGATCTTCGTACAACCGCGATGTGCGCGAGTTGTAGTTGCCGGTGCCGAGATGCACGTAGCGGCGCAAGCCATCGGCGTCTTCGCGAACGACCATGGCGCACTTCGCGTGCGTCTTCAAACCCACGAGCCCGTACACGACGTGCACACCCGCGCGTTCGAAGGCTTTGGCCCACGTGACGTTCACGGCTTCGTCGAAACGCGCCTTCAATTCGACCAACACCGCGACCTGTACACCACGTTCGGCGGCACGAATGAGGTGTCGCGCGATCGGGCTGTCGCCACTCGTGCGATACAGGGTCATCTTGATGCTCTGCACACGAGGATCGTCGGCGGCCTGCGACAAGAACTCTTCGACCGAACTCGCGAAACTCTCGTAGGGATGATGAACGAGGAGTGCTCGCTCGCGAACCACCGAGAAGATCGAACGCTCGTCGTTCTCGGCGGCGGCGAGGCGACCGGCCGTGACCGGAACCCACGGATCGTCCTTCAGATCGGGTCGATCGATGGCGTGCACCTGCCACAAACACGTCAGATCGAGCGGCCCGCGAACCCACGTGACGTCGTCGCGATGCAGTTCGAGTTCGTCGAGCAACAAGTCGACCACGGCGGGCGACGCGCTCTCTTCGACTTCGAGGCGAACGGCCCGGCCGAAACGGCGGCGGCGCAGCTCGGTTTCGACCGCGGCCAACAGATCGTCGGCGTCTTCGTCCTCGAGCGTGAGGTCGGTGTTGCGCGTGACGCGGAAGGCGACAGCGTCGGCAATCTCCATTCCGGGAAACAACGAACCGATGTGCGTCTCGATGATCACGTCGACGGGAACGAAGCGTTCGCCACCCGGCAACGCCAGCAGACGCGGAAACACCGTCGGTACTTTCACGCGGGCGAACCGCTCGTCACCGGTCTTCGGATCGCGCACCATCACCGCGAGACTGAGAGCCAAGTTCGACACATACGGGAACGGGTGGGCCGGATCGACCGCGAGCGGGGTGAGAACCGGGAAGATTCGCTCGTCGTAGTACTCGCGGGCGAACACTCGCTCGGCTTCGGTGAGGTCGGCCCACGTGCAAATCGCGATGCCGTGCGAACGCAGGGCCGGCTCGACATGTTCGAGGAAGATCGCCTGTTGCCGTGCCGCCAACTCGGCCACACGAAGCACCACCCGATCGAGTTGACGCGATGGCGTGAGTCCGTCGGGCAACGGAACCGACACGCCCGCCGCCTGTTGATCGCGCATGGCGGCCACCCGAACCTGGAAGAACTCGTCGAGGTTGGACGCGAAGATGGCGAGGAACTTGGCCCGCTCGAGCAACGGCACACCAGGTTCGGTGGACATACTCAGGACACGCTCGTTGAAGTCGAGCCAGCTCAGTTCGCGGTTGACGAAGCGATCAGGTGACCCCACGTCCATGTGATCAGCGTACGGTCGAAGCCGAACGGGTGCGCCCGGCGGTTGGGCGGTTCACCAGAAATTCAGCGCACTGAGCGTGCGCCAACCCTCAGACGGCTTCTTCGTCGAAGCCGAGATCCCACTCGACCGTGATGTTCTCGCGCTCGGCATCGCGCATGATGCGCTCGCGATTGCGCTTGAACTGCGGGTCGTTGTAGGGCAACAGCACGAGGCGAGCCAGAGCCCGGGTACGGAACTCGTCCACCAGAGCGCGGTCGCCGTAATCGCCCACCACGTCCCAGTGCGGCGACACCGGGCCGAGGAACACCACGCGGACGTGGGCTCGGGGCGGTTCGTTGGTCACTTGGACGTCGGACATCGGTTCTCCTTCGGGCCTTCACAAAAGTGCAGGTCGCAAACACGCTACCGGCGGGCTCGGGATGTGGAAACGGACACAAACGTCCTGTTCAGGGCGTCCTGACTGGAACCCGACACACCCGACTGCTTGACTGGCCGTGGCCGGGAACTCGGGGCCGAGGCAGA
>CAYNKE010000068.1:0-10483 GCA_964397715.1 uncultured Bifidobacterium sp. | reverse complement strand
CTTTGGTGAGAAACGTTCCGGCCGCGGCGGCACCAGCGAAAGCGCCGGTGCCGAACACCGCGTAGATCCAGCGATACGTCGAGCCTTCGGGATCGACCGCGAAGTTCTCGCGGGTGACCGACGGGAAGAGGGCCACGACAACCAGCGAGAAGAACGAGAACGAAGTCATCGCCAACAAGAGGCGCGACAGCACCGGGCGGTCGCGCGCGATATTGACGCCCGTGAAGAGTCGACGCCAGCCCTGATCATGGTCGAGCGTACGAACGGCGGGCAACGTGACCATGGTGAGGGCCACGATGAGGACGAGATACGTAGCCGCATTGATCACGAACAGGCTCGCGGTCGACACTCCGACGATGTTGAGCAGGGCCGCGATGCTCGGGCCGAGTACTCGCGTGCCGTTGAGCTGCATCGAATTCATGGAGATCGCGCCGGCCAAATCGCGTTTGTCGACCAGCATGGGAATGGTTGCTTGGAACGCCGGATTGTTGAGGGCGTTGGCAATGCCCACGGCTGCCTGAGCCACGAACAACGACCAGATCGGCCCGTCGGAGGCGACCAGTGCTGCGATCACCAGCGCGAACACGAGCTGCACCCACTGCATTCCCATGAGCCATCGTTTGCGATCGAAGCGATCGGCGATCAGCCCTCCCGGTACCGCCAAGAGCAGGATCGGACCGAGTTGGGCGAACACCAGGAGCGACACCACTTGGGCCGAACCGGTTCGGTGATCGACGTACGCCGGCAAGGCGAGGTTCTGCATCCAGGTGCCGATGTTGGAGAAGAACAGCCCCGACCAGATGAGCCGGTAGTCGCGGTAGGCCATGGCGGCGCGGGCCGAGCCGGGTGTGTGCCCATGCGGAAGCGGAGGGAGTTCGTCGTTCATGGGCCTCTGCGAGCCTAGTGAGGGTCCACAGGCGGAGACCGGAACGGTGACAGACTCGTGACGTGAACACCGACGTCAACACGGCCGTGAACACTGATGCTCGGCAGAACGAGAAGCCGGCCGAATCGGCGTCATCGTGTCGCTCGCCGCTCGGCACGTACCCCGAGTGTCCGTTGTGCGGTGGCGACTTGTTCCCCGAGCACGCACACTTCAAATGCTCCGGCTGCGGCTGGCGCGACTCCTGCTGCGACTAGCGCCAGTTCGGCGCGCCGATTGCGCGCTCGATGTGTTGTGCCACGGCCAGGACCACGTCTTCGCTGCCGGGTCGTCCGACCACTTGCACACCAATCGGTAGTCCGTCGTCGACGCCGGTGTGACGACCGGCCGGCACCGAGACGATCGGAAGAGGCGACACGAGATTCCACACCGAAGTCATGTCTTCGGAGTGATGTCGACCATCGTCGTGACTTTGTGCACGCCGGGTGTTGAGTTCCTTGGTGGCGGGTCCCGGCGGCTGCGACATGGTGGGGCACACGATCACGTCGTTGTGCTCGAGTGCCGAAGCAACTCGCTTCCACGCAACGGTTCGGTCGATCTCCAAGCGCTTGGCGTCCACCGCGCTGAGTGTGCGGCCGTACTCGATCAGCGAGCGCACGTCACCGTCGAGTTCGTCGGCGCGAGAGTCGTATTGCTGGCCGTAGTACGCGGCCATGAAGATGCCCCACAACTCCAGCCACACCAGGTTGTCGTGAGCGGTGAAGAGGGGAGGGGCGGCCTGGCAGGTAGCGCCGGTGTCGCCAAGGAGTTCGACCACGTCGACGACGGCTCGGGCGATCTCGTCGTGGACCGCCCAACAACCCAGATCGATCGACCAAGCGACCTTCAACGACGACAGGTCGACGTCACGACGAGCTGTCGGCTGAAGAGCCGGATGAAACGAGTACGGATCGCGCAGCGACGGCCCCTGCGTGGCGAGCAGGAACTCCCACGCGTCGTCCACACTGCGTGCGAGTGGTCCGTGATGCGAGATCAGATCCCAGAGGCCGGGCAGGACGTCCATTGGAATGCGGCCGAGTGACGGTTTGAGTCCGACCAGTCCGCACCAGGCGGAAGGAATGCGCACCGAACCGCCCATGTCGGAGCCCTCGGCCACCGCAATGCAACCCGACGCGACGGCCGCTGCCGAACCGCCGCTCGAACCTCCGGTCGTCCGTTCGAGGTTCCACGGATTGCGCGTGGCGCCGTGGAGCGAGTTGTCAGTGATTCCGGCGTGGGCGAACTCCGGTGTATTCGTGCTGCCGATGATCACCGCACCGGCATCGAGCAATCGTTCGACCACCCATCCGGTGGTGTCGGCCACGTGCGAAGCGTGAGTGCGTGATCCGAGTGTGAGCCGGTGACCTTTCCACGGTGACGTGTCCTTGATGGCCACGGGAATTCCGAACAAGGCCCGGCCGTCGTGGGATCCGAGGGTGCGAGCCCGTTCGCGCGCTTCGTCGGCCCAGATCTCCACGAAACAGTTGAGCGATGGCTGAACCTCAGCTGCGCGCGCTAGCGCCTCGTCGACAATTTCGAGCGGTGATGCCAGACCCGAAGTGATGAGTTCGCGTTGGCGAGCAATCGTCGCGAACGTTGCTCCACTCATCGACGCGTTCGTCAGCCCTTGATGAGATCGGCGTACAGCGGGAGCACCATTGGTGGGCCGCTCACCAAGAATGTGGTGATGCAGGTTTCCTTCCACCGGTCGAGCTCACCCTTGATCTTGTCGGGCGGGCCGACGAGGGCGACATCCTCGACCATGGCGAGAGGAATCGCGGCCGCTGCTTCGTCCTTCTTTCCGGCGAGATAGAGATCTTGCACCTTGAGGGCGACGTCCTCGTATCCCATGCGGGCAAACACCTCGAAGTGGAAGTTGGCGCCGCGCGCACCCATGCCACCGGCGTACAGCGCGAGGAACGGGCGCACCATGTCGGCGCACTTCTCCACGTCGTCGCCGGGCACGATCAAGATGGTGGTGGCGACTTCGAAGCGGTCGGCCTTGTTCGATTCACCCGACTTGGCGAATCCCTCGTTCAGGCACTTGCGATAGAAGCCGTCTTCCTTCGGCGAGAAGAAGAGTGGCAACCAGCCGTCGCAGATCTCGGCCGACAACGCGACGTTCTTCGGGCCCTCGGCACCGAGGAAGATCGGGATCTCGTTGCGCAGCGGATGCACCGTCGACTTGAGCGGCTTGCCCAGACCGCGGCCATCCGACTTGGTGTAGGGAAGGTCGTAGAACTCGCCGTGGTGCTCGATCGGCTTGTCGCGTCGGATGACGTTGCGCACGATCTCCACGTACTCACGGGTGCGCGCGAGCGGCTTGCCGTAGGCCTGGCCGTACCAGCCCTCCACCACCTGCGGTCCACTCACGCCGAGACCGAGGATGAATCGACCGTTCGAGAGATGGTCCATGGTGATGGCCGCCATCGCGGCCGCAGTTGGCGTGCGCGCGTTCATCTGCATGATCGACGTTCCGAGACGAACCTTCTCGGTCTGTGATCCCCACCACGCGAGTGGTGACAACGCATCCGAGCCGTAGGCCTCGGCCGTCCAGACCGAATCGAAACCGAGTCGCTCGGCTTCCTTCACTCCTTCGAGAGCACCTTTGGGCGGACCCGCCGACCAGTAACCAGTGGAGTAACCGAGCTTCAACTCTTTCGACATAACGACATGGTGGCACCACTCGCTGCGGAGCGTGTAACCGAACCTGCTGCTGGGCGCGCGGTGGCGCGACCGATCAACTCGGGTCGAAGGTGAGCGGCATCTTCTCGGGGCCGTAGATCGCCGTCGTGGACGGCTTCCAGGTGACAGCCCCATCGATCTTCAGGTTGCGCATGCGCTGCGCCATGATCACCAAGGCCTCTTGCTGTTCGGCGCGCGACAGAGCTGCACCGAGGCAGTAGTGGATTCCGGACCCGAAGGTCATCTGGGGCTGCCCCAACGGTTCGCGTCGGATATCGAAGGTTTCCGGGTCGGAGTAGACCGACGAGTCGCGGTTCGCCATTGCGAGGGCCGGAGCCACGAACGAACCCTTGGGGAACAACACTCCCTTGTATTCGATGTCGACGCTGGCGATTCGGCCGGTGCTGCGGACGGCTCCGAAGTAGCGCATGGTCTCTTCGACGGCGCGGGGAGCGAGTTCGGGTTGCTCGGCCAACAGTTGCCATTGATCGGGGTGTTCGGCGAAGAGGGCCACGGAGCATCCGAGTTGGTTGCGCGTGGTATCGGTGCCTCCGACGATGACCGCTTCGACCATCATCACCAGTTCGTCCTCGCTCAACTTGTCACCCGCTTCTTCGGCGGCGATAAGACTCGTGATGAGGTCGTCGGCCGGCTTGTTTCGACGGTCGGCGATGAGCTGGCGCGTGTACTCCTCGAGTTCGATCTGCGCCTTGAGAATTCGCTCGGTCTCTTCGGCGGCATTCGGATTGAAGATCCGCAGCACGTCCTCGGCCCACACGCTGAACGACTTCCAGTCGCTCTTCGGTGCACCGAGCAATTCGCAGATGATCGGAATCGGGTACGGATCGCAGATGTCGGCCACCAGGTCGCAGCGCCCACTCGCGGTCACCTGATCGAGCAGACCATTGAGCACTTCGCGCATGAACGGGCGCAGGCGATCGGCCGAGCGGGGGGTGAACGAAGGAGCCACCAGACGACGCAGACGTGTGTGCACGTCACCCTCGGCCGACAGGATCGACTCACGGCGGCGCTCCTTGAGTCGCGGATCGGTGATGCCGTTGAACTCGGTCACGAGAGCGGCCGCGTTGTGCCAGCGCTTGTCACGCAGGATCGCCTGGCAATCCTCGTACGTGAACACCAAGTGTGCGAACGCACCGCGGGCGATCCAGGACTCCTTGGCGATCTCGGCCAACTTCTCACGTTGTTGAAGCGCGTCGGCGAAGACGAAGTCGACGACCGGAACATCGAGTTCGTGAACGAGAGTGGCCATGCCCTTCAACCTAGTCTCCGACGCGATCGGAGGCTCAGTCGCCAGCACTAAGGTTGGGCCATGAAGACCTACCGCAACTTCGTGAACGGCCAGTACGTCGACGCTTCGGACGGCAAGACGATCCCGGTGATCGATCCGACCACCGGCGAGCAGTACGCGACGGCACCGAATTCGGGGAAGGCCGACGTCGACGCCGCCATGAAGGCCGCCGCTGACGCGTTCGAGACCTGGCGTGATTCCACCCCGAAGGATCGTTCGCTCGCGTTGTTCCGTATCGCCGATGCGATCGAAGCGCGTGGAGAAGAATTCATCGCCCTCGAATCGGAGAACTGCGGTAAGCCGGTTGGCATCACGCGGTCGGAGGAGATTCCGCCGATGGTCGACCACGTTCGCTTCTTCGCCACCGCGGCCCGTCACCTCGAAGGCAAGAGTGCGGGGGAGTACGTGCCGGGCATGACGAGTTACATCCGACGCGAGCCGGTCGGTGTGTGCGCGCAGGTGGCTCCGTGGAACTACCCGATGATGATGGCGGTGTGGAAGTTCGCTCCGGCTGTGGCGGCCGGCAACACCGTGGTTCTCAAGCCGAGCGACACCACTCCAGTGACCACCACGTTGTTGGCCGAGATCTGCGCCGAGTTCCTCCCGCCGGGTGTGGTGAACGTGATCTGCGGCGATCGCGACACCGGACGAGCCATGGTCGCCCACGACACGCCGTCGTTGGTGAGTGTGACGGGTTCGGTTCGCGCCGGGATGGAGGTGGCCGAGGCCGCCGCCAAGTCACTGAAGCGCGTACACCTCGAACTCGGTGGAAAAGCGCCGGTCGTCGTGTTCGACGACGCCGACATTGAAGCCGCCGCCGAGGGAATCGCCATCGGCGGCTACTTCAACGCGGGTCAGGACTGCACGGCTGCTACGCGCGTGCTGTGTTCCGGCGGCGTGTACAAGGATTTCGTGGCCGCGTTGTCCGAGCGCGCGAAGGCCACGGTGTGCGGCGCCCCCGACTCCGACGACACGTTCTTCGGTCCGGTCAACAACGCCAATCAGCTGTCCCGGGTGAGTGGCTTCTTCGATCGTCTGCCCAAGCATGCCGAGGTCACCGCCGGCGGTGCGCGTCAGGGCAACAAGGGGTACTTCTTCTCGCCGACTGTCGTGAGCAACCTCAAGCAGGACGACGAGATGATCCAGAACGAGATCTTCGGACCGGTGATCACCGTGCAGAAGTTCACCGACGAGGACGAAGCCGTTCGACTCGCCAATGGTGTGGAGTACGGATTGGCCTCGAGTGTGTGGACCAAGGATTTTGCGCGCGCCATGCGTATGACCAAGCGACTCGACTTCGGATGCGTGTGGGTCAACACACACATACCGATGGTGGCCGAGATGCCGCACGGCGGCTTCAAGAAGTCGGGTTACGGCAAGGATCTCTCGGCGTACGCGCTCGACGACTACACGCGTATCAAGCACGTCATGGCGAATCTCGCCTGATGTAACGGCGAATCTCGCCTGAGTTCTCAGCGGCGGGCGAACTCGGTTGCCGCGTACTCGATCGCGTCGGTGAGCACCTCGCCGATGAAACGCAGTTCGTCGGGCCCGCACACCAGCGTGGGGGCCAGGACGAGCACAGGGTCGGCGCGGTCGTCGGCGCGGCAGAAGAGGCCGTTGGCGAAGATGCGGGGCGACAGGGTGTCGCGCAACAGCCAGTTCGATTCGGCGGCGTCGAACGACTGCTTCGTTTCCTTGTCCTTCACGAGTTCGATCACGCGGAAGTAGCCACAGCCGCGCACGTCACCCACCAGAGGCAATTCGCGGAGCGATTCCATCACCTCGTCGAACACCGGCTCGTTGCGGCGCACCGATCCGAGAACGTCTTCCTTCTCCAGGAGATCGATGTTGGCCAGGGCCACGGCACAACTCACCGGGTGCCCACCGAACGTGAGACCGTGCAGCAAGATCTGGCCGTCGCGTTCGATGAAAGGTGCGGCGATGCGATCGCTCACGATCACCCCTCCGAGGGGCGCGTATCCGCTGGTCACCCCCTTGGCGAATGTGATCATGTCGGGCTGGTAGCCGAATCGTTCGCAACCGAACCAGTGGCCGAGGCGGCCGAAACCGCAGATGACTTCGTCGGACACCAACAAGATTCCGTAGTGGTCGCAGATCGCACGCACTCGCTCCCAATAACCCGCAGGTGGGACGAGGGTGCCCCCGGTGTTCTGCACTGGTTCCATGACCACCATGGCCACCGTGTCGGGTCCGGCCTCGACGATCGCCCGCTCCACATCGTCGGCGCACGCGAGTGAGCAGGCCGACTGCTGGGCGCAGAACCCGCAGCGGTACCGGTTGGTGTTGGCGGCCTTGAGGGCCCAGGGCAGCAGGGGCTCGAACGGTTCGCGAATGGCGGGGATGCCCGTGATGCTGAGTGCGCCCAGGGTTGTGCCGTGGTACGCGTAGTTTCGGCTGACGACCTTGCGGCGTTGCGGTTGGCCGATGGCGGCGAAGTACTGCACGGCGATCTTCCAGGCCGACTCGACAGCCTCGCCGCCTCCACTCGTGAAGAAGACACGATTGAGGTCACCCGGGGCGATGGCGGCCAGTCGTGTGGCTAGGTCGATCGCGGGCTCGTGAGCGAAGCTCCAGATCGGGAAGTAGGCCAGGGACTCGGCCTGCCGCGCGGCCACCTCGGCCAACTCGTGACGACCGTGGCCGATGTTCACGGTGAAGAGCCCCGAGAGTCCATCGAGTAAACGCCGGCCCGCGTCGTCGAAGATCCACGCGCCCTCACCCCGGCTGATCACCGGGAGGCCCGAGCGTTGAGTCGCGTGGAGATTGGTGAAGTGTCCCCAGAGGTGCCGACGAGCGTTGAGTTGGCGATCGTCGGTCATGGTGGGGTCCCGGTGACGGCTCGGTCACCTGACGTTCACCCTAGTTGTCGCCCTGTGAAGCAGTGGTGTGCCCTATGATCCGTCGAGACGTTCCTCATGGGGCGTCGTCGTGGCAAGGACATCTCTGGGGAGGGGGTTCGGGCAGGTGTCGCAGGACCGAGGTGCAGTCGAACTCGAGAACGTCACCAAGCGTTACGGCTCGGTCATTGCCGTCGATCACCTGAGCCTGTCGATCCGCTCGGGCGAGTTCCTCTCTCTTCTCGGACCGTCGGGTTGCGGCAAGACGACCACGCTCCGCATGCTCGCCGGCTTCGAACAGCCCGACGAAGGTTTCATTCGCATCAGCGGCCAGTACGTGCAGGGCATTCCCCCGTACAAGCGCGACGTCAACACGGTGTTCCAGCACTACGCGCTCTTCCCGCACATGACCGTGAGCGAAAACGTGGCCTATGGCCTTCGCCAGAAGGGCGTCAACAAGTCCGATATCGCCACCCGGGTGGCTGAAGCGCTCGACATGGTCCAGATGAGCAAGTTGGCCGACCGCAAACCACGTCAGATGTCGGGCGGTCAGCAGCAGCGTGTCGCGGTGGCCCGCGCGCTCGTCAACCGCCCCAGCGTCCTGCTCCTAGACGAACCGCTCGGAGCGCTCGATCGCAAACTTCGCGAAGAGATGCAGATCGAACTCAAGTTGCTCCAGAGTCGACTGGGCATCACCTTCGTGTTCGTCACGCACGATCAGGAAGAAGCCATGAGCATGAGCGACCGCATCGCCATCATGCTCGACGGCCACATCGAACAATTGGGTGACCCTGAGACGGTGTACGAGCACCCGGCCTCCGCCTTCGTGGCCGGCTTCATCGGTCGTAACAACTTCTGGAGTGGTGTTGCGACGGAGCACGGCGCTCGGGCCGACGACGGCACCGAATTCGTGGCCAGTCGTCCGGAGGAAGACGTCCCGAACGGCCAAGGTGCGCTCGCGGCCGTTCGTCCTGAGTGCATCAACCTCTCGGTCGATCGTCCGAGCAACTCCAACAACGCATTTCAGGGCACCGTCGCGGGTGTGTCGCACTTCGGTGACGTGCTCCAGTACGTGGTGCACACGGCCGACCGCGACGTTCTCGTCCTCACGCCCCGCGCCAATGCCACTCGACTACACGCCGGCGATTCGGTCTGGGCCAGTTGGTCGGCCGACGACGTGTACCTCTTCTCGTCTCGGCAGGCCGACATCGTCCTCGCCGAGGCCGACGAAGTGTCGGACGAATAGATCTCGTTAGTCAGACCACAGCAGTTTCCAATCACAGCAAGGAGAAGCCATGAACACACCGAAGATGCCCAAGGAGATGAGGATCCTCGCCCCGCACAGTTTCCGCGAGCGCCTGTCGCGTCGCGCCGTGCTGAAGGCCGGAACCGCGGCCGCTGGTCTCGCGGTGGTCGTGGCGGCGTGCGGTGGTGACGACGATGGCGGTTCGTCGGGTGGCGACTCGGGCGGAGACGCGGGCGGAGACGCAGGCGGCACTCAAGCATCGGGGGACTGGAGCCGTGTGATCAACAAGTCGAGCGGCACGCTCGCCATGTACACCTGGGGCGACTACAACGACCCTGAGATCGTCGGCAAACTCGCCGAGGCCGAGTTGGGTGTCACCATGAAGGTCGACTACTTCAACTCGAACGAAGACCTCATCACCAAGTTGGCCACCGCCAGCGGGGCGAGCGGCTTCGACATCGTTGTACCCACCGGCCCGTACATTCCGCAGATGATCGAGAAGGGTCTGATCCAGAAGTTCGACAAGGCGTTGCTGCCGAACATTTCCAACGTTGACGCGGCCTACCTCGCGCAGGAGTGGGACCCCAGCAACGAGTACTCCGTCTGCAAGAACTGGGGAACGACCGGCTTCTACTACGACACGTCGGTCATCACTCGCGAACTGAAGAACTGGCAGGACTTCCTCGACGTCTGTATGAACGAGGCGAGCGGCAATTGCTCGATGCTCGACACCGGCCCCAACATGTGCGGTGTGTGGTTCTGGGCCAACGGCCACGACTGGAATACCACCGATCCGGCCCTGCTCGACCAATGCGAGGCGTTCCTCGTCGACGAGTTCGCA
Organism: uncultured Bifidobacterium sp.; assembly: GCA_964397715.1. Taxonomy (GTDB): domain Bacteria; phylum Actinomycetota; class Acidimicrobiia; order Acidimicrobiales; family Ilumatobacteraceae; genus Casp-actino8. Next base: position 619 of record CAYNKE010000068.1, on the reverse strand, counting down.
CAGCATGTGAAGGCATTCGACTCGTTCCCGAGTACTGCTCTGGCCGAAGGCGCGTATTCCATCTCCATGGCCTGGAACGGAGACGCTCGGCAGGCCTACTTCCGCATCGCTGAGAACGGTGGTGACCCGAGCGTGTGGAAGTGGGTTCTTGGTGCACCTGAGACCGAACTCTTGATGGACAACTACTGCATTCCCGTGGGAGCCCCCAATCCGGAAGCGGCTCACGCCTGGATCAACTGGGAACTCATCCCCGAGATTTCGATCAAGGATCTGCAGTACCACGGTTACAACACCGGTATGAAGAACATGTCGCAGCTCATCTCCGAGCTGGCTCCCGACCTCGAGTACGGCGACATGATCTTTTTCACCGACGAGCAGGTGAGCACCTTCCGCACACAGGAGATCACTCCGGCCATCGACCGCTTGGTCGACATCCTCAACAAGATGAAGGCCAAGGCCGGAGGCTGATCTTTCGTGACCGCCGCGGTGTCGGCTTCCGGTCGTCGTAGGTTGCGCGGGCCCAAGTTCGCCCTCGCCATCCCGTCGATCGTCTGGTACTTGTTGTTCTTCGCGATTCCGATCGCCTTCGTGGTGATCTACTCGTTCGGAACCAAGGACC
>CAYNKE010000067.1:0-10530 GCA_964397715.1 uncultured Bifidobacterium sp. | reverse complement strand
CCGGATCGAGAACGTACGGGATCACCTCGGCCGGTTCGGCTCCCACTTCAGCCAATCGCGACACCATGAGGTCGGCCAGAACCTTCGACTCCGAGCTGCCCTCGACGTACATCAAACCGAACTTGCGCGTGGTCTCCTTGAAGGCGTCGCCGGCATGAATCGCGGGCTTGCCCGCCAACTGCTTGCCGATGAACTCGACCACATGCACCTGCTTCTGCTCGGCCGAACCGTCGATACCCCACACGTACGGATCGCGCTCGGCGTACCACTCGGGCGAGCCGCCACCGCACGAAATACAGAGGATTTCACGGGCTGCCAACTCGTCGCCGAACGCGTTGGTGAGCGCCGGACCGCCGATCACAGCAAACGGCTTGAATTCGTCGGCGATGCGCTGGGCATCGGCGCGGGCCGTCACTTCATCAGTGGCGATACCGGTGCTCTCGTACGTGATGTAGTTGATCTTGCGGCCGTAGAACTCGTAGTACGTCTGGAAGTACTCGATGAAGTCCTTGATGACTTCTTCTTCCTGAGCGTTGGTGTCGTCCACCTTGATCGCATCGGTGATGTAGTTGATCACCGGGTCACCATCCGGGCCCAGGTAGTGAACGATCGTGATCTCGTCGGCCGTGACGCCGACGTCGGTGGCGCCACCGTTGTCGCCGGTGAACGGAGCCATACAGAACGGAGCGAAGTAATCGATCACGGCGATGCGACCGACCGATGTGTCGCATCGGGCGCCCCAGTCGATGTCGGCCTCGACGCCAAGTTCTTGTGCCTGCGGGTACGAAAGCGGGTACGTCCAACCACCGTCGGTTGGCGCTTCCGATCCGGCTGGCGCTTCGGTCGCGGCCGGCGCCGCGGTGGTGTCGGTGGATTCGCCGTCGTCGCCACCACCGCCGGCCAATGCCACGATCGCCACAACGATCACGGCCACCACGGCGATACCGATGAGCGGACCCCACTTCTTGAGCGAACGCGACCCCCCGGCCGGTGCGCTGCTGGCTGGTTGCATGGTTATCCCCCTTGCCCGGATCGGGCGATCGCGGCACTCGACGTGCCGAGGTATGACTCGACGACCAACGGGTGCACGAGGACATCGGACGGCGGGCCACTGATGACCACTCGTCCTTGATCCATGGCGACCAGTCGATCGGCGACTGATGAGATGAACGGAATGTCGTGTTCGACGATGAGTAGTGCCGCGCCCATCTCGTCACGGAGGCGGCGCACGACCGGAGCCAACGCTTCCACTTCGCGTTGAGCGAGGCCCGACGTGGGCTCGTCGAGAAGGATGACCGTAGGTCGGTGCGCGACGAGGCAGGCCAGATCGACGATGCGCCGCGTGCCGGTTGAAAGTTCGCGCACCGCTTTACGTTGGTAGTCACCGAGGCCGAGCACCTCGACCAATTCGTCGACCCGCTTGGTGATCGCATCTTCTGAGTCGAACACCGGCGGCAGGTACATCGCGGCGGCGAGAGCACTGCGGCTTCCGACCCATCGCTCGAGCGACACCGCGAGGGTCTCGCGGACGGTCAACTCCGGAAACAGGCGGGCGTCCTGGAATGAACGGCCGAGTCCGGCCGTCGCCCGACCATTGGGAGACGACGACGTGACGTCACGGCCCCCGATCTCGACGACGCCGTCGATGAGCGGCGTGTACCCCGAGATCAGGTCGAACAACGTCGTCTTGCCGGCACCGTTGGGCCCGATGACTCCGACGATCTCGCGCTCGCGCACGTCGATCGAGACCTCGTCGACGGCGCGAATGCCGCCGAAGCCTGCGGACACACCCGTCGTTCGCAACACGATTCCGTCTCCAACGGACGACACTGGCGGCGGAGCGTCGGAAGACTGCTCGGCCATTCCCGACAAGAACACTGAACGCAATACGTCGGGCCGTTGCAGCAACTCGGCGGTCGGGCCGGAGAACCGGATCTCACCGCGCTCGAGGAAGTAGGCGCGCTCGGCCACGGTGAGCGCGACGTTCACGCTCTGCTCCACCAGAACGACCGTCACCCCGTCCTGGGACATTCGCTGAACGATCGGGAGCATCTGCCCCACCACCACCGGAGCCAGTCCGAGCGATAGTTCGTCGATGAGCAGAACTTTGGGACGCATCACGAAGCTCATGGCCAGAGCGAGCATCTGCTGCTGACCACCCGAGAGATTGGCCGCTGGCTCGTCGAGACGCGCCGCGATCATCGGGAACATCTCGAGCACTTCGGCCTTGGCTCGCTCGACGCCGGCGGCATCACGCCGATTCGTCCAGCCGGACAGATCGAGGTTCTCTCGCACCGTGAGTGAGCCGAACACTCCGGCCCCGCCGGGCATCTGCACGATGCCAAGATGAGCGATCTCGTTCGGCGGAGCATGGGTGATGTCGCGGCCGTCGAAGATGACGGCCCCCCGATCGGCCTCGACCACCCCGCTGATCGTCTTGAGGAGCGTGCTCTTCCCGGCACCGTTGGTCCCGAGCAAGGCGATGATCTCACCTTCGTCCATGTCGATGTCGATGCCGTGCAGGACGGTGCGATTGTCGTAACCCGATCGCACACCGCGCAGGATGAGCAACTTGGCGCGACCTTGCCGTCGTTCGTACAGCACTTCGGAGCGGGCCGCGGCCGACTGCCACACCTGGCCGATGTCGTCCATGATCACGTTGCCGATGGTGCGCTGGATGAGGCCGCCAATGATGAAGAGCGGAATCATCACGAGCATTCCGATGCGAATGGTGAACTGATCGGCCAGCCAACCGATCATGGGCAATACGAACAGACCCGGAATGACCCACAGTGACGCGACCGAGAAACCGGTGGCGCGGGCGCGGGGCGGAATCGCCAACGAGAGTCCGGAGAACACCGCCGGGGCCAGAATGGCCAGTGCCGCCGAGATCACGCAGTTGACGGCCACCGCCACCACGATGTTGGGAGCGAGCGCGAACGCGGCGGCCAGCACGGCGGCGGCGATCGACACGTTGGCCCCCACCTTGGTGAGACCGGCCACGTTGTTGGCGTAGCGCTTGGCGATGTAGCGACTTCCGATCACGAGGCCCACCAACTGGAACGGCTCGGCGATCGCGGCGGCCACACCACGCGCGCGCTCGTCGAGGCCGAACTCCTGGTCGTACATCAACGAGGCCAACGAAACGAACCCGATGAGGCCGGTGGCGAGGAACGGCAGGCTGTACCAGATACGGCGCAACGACTGAACTTTGTGCACCGTGCGCCAACTTTCGCTGAATGACGGCGCCACTTCTTCGGTCGCGGCCACCTCGTCGGACACGCCCATCGCTTTGCGTTCCCACTGCCCGCGCACCGGTTCGACCAATCGCAAAGCGAGCACCGCGAAGATGATGGTGGGAACGATGAACACGAAGAACGGTGCGCGCCATCCGAAGTAGTACGCGAGCAGACCGGCACTCAACGGACCGACGAACGCACCCACCGCATTGGCGGCCCGGTGCACCGAGAACACTTTCGTGCGCGCTTCGATCGGGTAGTAATCGGAGATCAGCGAGTTGTGCGTGGGGTCGATGACCGCCTTGCCGAGGGCCGAACCGCTGCGCGCGATGGTGAGCACGATCAGGCCGGTGGCGAGGCCCGTGAGGCCCGAGAACATGGCCCACACCAACGCGCCAATGAGCGCGAGTCGCGTGCGCTTCGAGCGATCGGCGATCTGGGCGATGGGAACCTGCAACGCGAGAGCCGCCACACTGGCCAGACCCACCAACCCGAGCGTGGTTCCGAGGTCGAGATCGAAGTACTCGCGGATCTCCGGCAGCAAGATGCCGAATGCGGCGCGGTCGAGTTCGTCGACGGCGTTGAGCCCGAAGAGGATCACTAGCGGGTACACCGGTTGACCGCCGCACACGTCGCGTAGCCACGAGCTCGGGTGGCGGAACCCGTACCAGAACCGCTTCCACAACGACGCCTTCTCGCTCACTTCGACTCCTTGCTGCGGTCGGCTCGGCGAGCGATGAGCATCGCCAACTGATCGCGGATCTTGATGACGAGGGCACCCAGACCGCCGGGGACGACGAGGAGAACGAGCAACACACCGGCCGCCGACGACAGGAAGCGCCACTCTTCGGCGGTGACGAACCACTCGGTTCCGCGCAAGTACACCGCGCCGAGTACCGCACCGAACATCGAACCCAGTCCGCCCACGACCGATGCGGTGAACACGTCGAGGCTCTTGCCCACGCCGTAGCTCTGCAGATCGAAACTGTGGTTCAGGTGCGAGAAGAGTCCGCCGGCAACTCCGGCCAACGTGCCTGAGATCGTGAAGGCGGTGAGTTTGATCTTGGTGGCCGACAGCGAATACGCCTGGGCACCCTTCTCGTTGTCGCGCAGAGCGAGGATCGCACGTCCGGTTCGACTGCGGCGAATGCCGCGGACCGCCATCATCGAGATCGCCAGCACCACGAGCGTGTAAACGTAGAAGCGTGTGGGCGTCTCCACGTCGATGCGTCCGAACAACGGCGGCCGTTCGATGCGCTTGTTACCGGGCACCCATGAGAAAAAGCGATCGTTGAGCAACCACGAGATCACCGACATCGCGAACACGAGCGTGGTGACCGCGAGATAGAGGCCACGTAGACGAAGCGCCGGCAGACCCACGAGGAACGCGGCCAGCGCGCCCACCACTCCCCCAGCCAGTAGCGCGAGCGTGAGGTCGACGTTCCATTCGAGAGTCAACTTGGCACTCACTGCGGCGCCGATGGCCACCAAGGCCACCTGTCCGAGCGAGATCTGCCCGGCCCAACCGGTGAGCACCACCAACGACAACCCAATGATCGCGAAGATCGCGATGGCGGTGATCTTGATGACCTGATCGGAGCGCAGCACAACCGGGATGATCACAAGGCCGATCGGAGCGAGCGCGTAGGTGCCGTAGCGAAGCAGTCGCACGAGTGGCAGACGCGCAACAGCCGGGTCGAGATCGCGCACTTCGTCGGCGAGTCGCCACGACGCAGTCGTGTCCTGATCGAGTCGGGTGCTGCCGCGCCGTTGCATGAGGAGTGCGGTCATCACGGCCGCTCCCACGAACGGCGCCACGAGCAGCGGGCTCTCGGCGTTCCAGGCCACGCCGTACTCGAGGATGCCGAGGGCGACAGCGGCCACGGCGATGGTGCCGAGATTGCGCAGTCGTCCGATCACGAGCGCGGCCAGGGCTTGCACGAGGGTCGAGATGCTCAATGCGTTGCCGAGAGGAACACCGAGGATGCCGGCTCGCAAGAACAGTGCGAGGAACGACAGGAACGCGGCCAGCATCCACACGATGGTGGATAGTCCACCCACCGGAATGCCGAGTAGTGAGGCCCGCTCACTACGTTCGGCGGCTGCGCGCACGGCCGTGCCGATGCGCGTGCGAGTGAGAAACAGAACGACTACGAGCATCGCCAGCGGCGCCACGATCATTGCGATGAAGTCGTTCGCGTTGAGGATGAACGATCCGATCGTCAATTTCCAGTCGAACGGCGGCGGGATGCGCTGAGACGCCGCGTTCTCGTCCCACAAACGCGGAATCAGGATCGCGAACACCGCGAGCAACTGGGTGATGCCGATGGTCGCCACGGTGAGCACGAGTCGTGGCGAGCGCGCGAACCGTCGAACGATGGCCAACTCGACCAGAGCACCGAGTACGATCGATGCACCGAGGCCGGCAGCCAAGCCGAGCAGATACGGCAGACCCGAGAACACGATGATGCCAACGGACAACGCAGCCGGGATGAAGCCAAGGTCGGCCTGCGCGAAGTTCAGCACGCGGTTGGCGCGATACACGAGAGCCATACCGACGGCGAGCAGCGCTGTGAGCAGACCGATCACCACACCGCGAATCCACGCTCCGAGTGGCACGCCGAAGAACACCAACTGCACGAGCACCAGAACCAGGGCAGGCGTGAGCGGCGCGATCGTGCGCCGTGCAGACATCACTCGGTTGGCCAACCCACTCACTGGCGCACCGACCCCCTCGGTTCCCCTCGTGTCGTTGTCTATCACACCTGCTCACGACCCTGATACGGTCGTCCGAATGGGAACCGTCAGGCGGCACGTGTTCATCGATCGACCGGCCGATCTCGTGTGGTCGCTGGTGGGCGATCCGGCCCGCCTGCACGAATGGTTTCCCACCACCGCGACGGAAGTTGTCGGCAACAAGCGTTGGGTGTCGTTGGCCTCGGGACTGAAGTTCGAAGAGGACATCGTCACCCTCGACCACGATCTGCGCCGCTTCCAATACACGATCGTCAACAACGCCATCGTGAAGTCGCACCTCGGAACCGTCGACGTGATCCCCGACGGCGATGCGCGGTGCGTGGTGGTCTATTCCACCGACGCCGACCCCGAGGTCATGGCCCTCATGATCGCCGGGGCCGCGGGCGATGGCCTCGAACGACTCAAGACAACGATGGAGGCGTCCTGATGGGTCGCAAGATTCTCTTCATCACGACCGATCAGCAGCGCTTCGATTCGCTCGGCTGCAACGGCGGCGCGGTGGCCCGCACACCCACCATCGATCGGCTGGCCGCCGACGGCATCAACTACACGCGCGCGCATCCGCAGAGCGTGGTGTGCATGCCGTCGCGCTCCACCATGATCACCGGGCAGCACGTGGCGACGCACGGAGTGTGGATGAACGGTGTGCCCCTCCCCGATGAAGCGCCCAGCATCGCCAGCACTCTGCACGACGCCGGCTACCGCACCGCGCTCATCGGCAAGGCCCACTTCGAACCGTTTCTCGACCCGTTCCTGCGCTTCGTCGAGAACCAACTCGGCACGTCGGGTGATTTCTCGCGCGAGGTGAACGGCCACCTGCATCGCGGTTTCGACCACATGGAATCGGCGTCGCACGGCGGCATGGGCAACTTCCACTACGCGCGCTGGCTCATGCAGAACCACCCCGAAGCGATCGGCATGTACTACCGAGTACTCGACATGACGCTGCAGGTGAACGCGAGTGGTGGGGGCGACACTGCGGGCCCGCAGGTTCACCACAGCGCGATTCCGCGCGAGTGGTATCACACCGAGTGGGTGGCCGATCGCACCATCGCCTGGCTCGATTCGCTGAACGCGAACGATGACTGGTTCTGCTGGATGAGTTTCCCCGATCCGCATCATCCGTGGGATCCGCCGCAATCCGAACTGCATCGCGTGAATTGGCGCGATCTCGACCTGCCCGAGAACTATCCGGTCGATCGGGCCGAGCGCGAGGCGATTCTCGACGCCAAACCTCGTCACTGGCGGTTGTGGTACGAGGGCGAGTTCGTCTCGAACTACGAAGCACCAGCCAGTTGGGTTCCGAAGACGCTCACCGACGACCAGGTGCGTGAGATCAACGCGCTCACACACATCGAGAACGAGCTCATCGACGAAGCCATCGCCCGCGTGCTGCGCACTGTTGCGGCGCGCGGTTGGGCCGACGACGTCGACATCGTCTTCACTACCGATCACGGCGAACTGCAAGGCGACTACGGCCTGTTGTTCAAGGGACCCCAGCACGTCGATTCGCTCATGCGTCTGCCGCTCATCTGGCGTCCGGCTCCATCGGCTGGTGTTGCGCCGTCCACCGTGAAGTCTCCGGTGGGCCTCGTGTCGCTCGCCTCCACGTTCGCGCACATCGCTGGTGTGCCCGAGCCCTCGTACGTCGAAGCGCATCGACTTCCCACCAGCGACGCCGAGGCCCCCGCTCTCGGACACGAGCGCGTGCTCACCGAATGGGATTCGGTGCTGTTCGGCAAGATCGTGCGTCTGCGCACCATCTGCCGCGATGGTTGGGTCGCCACCGCCTGTCTGCCCGGCACCGTGCACGACGGCACCGAGGGCGAGTTGTACGACCTGGCCAACGATCCGCTGCAGCGCGAAAACCTCTGGAGCGATCCACGGGTCGAGAGCACGAAGAGCGACCTGCTCGCCGACATGTGGGACTCGCTCCCCTCGGCGTCCTCGCCCCGGCGCGAGTGCGACGCTCCGGTCTGACCAATTGAGTCAGTCGGCGCCGTCGAGGCGCACGATCGGCTCGTACAACTCGGGACGACGGTCGCGGAACACTCCCCAACCATGTCGCAATGCCGTCACGGCATCGAGATCGAACTCGGCCGTGATCACGGATTCGCTCGTGCGATCGGCTTCGACGATCACTTCACCCGTGGGTCCGGCGATGAACGACGTTCCGTAGAACGTGAGTGTGTGCTGTCGTCCGGTCTCGATACCTACGCGATTGGCCGCGACCACCGGCACCAGGTTGGCTCCGGCGTGACCCTGCATCACCCGTTGCCAGTGACGACTCGAGTCGTACGTCGGATCGTGGGGCTCGCTGCCGATTGCCGTCGGATACAGAATCACCTCGGCCCCGCGTAGCGCGAGCACGCGCGCGGCTTCCGGGAACCACTGATCCCAACAGATGGCGAGGCCGATGCGACCGACCTTGGTGTCCCACACGCGAAAGCCGGTGTCACCCGGATTGAAGTAGTACTTCTCCGAGTAGCCCGGACCATCGGGGATATGGCTCTTGCGATACACGCCGAGCACGGTGCCGTCGGCGTCGATGATCGCGACCGAATTGAAAGCGGCGTTGTTGGCGCGCTCGAAGAAGCTCACCGGCAACACCACACCGAGTTCGGCCGCGAGGCGTGTGAAGTGCGCGATTGTCGGGTGACCCTCGAGAGGCCGAGCCCGCCCCATGTGTTCGGCCAACTGGTCGGTGCAGAAGTAATGGCCCTCGAAAAGTTCGGGGATCTGAATCAGACGCGCACCGCGTGATGCGGCGTCGCGAACGAGTCGTTCGGCGGTGGCGACGTTGGTGGCGATGTCGTCGGTCATCGCCATCTGCACGGCGGCGACGACGAGCGGACGCATCGGTCAGGCCGAAGCGAGAGCGCCCACGAGGCGCGCTGCGAACTCTTCGGTGTGCGCCGCCAACTTCGAGCGGTGCAGCGCCATTCCGCCGATCACGTCGGCGCCGAGTCGCTCGACCGCTTTGTCCATGGCGCCGAGTGTGCGACCGGGGTTGAGCGCGAACGTGCAGAACGTGACGGCCTTCTTGCCACCGAGCGAGGGCAGCGCGTTGATGGCGCCGATCCCCCACGGGGCCTGGCCGATGACGAACGCACCGTGCACCCACGTGCCGACGAGCACGATGTCAGCGGCTTGGATGGATGCGTGATCGGGGCGACGCATGGGCGACAGACCAGTGATCGACCAGTTCTCCTGCTGCAAGTTGGCCGCAATCGACTCGGCGGCTCGCCACGTGTTGCCAGTGAGGCTTTCGACCAGAAGCGCTGCTTTCACGCCTCTCATTCTGCTCTCCCCACGCGCCACCAACCAAGGATCTGGTGAGGATTCTTCACCTGTACGGTGAAGAATCCTCACCAGATCACCAACTGATCAGAGTTTTTTGAGCGGGGCCCAGGCGAGAAGCAGGTGTTTCGTCCCCTTGCCGCCGAAGTTCACGACGGCTTCGGTCTTGTCGCCCGTGCCGGTGATGTCGATGATGATGCCTTCACCGAACGCCGAGTGCTCGACTCGATCGCCGATACGCAGACCGAGCGTGTGCGAGTTGGTGGGTTCGATGGTGGCCGAGCCACGACCAGCAGCCAGTGCCTGATCGACGATGCGCTCGCGACGTTCGTGCGCGGCTTGGCGATCGTCGTCGTCGATGTCGAACGAACTGACGGCCCGACGCGAACCACCAAACGCATCGCGCGACGACCGATGCGTGGGTACGTTGCCTTCGTTCTCCACGAGTTCGGCCGGGATCTCTTCGAGGAATCGCGACGGCGGGTTGTACTGCGTGGTGCCGAACTGCTGGCGCGACCAGGCGTGGCAGAGGAAGAGCTTCTCTTGCGCCCGGGTGATACCCACGTACGCGAGGCGGCGTTCTTCTTCGAGCTCGTCGGGGTCGGTGAGGGCGCGCACGTGCGGGAAGAGGCCCTCCTCAACGCCGACAATGAACACCACGGGGAACTCGAGACCCTTGGCCGAGTGGATGGTCATCAACACGACCTTGTCGTCGTCGTTGAGTTGATCGGTGTCGGCCACCAGCGCGACTTGTTCGAGGAACTCGTCGACGCGGGCGAACTCACGCGCCGAGCCCACCAGTTCGGCCAGGTTGTCGAGGCGCCCGTCGGATTCGACCGACGACTCGGCTTCGAGTTCGGCGAGATAACCCGACTTGTCGACCAAGAACTGCAGCAGATCGCCCGGACCGCTTTCGTAGTGGCTGCCGGCCTCGTCGATGACAGCGAGAAACTCGGCAATCCCCTTGCGCGCGGCACCGGTGACTCCGGCCTCGACCGACTGGCGCAAGGCGTTGATGAACGGAACACCGAGTTGGGCGGCCAACGCGTCGATACGGGCGACCGAGGTGTCGCCGATACCGCGCTTGGGAACGTTGAGCACGCGCTTCACGTTCACTTCGTCGAGCGGGTTGTGCACCACACGGAGGTACGCGATGGCGTCCTTCACTTCACGGCGGTCGTAGAAACGCGTTCCGCCGAGCACTTTGTACGGAACGCCGAAACGCATGAGCGCT
>CAYNKE010000066.1:1754-10631 GCA_964397715.1 uncultured Bifidobacterium sp. | reverse complement strand
GGTAGTCCATCTCCTCGAGGTGCTCGCGCCAACGCTGGTCGATGATGCGCAGCATCACCTGGCGTTCGACGTCGCGCATGACGGGCCCGGAGAGCTCGGCCTCACGGCGCTCGTAGTAAGCCGACGCGTCGGCCATCACGAGGTCGTACATGCCGTCGGTGTCGCCGCAGCGCGCCAAGGAATCGGGTTCGATCTGGTTGGGCCAGTAGGTCTTGATCTCCTTGGTCAGGCCCTCGAGATCCCACTCGTCGTCGGCCTCGCTCACGCAGTGAGTCTCGATGAGTGAGTCGACGGCCTCGGCGAGGTACTCCATCGCCGCCGCCTTGAGGTCGACACCTTCGAGGATCTGGTCGCGACGCTGGTAGATCACCTTGCGCTGCTCGTTCATGACCTCGTCGTACTTGAGCACGTTCTTGCGGATCTCGCCGTTGCGCTGCTCGACAGTGGTCTGGGCCCGTTCGATCGCCTTGGTGACCATCTTGTGTTCGATGGCCTCGTCGTCGGGCAAAGCCCGCCCCATCACCCAACTGAGTGCTCCGGTCGCGAACAAGCGCATGAGTTCGTCGTCGAGCGAGAGATAGAAGCGACTCTCGCCCGGATCGCCCTGGCGACCCGAACGTCCACGCAACTGGTTGTCGATACGGCGGCTCTCGTGCCGCTCGGAGCCGATGACGTACAAGCCCCCGAGTTCGCGAACTTTGTCGCCTTCGGCGCGGCATTCGGCCGTGATGGACTCGAGGAGTTCGGCGTAGCGCGCCTGAGCGACACGACGGGCGCTCTGGTAGTCGGCCGGCATCTGCTCGAGCGGCATCGGCAGAGCGAATTCGTCGACGAGCGTCTCGGGCGAGTGCCCCTCGGCGAGCAACGCCCGACGAGCGAGTCCTTCCGGGTTTCCTCCGAGCAGGATGTCGACTCCGCGACCGGCCATGTTGGTGGCCACCGTGACCGAACCGAGACGTCCGGCCTGGGCCACGACTTCGGCTTCACGAGTGTGCTGCTTGGCGTTGAGGACTTCGTGCGCGATACCGCGCTTGCTGAGCGCCTTGGACAATGCCTCGCTCTTCTCGACGCTGACGGTTCCGATGAGAATCGGCTGGCCGACCGCGTTGCGCTCGGCCACGTCGTCGACGATGGCCCCGAACTTGGCGACTTCGCTCTTGTAGATGAGATCGGCTTGATCGGCGCGACGATTGGTGCGATTGGTCGGGATCGGTACGACCTGCAGGCCGTACGTGTTCATGAGTTCGGCGGCCTCGGTCTGCGCCGTTCCGGTCATGCCCGCCAACTTCTCGTACATACGGAAATAGTTCTGGAGCGTGATCGTGGCGAGCGTTTGGTTCTCTTCTTTGATCTTGACGCCTTCTTTGGCCTCCACCGCCTGGTGGATGCCTTCGCTCCAACGACGACCTTCGAGGATGCGGCCCGTGAACTCGTCGACGATCTTCACTTCGCCGGCTTGGACGATGTAGTCCTTGTCGCGGCGGTAGAGCTCTTTGGCCTTGAGCGCGACCTGGAGTTGGTGGACGAGATTGCGCTGAACTTCGTCGTAGAGGTTGTCGAGGCCCAATTCCTGCTCGACTCGCTCGATGCCGGCCTCGGTGGGCATCACGATGCGCTTGTCTTCCTCGACTTCGTAGTGCTCGTCACGCTTGAGCCCGCGCACGATCGATGCGAAGCGGTAGTACAGCTGAGCGGCGTCGGCGACACGACCCGAGATGATGAGCGGCGTACGGGCCTCGTCGATGAGGATCGAGTCGACTTCGTCGACGATCGCGAAGACGTGGCCCCGCTGAACCTTGTTGTCCTTGGTGCCCGCCATGTTGTCGCGCAGGTAGTCGAAGCCGAACTCGTTGTTGGTTCCGAACGTGATGTCGGCCGCGTAATTGGCGCGCTTCTGCTCGGGCCGGTCCTGAACTCCGGGGATCACGAGACCGACGTTCAGGCCGAGCCATCGGTGAACCTGCCCCATCCATTCGGAGTCGCGGCGAGCCAGGTAGTCGTTGGTGGTGATCTGGTGCACTCCCCGACCCGACAGACCATTGAGGTACGTGGGCAACGTCGACACGAGTGTCTTGCCCTCACCGGTCTTCATCTCAGCGATCCAACCGAAGTGGAGCGCGGCTCCACCCATGAGCTGGACGTCGTAGTGGCGCTGGCCGATCGTGCGCCGGGCGGCTTCGCGGACCACGGCGAAGGCCTCGATGAGCAGATCGTCGAGGGTCTCGCCCCGCTCGAGCCGCTGGCGGAACTCCGGCGTCTTGGCCCGCAACGCGTCGTCGCTCAGGGCGAGAAGTGCGGCCTCCTCGGCGTTGATGTCGGGAACGAGGCCCTCGAGGGCCTTGATCTTCTTGCCTTCGCCGGCCCGGAGAATTCGGTCGAGGATCGCCATGCGGAGGTCGATCCTACCTTCGGGCCTGGTCGGACCGGGGTCCGCCCACTTGGCGCCGGGATTCGGCGAACAGCAGACTGCCCTGGTGGCCGCGATCGACACCGTGATCTTCGATCTGGGCGGAGTTCTGTCGCTGTCGGGACGTGCGATCGACATGGCACGCCGATTTCCGAGCCATCCACCCGAGGTCGTGATGCGCGTCCTGATGGGCGATTACGCGCACGACGCCGACCATCCGTGGCACCGACTCGAACGCGGTGAGATCAGCATGGACGAGTACCGCGCAGCGGTCGCACCGCTGATCGCCGCGGCCGGACTCGTCGCGAGCGAACCGCCGCCCGATCTCAAGAAGCGGAGCGGGCTCAACTTCGCGTTCGTACTGAGTGAGCCGATGTTCGCTCTCGTCGACGATCTGCGCGCGAGTGGTCTACGGGTGGGAGTCCTCACGAACAACGTTCGTGAACTCCGCTCGCGGTGGTGGGATCTCGTCGACTTTCCGAGCCTGTTCCACGACATCGTCGACAGCCACGAAGTCGGACTGCGCAAACCCGATCCGGCGATCTACCACCTCGCGCTCGACCGACTGGGTGCCCAAGCCAGCCGCACCGCGTTCCTCGACGACATGCTCGTGAACGTGGAGGCGGCTCGCGGCGTGGGGATGCACGGCGTCCTGGTGGAGGACGATCAATCCGACGCGATTGACGCCGTTCGGGTCCTGGCCGACTTGCGGTCCTGATCGGGTGTGGCGGCCGCCGCCATCGTGACCACGTCGGTCCAACCCGCGGCTCCAAGTGCGTGCGCGGCGGCGCGCAGCGTCGCGCCCGTCGTGACGACGTCGTCGATGACGAGCACACGGAGCGCCCGCGACGCGGGCCGCGCTCGAAACACCGGGCCGCTCAGACGCTCGACCCGCGTCCGTCCGGTCTGCGCGACACCGCGCTCGCGTTCGAGCAAGCGCCGACAGGGCAGTCGCAATTCGCGCGCGACGAGACGCGCGATCAACTCGGCTTGATCGAACCCGCGTCGGCGTCTCCGCCGGGCCGATGTGGGAGCCCAGGTGACGACGTCGAAGTCGTGATCATCGGCGCGCACCGCACGGGCCAATTCGGCGGCGAGTGCCCGCGCCGCCGACTGGCGTCCGCGGAACTTCAGGTCGGCGACCAGATCACGGCCCGACCCCTCGAACGCGATCGCGGCTCCGGGCACCCGTGACGCCGCGGGAAGGCGTCGGCAGTCGGGGCACGTCCGGACGAGAGCTCCCGACCAGGAGTCGCGATCCCGTTCGGGGCGGACGCGGAACATGTGGTGACACGACGGGCAACGCAGAGCGGTGAACATGACCCCCACTCGATCATGAGGGTGTGGCAGACCCGTTGGCGCTGGTCAGAGGTCGGGGCGCGCCGCGGCCCAGAGTTCGCGAAGGCGCGGCTCGGGATCGACGATTTCGCCGGATTCGACGTCGAAACGCCAGGTGCGCCGCTCGGCCAGATCGTACGACGACCACGAGAGCGAGCCATCGGTGGCGAACGAGAGGACTTCAGCCGCCACTTGGTCGGCGACCGTGCGCCGATCGGTGCCATCACCGGTGAAGAGTTCGACACCGGGCTGATCGAGATTGTGGAAGGTGAACGGAATATCGATCGCGTGACACGAACCGAGAGCTCCTCCGAAGGCCGGGCTCGCCCACGTGAACCAGTACATGTGGGTGGCGTTGCCGTACGACGAGCGCTTCTCGGCCAACCGCACGGCGCGTTGCCGGAACCCTTCGTCCGTCTGCGCGGCCATCACCAGTTGCGCATCCGATTCGCCCGGGCGATGTTCGCGGTAGAGAGGAATCGCGGTCTCGACATGACCCGGGACCATTCCGTCGAAGAACTTGCGCATCTTGGCTTCGTCCATCGACTGCGCATCAGGAGAGAAAGCGCCGAACAGTCGGTTCTCGTCGCGCGTCGTACCGACGACGAGGTGAGCCGGATTCGCCGCGGCCGCCGCCACGATCTCGTGAGGAAGTCCGACGCCTGGCCAGGTGGGTGCGAAGTAATCGAACGCACGACCGTTCTCGGCCAACAACGTCGCTTGGGCGGCCAGCAGTTCGTCGGTCGAGAGTGACCGGAGTTCGTCGTCGGTCGAGACTCCCGCCGCGGCCAGGAACTTGGCGGCCAAGACGTCACCACGCTCCTTGTCGCGATACTGGCCGATTGACGGGCTCATCGACCACACCTTGTGAAAGAGGCCCGACGCGAGCGGAGACGCCATGAGAGCGACCACGCTCGAACCGCCGGCCGACTCGCCGAAGATCGTCACGTTGTCGGGATCTCCTCCGAATGACGAGATGTGCGCCTTCACCCACCGCAAGGCTTCGATCTGATCGAGAAGACCGACGTTGTTGTCGCGGAAGAATCCGAACACACCGAGGCGATAGTTGATCGACACGACCACGACGTCGCCGCGCCGAGCGAGGGACGAACCGTCGTACCACGGCGTCGATCCCGAACCGTTCACGTATGCGCCACCGTGAATCCAGACGAGGACTGGTCGGGCGGAGGCGGTCCCGGCGACCACCGAAGGCGGGACGAAGACACCGAGGCTCAAACAGTCCTCGCTCATGGGTGGGAGGGCCGCGCCCATCGTCGATTCGAGGAGACCGGGAGCCTGCGGGCAGATGGGGCCGTGGCGAGTCCCGTCGATCTCGCCGTCCCACCGGGCAAGCGGCACAGGAGGGGCGAACCGGTCGGCCCGCGCGTACGGCAGGCCCAGGTAGGCCGCGGTGCCGTCGGGGCGTTCGGTTCCGCGGACCGTCCCCGCGGTCGTCACGAGAAGGGAGGGGGTGGCGAGGTCGGCGGGAGCGTTCGGGTTCACGACAGCACAGTAACCCTGGCCAAAAGTGCGAGAACCCATCGGGTTCGAACTCTCTCCTTCTGAGGCGGGCGACCTTGCCCGTCACTTAACAGACTTCTTTCGAAGGGAGTTCAGGTGATTGGTACAGTCCGCACAACGAAAGACGTCGGGGAACCGACGTCGAGACGGAGAGCGAGGGGATCCATGCGACGCATTTGGGCGGCCACGGTGATGGCCGGAGTGCTGTTGTTCGGAGCCGCGTGCAGCGGCGGAGACAAGGACAGCGAGGAGTCGAGCGGAGGCTCGCGCAAGTTGTTCCAACCCGCGGGTGTCGTGGGCCCCGATTCGTTCGCTCCCACGTTCGAGTTGACGCAGTACGACGTCGATCTGTCGGCGCTCTCGGAGGGCGACGTCGACGGGTCGGCTCCCGGCCTTTACGCCGGTCGCACCTACGGTGGCTCGGGCACCAACATCTGCGACGTGGAAGCGATGATCCGCTTCCTCACGTACTACGAAGACCGCGGTCGCGCCTGGGCCGGAGTCCAAGGCATCGCGTTCGAAGATCTCCCCAACTATCTGCGCAGCCTCACACCCGTCTACGCGCTGCAGAACCTCAACGTCACGATGTTCGGGTTCAAGAACGATCAGGCCTACGGCTACGCCGCGGTCATCGCCGCGGGAACCGCGATCCTGATCGACGACCAGGGCATGCCCCGCGCGCGTTGCGCGTGCGGCAACCCGCTGCTCGCTCCGAGCGAAGAGCCCCCGACCGAGGACTCGACTCCCCCCGGTGACTCGACCCCGGACATCACGACGGCCGAGAACCCACCCGGAACCGACGTTCCGCCGGGTGATCAGCCCGGCGGTGGCGGCGGCGGCGACCAGCCCGGTGGCGGCGGCGGCGGTGGCGGCGGTGGTGGCGACCCCGTCTGCCCCGAAGAGTTCGAAGGAAACGAGTACGTCGATTCCATGGGCACGACCTGGAAGTGGGTCGACGGCAACGGCGATCCAGCCGACTCCGATCACGGCGCGCATTGGTACGACGCAGCGTCCGACACCTACAAGACGACCCAAGAACTCGACGCCGCATTCGTCGACTGTCCGGGACCCAACGATCAACCTCGCCAACCCGCTTGCCCCGAACTGCTGGTCGCCGGCTGGACCGATTACGGCGCACCCAATGGCGATGTGTGGCACTACGACCAGACGATCGGCGCCTGGATCAACCTCACCGATCCGCTGGCTGATCCCATCGACAACGTCGTCGATCTCCCCGGTTGGCGCGACAACTGCGACGACGGTCGCCAGCGACAAGTCGACCCGGTGTGTCCGCAGTTGCTCATCGGCGGCGGCTGGACTCCGTACCTCGACATCAACGGCGACGAGTGGCAGTTCGATCCCGCCAAGAACTGGTGGAAGAACGTGACCGAAGTTCCGTCACCCGCTCCGGTGACCGACATGAACGATCTTCCGGGTTGGACCGAGCTCTGCGGTGATCCGCAGCCCGGCCCGCAGGACGGACCGTGCCCGCCGAACAAGGCCGCCGTCGGCGACATCTGGACCGCACCCGATGGCCGCGTGTGGCAGTTGTGGCTCGACGGACCCGCACTGGTGTGGGACGAACTCACGACTCCCGATCTCCAAGAAGGAGTCCCGTACGCCGACCTCGTGATCCAGTACGACTGCGCACCACCGTTCGACGAGGGCCAGCCCGAGTGTCCGCCCAGCAAGCCGATCGCCGGACAGACCTGGATCGACACCGAAGGCAACCTCTGGCTGTTCGACAACCACACCGGTGGTGCCTACGGCTGGGACAACACCGACACCGCTGACGTCGAATTGGTGAAGACCGAAGCGCTGCCCAACCAGCCCGAGGGTTGCGGACCCGAGGTGTTCCAGGATCCGTGTCCCGAGTTCAACCCGCGGCCGGGTGCCGTGTTCGTGAGCCCGAACGGCGACGTGTGGGTCTGGGACTTCACCGCTGCGGTGTGGACCAACAACACCGACCCGACCCAACCGGTCATCACGAACACCGCGCTCCTGCCGGGATATCGCGAAACGTGCATGCCGCCGTGTCCGCCGCTCAACATCGCTCCTGGCGAGAACGCGCACTGGATCGATCCGGTCACCGGAGATCTGTGGGCATGGTTCGAGGGTGCGTGGGTGAACACGGCCGACAAGACGCAGAAGGTTGCGTCGTCGGCCGATCTGCCCGGCTGGCTCCAACTGTGCGCTCCCCCATGTCTCCCCGGTCTCGCCGCGCCGATGAACAGTTTCGTTCTCGATGATGCCGGCCAGCCCGAGCAGAATCCCGACGCCGCCGGCGAGAACGGCGACGACTCGCAAAAGGCCGTCACGGTTCTTCCGTCGAAGGGTGACATCGTCATCGGAGCGCTCAACGAGGATCTCGTGAGCGGGACCAAGGCACCTCTCGACCTGTGCAACCCCGAAGGTTGCATCGAGTTGAACGCCGCTCCGGAGATCGGGCACACGTTCATCGACAATCGCGGCGTCCGTTGGACCTACGTCACCGAAGGCATCTGGCACTCCGATCTCGGTGAGGCCGTCGGCGACGTGCTGTTGATCCCGGGTTACCGCGAGCAGTGCTTCCCCGAGGACGATCCCTCGGACGATCCGTGTCCGCCCGAGGTCGAAGGATCGTTCTACGTCGACTCCAACGGCATCCAGTGGCAATGGGTCGGAGGCAACTCCGATCCGGCCGAGTCCGATCACGGTCGTCGCTGGTATTCCGAGGCGAGTGGTGCTCCCGAATATCGGGCCACGATCGAGCTCGAGACGTGGTTCGACGACTGCCCGCCGCCGACTGATCCCGGCATCGTGCCACTTGCTTCGGCCATCGATGTCGACGTCCGCGTCCAAGGTCCGGTCTGCGTGGGTGACACCGTTCAGATCGTCATGTTCGCGGTGCCCTCGGAAGGAGAGCGCATCACCGAATACAAGATCACCATCAACGACGAAGGTGACGGCAGCAATCAGGAGAACGCGACCACGTTCACCGATTCGTTCGTTCCCGACGCCGTCGGCGAGTACAAGGTCCTCGGCATCGCCGGCGACTCGAGTGGTAAGACGGGCCAGGACACCGAGTTCGTGAAGGCCATCGATTGTGCGGACCCGCAGGACCAGGGCACGCCAACCGATTCCAGCACGACGACTGTGGCTCCGGCACCGACGACGACCGTCGCGTCGACCACGACGACTTCGCCGTCCAAGCCGACGACGACCGCCCCGAAGACCAACAATCCGCCCACGATCACGTTGACGACCAAGTCTCCATGCGTCGAAGCTCCCTCGGATGCTCCGACGAAGGTCACGGTCGTCGTGACGGTCAGCGATCCCGACGGCGACACCGTTGCCGTCGTCGTGAAGGGTTCGTCGACGTCGCGCACGATTCCGGCGTCCAGTTCGCAGGTTTCCGGAAGCGGCAACGGCAGCTACTCCTTCACCGTCGACTACAAGGATCGTGGAACCAAGATCACGATCGACGGCCAGGCCGACGACGGCAAGGCTCGCTCGACGGCGACCCTCACGATCACCGTGACCAATCCGGGTGGCTGTGGTCAGTCGAGTCAGACGACAGTGGCGCCCACCACCACGACGACGGCTGCACCGAAGACGACGACCACGACGAC
>CAYNKE010000066.1:0-1654 GCA_964397715.1 uncultured Bifidobacterium sp. | reverse complement strand
CGACGACCACGACGACGACACCGAAGACGTCGACAACGACGGGTCAGAACACTCCGGGGCAGATCGTTCTCGTCACCAAGTGCATCCAGGTCGGACCGGATGGTTCGGGACCGCTCTCGTTCAACGTCGTCGACGCCGACGGCCTGAAGAGCGTGAGCCTGACCCCAGCCACCGTGAAGTTGCAGGGTTCACTCGCCAACGGTCAGTACACGGCGAGCCCGGTGACGAAGGCCGACATGGGCAAGACCTGGGTCGTCAACGTCGTCGACGGCAAGGGAGTGGCTGGTCAGTACACGCTGATCGTGCCGGCGATCTGCGGCTGACCGTTCACGACAATTCGTTCTGCTGAGGGCCCGGGCAACCGGGCCCTCAGTGCTTTTTCACCTCGACCGTGACGCTCTCGCGCCGATCGAACAGCGGCAGCAGTCGTTGCACGAGCGGCCCGATCCCGAAGGTGAACGCGATCGTTCCGAGACCGACCGGACCGCCGAGAGTCACCCCGGCCACGAGCACGGTGACCTCGACCGCGGTGCGCGCCAAACGGATGCTGATCCCCCGCTCGGCGAGGCCGAGCATCAGTCCGTCGCGCGGCCCCGGCCCGAGTCCGGCCCCGATGTAGATCGCCGAACCGAGGGCCACGATCAACAGACCCGCGACCATGAGTCCGAATCGACCGAGCAGATGACCGGGATGGCCGATGATCGGCTTGGTGAGATTCACGACGAGGCCGATCTCGATCGCGTTCAGAATCGTTCCGAGTCCCGGGCGTTGTCGCAGCGGAATCCAGAGGATCAGCAGCAGCACTCCGACTCCGATGATCACGTTGCCGATCGGCACGTCGAGTTTCTCCGACAACCCCTTGTGGAAGACGTCCCATGGTGCGAGACCCAGTTCGGCGCGGATGAAGAAGGTGATTCCGAGGCCGAACAGGAACAACCCGGCGAGGCACCGCGCGACCCGCACCGGGAACGGCGTGCGCATCAGTAGCGGTAGTGATCGGGCTTGAACGGACCCGAGGGGCTCACTCCGAGGTAGTCGGCCTGTTCGTCGGTCAGTTTCGTGAGCTTCACTCCGAGCGCATCGAGATGGAGCGAGGCCACCTTCTCGTCGAGGCGCTTGGGCAACACGTAGACCCCGAGCGGATAATTCGAAAGGTTGTTGAACAGTTCGATCTGAGCGATCACCTGATTGGAGAACGAGCAGGACATCACGAAACTCGGGTGGCCGGTCGCACACCCGAGATTCACGAGCCGACCTTCGGCCAGAACGATGACCGAGTGACCGTCGGGGAACGACCAAAGATCAGTCCCCGGCTTGAGTTCGTCGCGGGTCGCTCCACTGCGAGCGAGCCCCGCCATGTCGATCTCGGAGTCGAAGTGCCCGATGTTGCACACGATGGCGTTGTGCTTCATCTTCGCCATGTGTTCGACGGTGATGATGTGATCGTTCCCGGTGGCCGACACGAAGATGTCGGCCGACGCGCTCACGTCGTCGAGAGTCGTGACCTGATAGCCCTCCATGGCTGCCTGAAGCGCGTTGATCGGATCGACTTCGGTCACGATCACCCGCGCACCCTGTCCGCGCAGAGCCTGGGCACACCCCTTGCCGACGTCGCCGTATCCGCACACGACCGCGACCTTGCCGGCGAGCATCA
>CAYNKE010000065.1:0-10638 GCA_964397715.1 uncultured Bifidobacterium sp. | reverse complement strand
TGCGTCTCGGCGAGCGACCGGAGAGTGCGCGTGATCACGCGACGATGCTACCGACGAGTCACAGACCAGAGTCAGAGAACGACACGCGGTACGCGTGCACTGATCGCACACACCACTTCGTATCCGATGGTTCCGAGCAGGCTTCCCCACTCGTTGGCGTCGATCGACTCGTTCCCCTGACTTCCGATCAACACCACCTCGTCGTCGACTCGAATCTCGTCGTCGCCGCAATCGACCATCAGTTGATCCATCGTGACCACACCCACGATGCTCCGTCGACGGCCGCCGATGAGGACCTGGCCACCCGACAAGCCGAGTCCGCGTGGGACTCCATCGGCGTAGCCGAGCGGGACGGTGGCCACGTTCGTGGCCGACGCGAATCGATGGCGAAGTCCGTACGAGACACCTTCGCCAGCCCCCACTCGCTTGACGAACGAAACTCGACTACGGAGCGAGAGAGCCGGACGGAGTCGACCGCAGAGCGGTGCCATCGATACATCGGGTGCGATGCCGTAAAGGGCGATACCCGCGCGCACCATGTCCCGCCGAGCATCGGGGTGGGCGATCGTCGCCGCCGAGTTGGCGGCGTGCACCCACCCGGGATCGATCCCGGCGCCGCGCAGTTGATCGAGAGCCGAATCGAAACGCACGAGCTGGGCGCGGGTCTCGGTCAGGTCGGGGCTGTCGGCGGTGGCCAGATGGGTGAACACACCACCGAGCGAAAGTTGCGGCGAACGAGCGAGGATCCGGCCCGCCAGTTCGACAGCATTCGACGGTGCCGCACCGACTCGATTCATGCCGGTGTCGATCTTGAGGTGCACCTCATGGCCGATCACGTCGTGACGGGCGGCTTCGGTGGCGAGCACATCGATGTACCGCGTCGAGTAAGCGGTGGCGATGAGACCGTGCGCCACCAGATCGCCCACCTGTTCGACGGGCTGCTCGGACAGAACGAGGATCGGCGCTTCGATACCGGCGCGACGCAGTTCGACACCTTCTTGAACCAGCGCCACACAAAGTCCGTGGGCCCCGGCCGCCAGCGCCGTCTCGGCGACTGGTACTGCACCGTGGCCGTAACCGTTCGCCTTCACGACGGCGAGCAGACGAGCGTCACCGGCGAACTCCTTCATCACACCGACGTTGTGCGCGATGGCACCGAGGTCGATCTCGGCGACGGTGGCCCGCTGAGGTCTCACGACACGACTTCGTTCTCGAGGACGTCGGCCACCAACGACGGAAGGTCGCCGGCGAGCAATCCCACGGTCGACCCGCGCTTCGCGGCGCGCGCGTGAACGAAAGCGCCCGAATAGGCCGCATCGAAGAGGGAAGCGCCGCGAGCAATGAATGCCGCGACGATTCCGGCGAGAACGTCACCGCTTCCGGCAGTGGCCAGGCGCTCGTCGCCCTCGTCCACGACGGCGACTCGTCCGTCGGGTGCGGCCACCACCGTCGAGGGACCCTTGAGCAGACAAATGCTTCCGGTCTCGGCCGCCAGGGCCCGCGCCGACGAGACACGATCGGGCATCGGTGCCGATCCGGTCAAGTACGCGAACTCGCCGTCGTGCGGAGTGATCACCGCACCACCACGTCGACTCGACAACAACGAATGGTCGGTTCCGAGAGCGAACAGAGCGTCACCATCGATCACCGCCGGAAGACTCGACTCGGCCACGATTCGTCGGACTTGGTCGATCGTGGAGCGATCTCGTCCGAGTCCGGGGCCGACGATCATCGAGCCGAAGCGGGTCCGCGACATTTCGACGACTTCGTCGGCCCACATGAGTGACGAGACGGAACGACGAACCACCTCGCGCGGAAGCGATCGATCGGAGTTCGATCCCGGCGTCACGAGGTGCACGATTCCGGATCCGGAGCGCAGGGCAGCCTCGCTTGCGAGGGACGCCGCGCCGATCATGCCCGGGCTTCCGGCCACGGCGAGTACGCCCGACTTCCATTTGTGCGCGTCGCTCGAACGGGCCGGCACGGAGACGTCACTCGCGTCGACCGCGAACGCCCGCGATGTCGACACGTCGAGACCGATGTCGACGACCTCGACGTCACCTGCGTGCACTGGACCATCACCGAAGAGAAGTCCGGGCTTCAATGCGGCGAAGGTGACGGTGGTGGTGGCCACCAGGGGACGCCCGTGTGCACAACCCGTGAGGCCGTCGATGCCCGAGGGGATGTCGACGGCGAGGACGGGCGCGTTGGTGAGCGGGGCCGACCACTGACCGCGGAAGCCCGTGCCGTACGCGGCATCGATCACGAGGTCGCATTCGGCGAGACGTTCCGGAACCGCCGCGGCGTCGTACATGCGCACCTGCACACCGCGTTCGGCGAGAAAAGCGGCCGCAACACGGCCATCGGCGCCGTTGTGGCCCGGACCGGCGATCACCGCAACACGTCGACCGTACGTACCACCGAGCATCTTCCGCGCGCATCGGGCCACGGCCCAGGCCGCCCGCTCGATGAGAACCTGCTCACTGGTCCCGGCCGCCACCGCCGCGGCGTCGACCGCACGCATCTCGACGGGCGTGAGAATCGGCCTCATGCTTCGAGGCTACGGACGCCGTCAGCGGTCGGCCACGACGTAGGCGATCGCCGTGTGGTCGGTGTGCGTGAGGGACAGATGCCACGCACCGACACCGAGTCGACGCGAGTGCTCGAGGGCTCGGCCCTCGACCCTCAGAACCGGTCGTCCGCTTGCCTCGCGTTCGACCCACACGTCGTGGAACTCGAACGACCCGAGGCCGAGGCCCATGGCCTTCATCACCGCTTCGCGCGCGGCGAACCGCGCGGCCAGCGAGGGTGCCGGATCCGCCTGGGCCGACACGTCGTCGAGTTCGCTCGGAGTGAACACGCGCTGCCGCAGCGTCGGCGTCCGCTCGAGCGACGAGCGGAAGCGGTCGATGTCGACCGCGTCGACACCGACGCCGAGCACCATCACCGCCGCCAGCGGTCGGCCACGTCGCTGATCGGGAGAATCAGCAGATCGGCGACCGACATGTCGCCGAGCAATTCGTCACGCATCTGGCCCTCGGTCTCCGAGACCCAGTCGACCAGTCGGTCGTAGCGACGGTCGTAACCCTGGAGAACGCCGCGCATGACCGCACTCGGCAGCCGATCGTGGAAGCGAACGTGGAGGAGCAGCAACCCCACCGACACGCCGCCCTTGACCTCCGGAACGAAGATCACGGTGCGCCCATCGGATCGTCCGCGCGCGACCAGAACTTGCTGCTGATCGGCGACTCGTCGCTTGGTACCGACGAGAATCGGATTGCGATCGACTCGACTCGGAATGTCGCGCGAAAGACCTCCACGGTCGACCACGGTGATGGTGGCCGACGACAGGTCGCCCTCGATCCGGTAGCGCGTGTAACCAACGACGGCGTCGACCGCGGGGTCGAGTTCGGCCAGCACCTTGAGGGTGCGATACGACAAGACGTCGCGGCCCGTGCCGGCCTCGAGCACGGCCTGCACGAGGGCCCGATCGAGGACTCCTTCGTCGCTTCGCGAGATGCCGACGGTGACCGTCTTGGCCTGATGTTTGATCGCGTCGATGGGTCGCGTGAGTTCCTCGATCGCGCGCGTGAGTGCGAGGGTCAGATCGTCGACGAGAGCGGCCGGGTTGCCCACCTTGCCGGTCTCCTCTTGGTAAGCCTCGACCGGCGAGCGATCGAGCATCACGCGAAACATGGACGCGAGACGGACGGCGGTACTCGCTTCGAGGTGGCCGTTGTACGTGCCGGCGCGCAGGGTCTCGCGGAAACGCTCGGCCGCCGGTGCCAATGCCGAGCGAAGATGCCTGACCACGAGATCACCGTCGTCAGAGGCGATCACCGAGTCCTCGACGATCTCACGGGCCTCGCGCAGAGCGCGAGCCAAGTCGTCGATCGCCCGCGCCGCCTCGTAACCGAAGAGATGTCCGACCATGGCACTGAGCACGAACGCCAACGCCGGATCGGTCGACGGCACGTCGACGACCGCCGATGCTCCGCCGAATCGCTTGTCGTCGCGATCGGCGACGACGATCGGCGTCGCCTTGTGCGCACGGTAGATCGCGATTTCCTTGGCCACGTCGTCGGCAGTGCCACCCACCAGGCCGGCCGCGCACACGAGGATGAGCGGCTCACAGGACAGATCGATGTGCTTCTTGTCCTCGGTGATGTCGCAAGAAATCGACTTGTAACAGAGCTCGCTGAGCTTGATGCGGACCTCGCTCGCCGCAATGGCGTTCGCGCCGTTGCCGACGACCGCCCAGTACCGCTTGGACGGTGCGAAACGCCGGGCGATCTCGCCGATCTCGGCGCGTCGCGACATGACGTCGCGCATCGCGTCGGGCAGCGTGCGGAGCGCCGACAGGAGTTCGTGACGACGACGGTCGGAGCCGAGTCCCATGAGCGCCGTGATCGAACACGCAAGGAGAACACCGGCCGCCACCTGGGCGTAGAAGGCCTTCGTGGACGCCACGCTCATCTCGACGTCGCGTCCGTCGGAGGTGAAGAGCACTCCGTCGGCTTTGTCGCACAAGTCGCTACCACGACGATTCACGATGCCGATCACGACGGCCCCGCGCGACCGGACCAGGTCGACGGTGCGATTGGTATCGGTGGTGGTTCCGCTCTGGCTCACGGCGATGACCAAGGTGTCGGACATGTCGAGACGCAAGCCGAACCCCGAGAGTTCGGTCGCCGTGATCGGGTCGACGTCGAGACGGCCTTCGCTCAGTTCGTCGAGCAGCGCCGCACAACTCTGACCGGCCACCGCGGCCGTGCCCTGTCCGATGACGCGGATCTTGGTGATGGCACCACTGGTGAGTCGCGACACGACCGAAGCCGGCAGAGCCCGTGATCCGGGCCGAGCGGCGAGTCGACCGTCGACGTCGACGATCTTGCCGCGGAGAGTCTTGCGCAGACTCTCGGGAGCCTCGCCGATCTCCTTGAGAAGGAAGTGTGGTGCATCGCCGCGATCGATGTCGCGCGTCGTGACTTCGGCCGTGGCCAGATCGGACGTCGCGATCGGAATCACGGTGCCGTCGTACGACAGTCGAGTGATGCCCTCGAGCGTTCCGGCACGATCGCCATCGAGCACGACGATCTGACCTTTCACGTCGGAAGCCGGAGAGGTGGATTCACCGTCGAGGCGGAGATACCTCGAGGTCTCTTCGACGACGCCGTACGGCTCACTCGCCACGACGAAGCAGTCGTCGGCCAGACCCACGAAGAGTCCTTGGCCGCTTCCGTGCAATGCGATCAGCAGGCGGTTGGGATCATCACTCGCCGCCGCGGCGATCGCGACCGATCCCTCGAACGAGGCCACGGTGCGACGGAACGCTTCGACCGCTTCGGCACCCACGCCCCGGTGCGTCGCGACGAGAGACGGGATCACCTTGGCGTCGGTGGTGATCGCGTGGGCGAATCGCAAACCGTGTTCGATCCGAAGATCGCCATGATTGTCGACGTCGCCGTTCAAGGCGGCGATCACGTAGGGATCGGGCGACGAGTCGACGAATTCGCTGTTGACCGGATGAGCATTCGGCTCGGAAATGATCCCGACACTCGCCCACCGCGTGTGACCCACCAGCGACGTGCGAGCACCGGGATGAGACAGCGCTCGACGCAGGAGGTCGTCCTCGGCCACTGCGGCTCGCAGGGTCCGCGTGTTGTCACCGAGCTCTCCGATCTCGGCCGCCGCTTTGTACACGAACGAGAGAACTGCGCCGTCGGCTACCGAGCGGACCGATCGGTTCTGGAACAACGGATCGGAGCCGCGTTCGGCGAGGGCCGCCTGCAGCATCGGATCGGTGACGGCGAGTCCGTGATTCCACACGAAGACGTGGACACCCGCCGAGTCTCGACCGCGGACCTCGAGCCGATCGAGAACCGAGAAGGACTGCTGGATCATCAGGTAGCCGGCGACCGCGGATTCGCTCGGCTCGCGCCCGGCGAGATCGGCCACCGCCCGAGCGGTGCGAAGACGATCGTTGCGCACCGCCCACACCGCGTCGCGAGCCGCGATCAGTCGAGCCGATGCCCGTTCGAGTTCGTCGTCGGCGAGATCGTCGAGTGTCCGTTCGACGGCCGAAATCGCCGAATCGATCCGGTCGAGCCGGGCCTCGATGCCGACCTCGAGCTCACGATGGTCGAGTAGTGCCAGACAGCCGGGAACACCCTTCAAGAGGCCGTCGACTCGGCCGAGCGATTCGGTGATGGCCTCGAGCGACACCGCCTCGACCCCACGGTCGAGAAGTTCGAGAATCGCGTCGGCCGTCGGCACCGAGCGGGTCGACGGACGGCTCACCAGAGCGATGATGCCGCACATGACCGTCAGGCTACCGAGGGGTTCAGGGGCCGGTCGATCAGGCGAAACGCTGAGCGGCGACCGCACACAGTCGGTCGACGACTGCCTGGGCGACGTCGGCCGACGCGGCCTCGGCCATCACACGCACGACCGGCTCGGTGCCACTCGAACGGACCAGAACTCGGCCCTCGGCGCCGAGCCGCGCCTCCTCGGCGTCGATCTCGGTGCGCATCTCCGCAGCCGCGTCGGCTGGACGTCGACCGACGCGAACGTTGCGCAGAACTTGCGGGTACGTGGTCATCACGGCCGATGCGAGATCGGACAGACTGCGTTGCCGTCGCCTGACGAGCACGGCGACGAACACCGCCGCCACCAGACCGTCACCCGTTGTACCGAGATCGCGGTGGATGATGTGTCCGCTCTGCTCGCCACCGAGGACGAAGCCACCGTCGTCCATCGCGTCGAGAACGTGCCGGTCGCCGACCGGCGTGGTCACGACCTGAACACCAGCGGCCTCCATCGCGCGATGGAAACCCAAGTTGGCCATCACCGTCGCCACGACAACCCCACCAGCAAGACGATGCTGTTCGCGGCGTTCGAGAGCTGAGAGAGCGATGAGCCGATCGCCGTCGACCACTTGCCCGCGATCATCCACTGCGATCACGCGGTCTCCGTCACCGTCGAAGGCGAACGCGAAGTCGACGCCGCCCATCTGTCGAACGAAGTCACACAACTGGCGCGGTGCGGTGGCTCCGCATTCGCGATTGATATTGGTGCCATCGGGAGCGTCGTTCAGAACGATGACATCGGCACCCAACCGTCGGAACACGCGCGGCGCGGCTTCGTGCATGGCGCCGTTCGCGGTGTCGAGCACGACCCGCGCGCCAGCGAGCGAACCCTCCCCGAACATCTCGACCACGTGATCCACGTACCACGACAGCGCGTCGGTGCGGGTCCGCACGGTGCCGACTCGTCGCGGTATCGATCCGCTCGGTTCGGCGGCCAGGATCGACGAGAGTTCCGCCTCGATCGCGCGCTGCGTCGCGTCGTCGATCTTTCGACCACCGGCGGCGAAGACTTTGATGCCGTTGTCGGTGTAGGGATTGTGCGAGGCCGTGATCACCACACCCGGGACGGCGTCGCGGGCCGCGAACGCGGCCACGGTCGGGGTCGGAACCACACCGGCGTCGTCGACGTCGACACCCTCGGCCGCAACCCCGGCGGACAACGCCGTTTGCAGAGCCGGGCCCGACTCACGAGGATCACGCCCGATGACGAGACGCTCCGGTGCCAGCACACGGCCGACAGCGCGACCGAGTGCCAAGGCGAACTCGGGTGACACCTCTTCGATGGCGACGCCGCGCACACCATCGGTGCCGAACCGCGGGTGCGACGCTGCCGACACGCGGCGCTCGCTCAGCGCTTGGTGTACTGCGGCGCCTTGCGGGCCTTCTTGAGGCCGTACTTCTTGCTCTCCTTGCGACGCGAGTCGCGGGTGAGCAGTCCGGCCTTCTTGAGGGCGGGGCGCGCTTCGGGATCGAGATCAGCGAGCGAACGAGCCAGTCCCATGCGCATCGCGCCCGACTGTCCGGTCACTCCGCCGCCGATGATCGTCGCATCGACGTCGTACTGCTCGGCGGTGTTGGTGACGCGCAGTGCCTCGGTGGCCGAGTTCCGCTGCGTGGCGGTGCCGAAGTACTGATCGATCGGCTTTCCGTTGATGACGACTTTGCCGGTGCCGGGACGAACGCGCACGCGAGCGACAGCAGCCTTGCGGCGGCCGGTGGTCTGGGTCAGGGGCTTGCTCATGATGCGATCCTTCAGCGGGCCTTGGCGTGGTCGATGTTGCGAACGGTCGGGTTCTGCGAGGAGTGCGGGTGCTCGGCGCCGCCGTACACCTTCAACTTCTTGATCATCTGGCGACCGAGAGGTCCCTTCGGCAGCATGCCGCGAACCGAGTTGCGAATGGCTTCGTCAGGGCGACGGGCCAAGAGATTGGCGAACGACTCGCTCTTCATTCCGCCCGGGTAACCCGAGTAGCGGTAGATCATGTGGCGATCGGCCTTGCCCGAGGTCATGACGATCTTGTCGGCGTTGATCACGATGACGTGATCGCCCATGTCCATGTGCGGCGCGAAGACCGGCTTGTGCTTGCCGCGCAGGAGGCGGGCCGCTTCGGTGCACAGGCGACCGAGCACCATGCCCTCGGCGTCGAGGACATGCCACTCGCGCTTCACGTCGCTGGCCTTGGGTGAGTAGGTGCTCATGAGAACTTCTTTCGACGATCTGGCGCGGTACACCGACCGCACGCAGGACCCTGGAAGGATACGGGCCTAGTACCCGACTTCCCACAGGCAGAGGCCCTCGGGAGGGGCCACCTGACCTGCGGCTGACCGGTTGCGGGCGGCCAGGATTCCGGTGATCTGGCCGGGGGTGATCTTGCCGGCACCGACGTCGACCAGGGTGCCGACGATCGAGCGGACCATCTGGTGGCAGAACGCCGTGGCCCGGATCTCGAAACGCAGGAGCCGGGCACCGTGTTCGGTTCGGTCCTCCGACCATTCGGCCGACAGAACGCGGCGGACCAGCGAGTGCTCCCCTTCTTTGGGCCGACGGCAGAACGACGAGAAGTCGTGCTCGCCCACCAGGGGGTCGCAGGCCATCTGCATGAGAGCCAACTCGAGGGGCGCGGACACGTGCCACGTGGAGGCGGCGAGGAACGGATCGGGAGTCTCGTCGTTGAGCACGAGGTAGCGGTAATGACGCCAAGCCGCCGAGAAGCGCGCCGAGAAGTCGGGGTTCGCCTCCTGCGCGTCGCGGACAACGATGCCGGGAGCGCACATCTTGGTCAGCCGGCGGGGCAACGACTCGAGATCGAGATCGGTCGGTAGGTCGACACTCACGACCTGACCCCACGCGTGCACGCCAGCATCGGTTCGACCGGCACCTTGTACCTCGATGGTCCGCCGGGAGATCGTCGACAATGCCTCGTTCAACTGGCCGGCCACCGTGCGGACACCGTCGTTGGATGCGAAACCGTGGAAGTGCGAACCCTCGTAGGCCAACAACAGACGAACCCGCCGTGAGGCGGGTTCGACGATCGGAATATCGGGGATGGTCACGGAGTCCGTTCCGGACTCGGTCGACTCAGACGAGTTCGACGCGGGCCATGGGGGCGTTGTCGCCCTGACGCGGACCGAGCTTCAGAATGCGCAGGTAGCCACCGTTGCGATCGGCGAAACGCGGCGCGATGTCGGAGACGAGCTTGTGGGTCATCTCCTTGTCGCCCAGGTACGCCTGGAGCTGTCGGATGCGGTGCATGCTGGCGGCGTTGCCGTCCTGAGCCTTCTTGGCCTTGGTGATGAGCTTCTCCGCGATGGGTCGGAGAGCCTTGGCCTTGGCCTCGGTCGTCTCGATCGCTTCAGCGGCGAAGAGCGACGCGGCGAGGTTGGCCATCATCAACTTCTGGTGAGCGGAACTGCCACCGAAGTTGCGGGCGCGGCGAGGTGTTGCGGGCATGGTCGTCGTCTTTCTTCGTTCTGTTCGTTGTTCGTCAGCCGCGCAGCGTGAGGCCGCGCTCGTCGAGCTTCTGCTTGACCTCGTCGAGGCTCTTCTGGCCGAAGTTGGTGATATTGAGGAGATCGTCCTCGGTCTTCTGCAGGAGTTCACCGATGGTGTTCACCTGAGCACGCTTCAGACAGTTGCGCGGACGCTCCGAGAGATCGAGCTCTTCGATCGCGATGTCGAGGTCGGGGCTGGACGCACCGGCCTGGATGACTTCGCCGAGTTCGAGACCCCTGGGCTCGTCCGAGAGATTGGCCACGAGGTCGACGAGCGAGCGGAGCGTCGCACCGGCGGAAGCCAGCGCCTCGCGCGGCGACATGGTGCCGTCGGTCTCGATGTCGATGACGAGGCGGTCGTAGTTGGTCGACTGCTCCACGCGCGTCGGCTGCACGTCGAACATCACGCGGCGGACCGGCGAGAAGATCGCGTCGATCGGGATGATGCCAATGGTGCGCGAGCCGGCTTCGCGGTCGGACGACAGATAGCCGCGACCCTGCGACACGGTGAGATCGATGGCGAGACGGCCCTTCGCGTTCACGTGGGCGATGACGAGGTCCTTGTTCAGGATCTCGACCTCGGGCGGGCACTTGATGTCGCCGGCCGTGATGACCGCGTCACCGCGCACGTCGAGACGCAGGACGACGTCGTCCTCCGAATCGGAGCGCAGAACGATGTCCTTCAGATTGAGAATGACGTCGGTGACGTCTTCGGAGACACCGGTGATGGTGTCGAACTCGTGCAGCGCCTCGTCGAACTTGACGGTGGTGATGGCTG
>CAYNKE010000064.1:0-10741 GCA_964397715.1 uncultured Bifidobacterium sp. | reverse complement strand
GGGAGCCAACCCGTGGCCGCAGTACGCGATGGTCTATCGAGTGTCGTCGGCCCACGAAGAGGGCGGCGAGCGGGTGTACAGCGTGAACACCGAGCGCTTCGTCGACGACGGAAACGGGCGAGTGCGCGCGCTTCTCGTGCACGAGGTCGAGATGCGCGACGGCAAGTTCGTCAAAGTGGAGGGTTCCGATCGCGAGATTCCGGCCGACTACGTGTTCTTGGCGATGGGCTTCGTCGGACCCGAGAAGGGCGGCTGGCTCGACGAGTTGGGTGTCGCGCTCGACGAGCGCGGCAACGTGAAGCGCGACGATGCGTACATGTCGAGTGTTCCGGGAGTCTTCGTCGCCGGAGACATGGGTCGCGGGCAGAGCCTGATCGTGTGGGCCATCGCCGAAGGTCGCGCATGCGCGGCCGGTGTCGACGCGTACCTCATGGGCGAGACGACGTTGCCCGCCCCGGTGCTGCCCACTGATCGACCCATGGTCTGAACTAGATTGTCGACCGTGCGTCGACCCCTCGTGAGCACCCTCGCTTTGGCGGCAACCGTTCTCTCGACAGCCGCCTGCGGAAGTGATCCGAACGCATCGTCCACCACGCTGCGCCCACTCACGTCCACCAATTACGCCACGACACCTCCGTCGGTGGTCGTCACGGTCGATCCGGCGAACACCTTGCCGCCGCCGCTCACGTACACCGTGGTGGCCGGCGACTCCATGTACGGAATCGCGTCGCGCTTCGGTGTCAAGGCCGAGGACATCGCCAGTTACAACGCCTGGGCCGACGGCATCCTGCATCCGCTCGCTCCCGGTCAGGTGATCCTGATTCCGCCCGGTGCCGCCAACGCCACGACCACGTTGCCCGGAATGCCGATTCCGGTCGAGACCACCGCACCCGGACCGGCGCCGGGTCAGGGCAAGTACGTCGTGGAGGCCGGCGACTCGTTGTCGCGTATTGCCGACAAGTGGGGTGTCGAAGTGTCGGCGTTGCTCGCCGCCAACGGGTGGGTCGACTCGAACGTCGTGATCCTCCCCGGGGACGAGATCAACATCCCGGCCCGGACCAAGAACCCCAAGCCGTAACGCGAGTACTCAGCCGAGATCGGGCCAGCGTCGCTTCTGTCGACGACGCCGGCCGGCGGTTCCGAGCGCGCGACGTTCGGACAACGCCCACTGCCGCCGCCATCCGGTGAAGTCGGGTCCGGTCAGTGCCGGGTTCGCGTCGTTCGCCGCACGTTGGCGAGCCGACCAGAAGTCGGTGAGCGATTCGTCGCCGAGCGTCGTGACGGCGCGTTCGATGCGGGCGGCGAAGCGGCGGGTGTTCTCGCCGTCGAGCGGTGAGAGAGCGTGACCGAACACGACTTTGGTCGTACCGGGACGCGGACGCTTCATCCCCTTGCCGAAGATCGAGCCGGTGCCGTCGATGAACACCGGGACCACTGGTGCTCCGGTACGACTCGACAAATACGCCGCACCACCCTTGAACTCCTGGCCCCAGCCGTCGGGTGAGCGCCCGCCCTCGGGGTAGATCACGAGACTCCAGCCGTCCTCGATCAATCGCTTGATCATCTCCGACGACTTGCGGCCAGTCACTTCGCGGTCGATCGGAATCGCGTTGAGCGACAGCGCCGCCAGAGTCGCCTTCCAACGCTTGTCGAAGAAGTAGTCGGCCGCTGCGGCCACCACGAGTTTGGAACGCCACGGCTCGGGAACGACACTCGCCATGATCGCGGTGTCGAGATGCGAGTGGTGGTTGGGCGTGAAGATGAGCGGTGGGGCGTCATCGAGGCGGGCCAGATCGGCGAGGCGGTCGGCACCGAACACACTCGGACTCGCGACGCCGCGCACGAGCAGTCGCACCGGTCCGTTCACGATCAGTCGACGGGCGGCCCGCGAGGGTGCGCGGCGGGCCCACTCGGTGTCGTAATCGGCACCGAGAGTCGGCGCGTCGGCCGGAACCTCGACTCCGCGAGGCGAGGTGGGTGCGGTGTACGGAAACCCGCGCTTCTTGAATCGCTTCACCACGGGCGTGGCGAGGCGCTCCACGACGTCACCGGCGCGTGCCGCCTTGGCCAGATTGCTCGGCCGCCACGGAGCGTCGTCACGTGCCATCAGAGGCTCACGTCCGCGACCATGAGCGGGGGAGTGTGCAGGTGCGTGATGGTGGGCGAGCGGCCGACGACGTCGCTCGCGATCTCGAGGGCGTCGTCCATCGTGCTGGCCGGCACGAAACCGAGGCGACGCACCGTCTTCGGATCGCCGCCCACCACGATGACACGACTGGTGTGCTGCATGCCGTGAGTACCCCAGTACCACATGTAGAACGGGTGCACTCCGTGGTACGCGTATCCGGTGCGGTACAGGTGCCGGTACCACTCGTCTTCGGCGTACTGCTTCTCCCACTTCTTCGACATCACGTGCGGGTCGGTCGTGTCGGCCAGCACCTGCTCGAAGAAGTCGATGTAACTCGGATGGTGAACCGGGTTGAACTCGGGCCGACAGGGGTGGGTCATGATGATCACGCCGCCCTCGCGCACCAGCGGCATGCCGCGGTACATGTTGAAGTAGTAGCCCATCGCCATCACCTGCACGAGGATCGGGTTCAGGATCGAGTGCACGTTGTACGGGCTGATGTAAGGAATGCCCATCGTGAGGATGTCGGTCTGACCTTTCACCTCGACGAGCTGCTGTTTGTAGACGTGCTCGGTCGTGATGCGGTGAACGGCCTCCACTTCGCCGGCCTGGACGCTCGTCATCTGGTGCGGCGCCTCGATCGAGTGGAAGATGTCGCGCGCCATCCGGTTGGGCGTGCGATTGAGGGCCTTGGAGGTGGCGAGGAAGGTCATGCGATCACGCGGACCCCATTCCCACTCGCGCTTCGAGAGGAACTCGAACGGTTTGGGGAACGTGTCGGTGTTGAGCGTGGTCTCCACCTGGAACACCTTCACGCCGCTGTCGAGCAGGACCTTGCCCATGCGCCAGTTGCTCTTGTGCAGTTCGCTCCGGTGCTGGTCCATGAAACTGCGCGAATGCGTCATGGTGTCGGGGTTGTGGTGATGGCGAAGCGAGCGATACGAGGCGAGTCCCGTCGCGGTGCTCTTCCAGCCGCCGTCCATCGCCACCAGATTGATGTTCACGTACACGAGCAGATCGCTCTCGGCGGCCCGCTTGTTGATCTCCACTTCTTCGCCGTGCGGAGTGGTGCCGAGAAACGACAACTTCTCGGGATCCTCGGCGTCGTGTTGATAGAGGTAGCCGCGCGGCGCGAACGCGTCGTACACGCGATCGCCGACCGCGTGGCGCAACTCGGCTTCGGTCATCCGACGGTGCAGAGCGAGAGCCGCGATGATGTGTACGTCGTCCACGCCGGCTTCGGCGGCCAGGTCGAGCACCGCTTCGATGACGCGCTGGCGGATGTCGGGACGGCGCATCTTCGGGAGCGGCAGGCTGATGTCGTCGAACGCGATGGTGAGGCGCATGCCCGGGAACAAGAGCGCGGGAAGCGGATCCTGGTCGATCGGATTGAGCAGAGCGTGGCGGATCGCACCGTCGACGTCGTCGATCGCAGCCAGCGGCTCGGGTGGATAGATGACGCGGCTGCGACCGGCGGGCAGCTTCTCGAGCGAGAAGTTCTCGCCGCGCCAGAAGAGGATCGGCGGAGTGGAGCGGTCGACGTCGAGAACGAATCCGGGACGGGGCATCAGCGGGTCTCCTGGTGTGGGGGACGAAGGTCGAAAGCGATCTTCACGGCGCCGCGACGTCCGGCGGCCGCCGCGTGGGCGATGGCCTGCTCGTAATCGTCGAGGTGGTACGTGGCCGACAGCAGGCGGTCGAGGCGCATGGTCTGGGCGAGTTCGATCGCCATGTCGAACGTGTGCCGACGCGTGCCGTCGGGAAGGGTCTCGGTGCCGTACGTGTAGGCGCCGACGAGAGACGTCTCGCGGTGCCACAGTCCGGTGAGATCGAGCGTCACTTCGGCGGGCATCCCGAGCAGCACCACGCGGCCACGAGGGCGCGTGAACTTGAGGCTGGCGGTGATGGAGGAGGAGTCGCCGACCGCATCGATGGTGGCGTGCGAGCCTCCCGACAAGTGGTCGCCCACGACATGGCAGCCGACCTCGCGGCGCACCGCGCGCGACAACTCGTGGCTCGGAACGGCCACATCGGCACCGAGGGCGCGGGCCAACGCTTGCTGATGCGGGTAGCGCGCACCGACGACGATTCGCACGCCGGGGACGAACGTGCGCAGCCCGGCCACGGCGCACAAGCCCATCGTGCCGGCGCCGAGCACCGCGACCACCGGTGTCTCACCCCGTTCGAGTGCGACCTTCACCGCGGGCCACGTGGCGAGAGCGGCGTGAATTCCGCCGGCGGCCGGTTCGACGAGCACCGCGCACTCGTCGCTCATGGCATCGGGGATCGCGTGCAGTTGGCTGTCGTGGGCGACCAGTTCGGTGGACCACCCGCCACCGGTACTGCAGCAAAAGCCGGTTTGAATTCCGGGTTCGAGGATCCCGCCCACGAGATGCGCGTAGTCGTCGCCGTCACCGGGTGCCGCACCGTCGAAGGGCAGCGGCAGGCCCCGGGCGGCGTGGCCGAGAACGGGTTCGAGGACCACGCGTCGGCCGTCGTCGGCGTCGGCCACCACTTCGTGCCCGGGCACGAACGGAAAGGACACCCACTCGTCGAAGTAGGTGGAGGCGTGGCCTTCGACGAGCGACAAGTCGGATCCGCAGATTCCGGTGAGGCGCGGACGGATACGGCGCCAGCCGTCGCCACCTGGAAGATCGGGTGCGCTCTCGCTGACGAGTGCGAGCGGACCGTACTTGGCGGCACCCGACGCGCTGATCGGGCTGACGAGCCGGGCCACCGCGAACTTGGCGGGTTTGCGCGAGATCTTGAGGGCGCGCATCACATGAATCTCCGTGAACGCACCGCGAAGCGCTTCTGTTCGCTCTCCGACATCAGCGGTCCGATCGGCAGAAGTCGGCGGGGTGCTCCGTCGGCCTTCTCCCAGTTCTCGACGAGCCAACCACGTTTGCGCGCGATGGCTGCCAATCGCGTCTCGGGATTGACGGCCACCGGAAAGCCGACCGCTTCGAGCAGGGGAAGATCGCTCGTGGAGTCGGCGTAGGCGACGCACTCCTCGAGGCGGAAACCTTCGGCGCGGCAGTAATCGGCGAGAATCTGCGCGCGGGTCTCGCCGGTTGGCGGCACCGTGGAAAGTTCGCCGGAGTACGTGCCGTCCCCTCGCTTCGTCATGTCGGCCGCGACGATCTCGTCGAAGAGCGGTCGCAGACCTTCGACCGCGAAACTCAGCGCGCCGGTGATGAGAACCGTGCGGTGACCGAGCGCGCGGTGCTCGCGCACTCGACGCAGACCGGCCGGGAACGACTTGGTCATGATGAGTTGGGCGAGCAATTCGGCGGCATCGGCTTCGATCTGCTCGACCGGAGCGTCCTCGTACCGTCGATAGAAGTAGCGAAGGAAGTCGGCGCGATCCTTGCGGTCCATGGACAGGAGTCCGGGCGCCTCGCGCAACGTGCGCGCCACGTACCGAATGCGCTCGGGAGTGTTGAGTCGGCGCGTGGCGAGCCACGAGTACGACTCGACGACGTTCGAGGCGATGAGCGTGTTCTCGAGATCGAAGGCCGCGACCTGACGGGCGGGGTCGAGTACCTGTTTGCGCAGGCGGTCTCGGCGATCGACGACCGTTTTTCCTGGAGCCGTCTTGACGCGCGAGTGCTGAACAACCGACGGCAAGTGGACGGTCGAGATGTACTCCGGCCAGTCGACCGAACGGGGGTCGAGATTGAAGGCGGCGCGATCGGCGGTGTCGAGTCCGTCGTGGATCCGCATCAGGTTGTCGACCTGGTAGATCGCCTCGCATTCGGTGTACAGGCCGTAGAGCTCGACGTACTCGAGGGCGCGTTCGATGTCGCCGCGACGCTCCTCGAGACGGGCCGACCACGACGCCTGTACGCCGCGCAGTGGTAGTGACTGGAGGGTTCGCTCGGCGCGGGTGACGGCGGTCTTGGCCCGTGAGAGTTGTTTCTGTACTCGGCCGCGGCCGGGGAAGTTCCAGTCCGGAACGACGATCGGCTGACCGTGCGAGTCGTAGATCGGATGAGCGGTGAACCAATCGCGCACGTTGTCGACCAACGTGCGGTACTTGAGCGGATTGGTCGAACCCGAAGCGACTTGTGTGATGCGGGGCGCCGCGTCGGGCCCGAGGGCCGCGACGGCGATGATGGCGGCCACGACGATGTCGACCGGGATGACGTCGATGGTGCCCTCGGGAACGCCGGGGAATTCCTTCAGCAATCCGCGCGCGTACGAGATGATGACCGGCTCGGCCATGCGAAAGCCGCGGATCCAACCCGGGAACGGCTCGGCCAGCGCCGATTCGATGATCGACGGACGCACGATGCTCACCGGGACGTCGCCCTTGGTCTCGTGCAGAGCCTGTTCGCCCAGCGCTTTCGTGAACGCGTAGGCATCGGGCCAGCCGACACTGGCCGCGCGCGAACGTCCGGCCGCGACCAGTTGATCCTTCACCCATCGTTCGCGACACTGCTCGGTCTTCTCGGCCAGAGCCGGTGCACCGGCCGCTCCGAGTTCGCGCCGAGCCTCGGCTCGGAACTCGCCGAGCCGATCGGGCGTCCGACTGGCCGCTTCGGTGTCGCCGCGGAGTCGACGGGCGGCCGAGACTTCGGTGCGCCACGACAAACCGATGTCGAAGGGCCCTTCGCTGACGAGTTCTTCGGGGGCGTTGCCGCGGCGGTTGCCGGCCACGTAGCACGTGGACACCGCGACGAGATGTGCGAGTCGACCCGAGGGCCCGGGTCCTTCTTCGTTGAGCAGTTGCGCGATGCGCATGGGGCCGAGGAGGTTGATCTCGATCGCGCTGTCGAGCGGAGAATCGAACGCAACACTCGCGGCCGAGTGAATGATGGTGTCGCATGACGCGAACGTGCGCCGATCGGCGGCCGAGAGCCCGAGTCCATCGGTGCCCACATCACCGCTCACCACCACCACTCGCGAGGCGATTCGGGCGTCGAAGTCGGCGCCCCATTCCGTACGCAGTCGATCGAACGCGTTGTTCTTCATGATCTCGCGCCGAACTCGTTCGGCGGCCGAGGTGCGCTTGCCATCGCGCACGAGGAGGACGAGCGTGCAGTCGGGTACCGCGCGCAGAAGTCGTTCGACGAGGGCGGTGCCGACGAAGCCGGTGGCACCGGTGATTCCGATGCGTCGGCCGGCCAGGGCGGAGGGGATCACGACTCGGTTCTAGCACCGTTCTCTACCAAATGGTAGAGAACCGTCGAATTTCCTGGTAGGAACCGGGTATGGCCCGTCGGACCGGTACGCGCGATCTGATC
Source organism: uncultured Bifidobacterium sp. (assembly GCA_964397715.1). GTDB lineage: Bacteria > Actinomycetota > Acidimicrobiia > Acidimicrobiales > Ilumatobacteraceae > Casp-actino8. The sequence goes on along the minus strand of CAYNKE010000064.1, from coordinate 3,364 downwards.
CTGGAGCGGGCCACCGACCTCTTCGGGCGCTGGGGCTTCGAGGCCGTGAGTCTCGACCAGATCGCCGCCGAGGTGGGGGTCGCCAAACAGACGCTTCTCTATTGGTTCCCGTCGAAGGACGACCTCGTGCAACAAGTGCTGGCCAAGACCGCCGCCGATCTGACCGTGGTCGTGGAAGCGGCCATTCGCACCGCGGCCGACGAACCTCTCGAACGTCTGGAAGCGGTGGTGAAAGCGGTGTTCCGACCAGCGGTCCGCCGGCCGGCATTGCTCGGTCTGGTGCGTGAGATCAGCCGGCTTCCTGCCGATGCGTCGGAGCGCTTCACCGACACGTTGCGTCCGCTCGTCGACCGCGCGGTGCACTGGATGGGTGCCGAGATGAACGCCGGGCGTCTGCGCCGTGGCGACCCGTCGCTCGTGGTGGCGCTCGCGTACGCGACGCTCACGGGTATCGCGACCGAACCCGAGGCTCTCCGCGTGGTGGGCTGGAGCGCCGACATCGCCGGTCTGCGCCGATTGCGCGACGAACTCGTGACGTTCTTGCGAGCGGCTCTGGCGCCGTGATTCTCGTCAGCGTGACGTGTTGCGGCGGCGACGCGCGTGGCGGTCGAAGGCGAGATCGATCAGTTGATCGATGAGTTGTGCGTACGAAACGCCCGAGGCCTGCCACAACTTCGGGTACATCGAGATCGGGGTGAAGCCGGGCATCGTGTTGACCTCGTTGCACAAAAAGCCCCGCCCGGCCTGGTCGTAGAAGAAATCGACTCGGGCCAGGCCGTCGCAGCGCAGGATTCGGAAGATGTCGAGGGCCAGTTGCTGCACTTCGGCCACCGCGCCGGTGTCGAGGGCCGCTGGAACGAGCAACTGCGCTCCGTCGGTCACGTACTTGTCCTCGTAGTCGTAGAACTCGTTCCCCGGAACGATCTCACCGGGAACGCTCGCTCGCGGCGAACGATTGCCGAGAACGGCCACCTCGATCTCGCGACCCGCCACGCCTTCCTCGACGATGAGCATCTCGTCGTAGGTCGACGCGAACTCGACCGCACGTCCGAATCCGTCTCGATCGCGCACTTTGCTCACACCAATGGACGAACCCATGTTGGCGGGCTTCACGAACAACGGGTACCCGAGATCGCGGGCGATGGCGTCGAGTCGTGACGGCGACACCTCGTCGGTGTGCAGTCCGACGTAACGCGGTTGAGGCACGCCGTGGCGTGCGAGAACGTCCTTGGCCATGACCTTGTCCATGGCGACCGCCGAGGCCAGCACACCCGAGCCGACGTAGGGGAGATCGAGAAGTTCGAGGAGCCCTTGCACCGTGCCGTCCTCGCCTAGCGGGCCGTGCAGAAGGGGGAGCACCACGGCCTTCCCACTCGCCGCGGCGGCCGAGAGAACCGGCGCCGACGACACCGGCAGTCCGTCGACCGTCAGACGATCGGGAACGTTTCCCGATTCGAGTGCGCGCATCGCCGACTCGGCGAGTTGCCATTGGCCTTCGCGTCCGATGCCGACCGCGGTCACGGCATAACGCGTGCGATCGATCGCTCGCAGGACGTGGGCCGCGGTCACGCAACTCACGTCGTGCTCGGCCGAACGGCCACCGAAGAGGACGACCACATTGATCGGGGCCACGGCGAGACCCTACCGGAGGGTGGTGAAGTGGGTCGGGAACCTCCCGTCGGCTCCTACTACGATCGTCGTTCATGTCGAGTTCACGCGGTTCCGAACCTCGCTTCCTGACGCATCACGCCCTGCGGATCAAGGGGTTCGCCAAGGTCGAAACTCTTGCCGAGATGACGGCCCTCGACGCGTCGCACGTCGAATCGCATCTGGCAGACATGGCTGCGGCCGAACTGGCGATGTTCCGCGAAGCCCGCGCGCTGTGGCAACTCACGCCTCAGGGGAAGGCCGCCCATCCCGACTTGCTCGCCGCCGACGTGAGCGGAGTCGATCTCGGCGGGCTGCAGACCCATTACCACGTCTTCCTCGAACTCAACTCGGCGTTCAAGACTCTCTGCGGCGACTGGCAGTTGCGCGATGGTGCACCGAACGACCACGCCGATGCCGCGTACGACAAGAAAGTCATCGGCCGACTCGTCGACCTGAACGCCGAGGCTCAGCCGGTTGTGTCCTCGATGGCGGCCGTGCTCGGTCGGCTCTCGCCGTACGCCCCGCGGCTCGACGCCACGCGCCGACTCGTGGAGGCCGGCCAGCACAACATGTTCACCGGTGTGATGTGCGGATCGTTTCACGACGTCTGGATGGAACTGCACGAAGACCTCATACTCACGCAGGGCATCGATCGCTCGGCGGAAGGGAGTTTCTGATGGCCCGCTTCGGTCGCGTCGTCACCGCCATGGTCACGCCGTTCGATGCGAACGGCGCCCTCGATCTCGACGGAGCCCGTCGGCTGGCCCGTTGGCTCCAGGACAACGGCAACGACGGACTCGTGATCGCCGGGACCACCGGTGAAGCACCGGTGCTCACCGACGACGAGCGCCTGTCTCTGTTCGCGGCGGTGATCGAAGCCGTGTCCATCCCGGTGATCGCCGGCACCGGAACCAACGACACCTTGCACTCCGTCCACATGACCAAGGAAGCCACCAAGCTCGGGGCCGCCGGCGTGTTGGTGGTCGCGCCGTACTACAACCGTCCGCCTCAGTCCGGAATCGCCGCGCATGTGCGGGCGGTCGCCGGGGCGACCGACCTTCCGGTGGTCGTCTACGACATCCCGGTGCGCACCGGCCGCAAGATCAACACGAGCACTCTGCTCACTCTCGCGCGTGATGTTCCGAACGTCCTCGCATTGAAGGATGCGGCGGGCAATCCGGCCGAGACCGCCAACGTGATCGCTCAAGCACCGCCGGCGTTCGAGGTCTACAGCGGCGACGACGGCCTCACGCTGCCGCTGATGGCAGTCGGGGCGGTGGGCGTGATCGGTGTGGCCACGCACTGGTCGGCACCCGAGCACCAGGAGATGTTCCGCGCTTGGGCCGCTGGCGACGCCGCCGGAGCTCGCGCCGTCAATCAGTCGCTCCTCGAGAGTTTCTCGTTCGAGACCGGTGACGACTCACCCAATCCGATTCCGTCCAAGGTGATGATGAACCACATCGGTGTGCCGGTCGGTCAGTGCCGGCTCCCGATGGGTCCGCCGGCCGACTTCGTGCTCGAACGGGCCAAGACGGTGTGGTCGAACTTGCAAGCCCGTCGAAGCAAGGCGGCCTGATGCCCGCACCGGTCCGCGTCGTCTTCCTCGGTGGACTGGGGGAGATCGGCCGGAACTGCATGGCGATCGAACAGGACGATCGAATCCTGCTCATCGACTGCGGTCTGATGTTCCCCGATGCCGACATGCACGGCATCG
>CAYNKE010000063.1:0-10793 GCA_964397715.1 uncultured Bifidobacterium sp. | reverse complement strand
ACAGTTCAGCGAAGTCCGGTGAGATCCCGGCACTGTCCCGCAACGGTGGTTCGTCGCAGCGCCAGCTGACGACGGCGAGTCCGGTCGCCTGACCTGCGTGCGAGAAAACCCTCGAGGCAAGGGTGGATCGCGAGACTCCTCGCACTCCTCTTGCCTCCTCAGGCTTGAGGAGGCCCCATGAGAAAGTCATCCGCGCGTCGACTACTGGTCGGCGCTTTTTCATTTCTCCTCCTGGCCGCGTGCGGGGGAGATGATTCGTCGTCGGCGCCCGACACGTCCGCTTCCGAAGCATCTGCACCAGCGGCCGCTGTCCCGCAACGCATCGTGTCGTTGTCGCCCACCCACACCGAGATGCTCTTCGCTCTCGATGCCGCGGAGCAGGTGGTGGCGGTCGATTCGCTGTCCAACTACCCGCCCGAAGCGGCGTCGGTGCTCACCGACCTGTCGGCCTTCGAGCCCAACGTCGAGGCGATCGCCGAGTACGAGCCCGATCTCGTGATCATCGCCGACGACTCGATGGGGATCAAGGCGCAACTCGAAGCGATCGACATTCCGGTGTGGATCGGCCTGCCGCCGGCCTCGCTCGACGACGTCTATGCGCAGATCGACGAGTTGGCCGCCCTGATCGGCCGCACCGAAGAGGCCAAGGCGGTCGTCGGCACCATGCGCTCGGCGGTGGAGTCGATTCTGGCGCAGGCACCGATGCTCGACGTGCCGCCGACCTACTACCACGAGCTCGACGACACGTATTACTCGGTCACGTCCAACACGTTCGTCGGTTCCTTGTACGAGTTGTTCGGTTTGCAGAACATCGCCGACGCCAGCGAAGGAACGAGTGACTACCCGCAGCTCTCGGCCGAGTTCATCGTCAGCCAGGACCCCGATCTCGTGTTCCTCGCCGACACCAAGTGCTGCGCCGTGACTCCCGAATCGGTGGCGGCTCGTCCGGGTTGGGAAGGTCTCTCCGCCGTCCTGAACGGACACGTCATCGCGATGGACGACGATCTCGCCTCACGTTGGGGTCCGCGCATCGTCGATTACCTCTACGCCATCGGCGACGCGATCGCGGGGGTCGTCGGCTGACATGACCGAGTCCGCGCGCCGTTCGTGGTGGCTGCCCGCCGCGGGTTTGCTCCTCGCCGTCGCGTTCCTGTTCGGGGCCATGATCGGTCCGGCCGGTCCGCAATGGTGGCGGGTCCCCCTCGAGTTACTCGACCGACTTCCGTTCGTCTCGATCGACTCGGGCGTGAGCCCCCTCGAGAGCACCGTGCTGTGGCAGATCCGCATGCCACGAGTGGTACTCGCGGCGCTGGTCGGCGCGATGCTGTCGCTCGCCGGCGCGAGTTACCAAGGCGTCTTCCGCAATCCGCTCGTCGACCCGTATCTGCTCGGTGTCGCGGCCGGCGCGGGTCTCGGAGCGACGCTCGTGATCGTCGTCAATCGAACCGCGACCGAGTCGTGGCCCATCGACCCGCTGCCGCTGGCAGCGTTCATCGGCGGCTTGCTCGCGGTGCTCCTCACATACCTCGTCGGTGCCGCGTTCGGAGCCGCGCGGGTGTCGGCCACTCTCGTGCTGGCCGGCGTGGCGGTCACGTCGCTCGCCACGGCGATCCAGACGTTCATCCTGCAGCGCAACTCCGAAGTGGTGCGCCAGGTGTACAGCTGGATCCTCGGCCGTCTCTCCACCGCCACGTGGTCCGATGTTCGACTCGTCCTCCCGTACGTGGTCGTCAGTTCGGCCGTGCTCCTCGCACACCGCCGTCTGCTCGACGTGATGCGAGTCGGCGACGACGAGGCGCAGTCCCTCGGCGCGCGAGTCGATCGCATCCGGCTCACGGTCGTGGTGGCCGCCACACTCGGCACCTCGGCGGTGGTGAGCGTGAGCGGTCTCATCGGGTTCGTCGGCATCATGGTCCCGCATCTCGTGCGCTTCCTGGCCGGCGCGAGTTACCGACGTCTGCTCCCGCTCACCGTCCTCGTCGGGGCGACGTTCCTGATCGTGGCCGACGTCCCGGGTCGCATCCTCTCCGACCCGGCCGAGACGCCGATCGGCGTCGTGACGGCCTTCCTCGGCGCTCCGTTCTTCATCATCGTCCTTCGTTCTCGGCAAGGAGCCCTGCGATGACCTCACTCGCGTTCAGAGATCTCACCGTGTCGTACGGCGACGCGGTCGCGGTCGATTCCTTCACCGACACCGTGCGTCCGGGGGAGTGGCTCTGCCTCATCGGCCCCAACGGCGCGGGCAAATCGTCGTTGCTCCGCTCGGTCGCCGGCCTCGTGTCGTACGCGGGCGAGATCACCGTCGACGGCGCATCGCTCGACCTGCGCTCGACGCGTCGCCGGGCCGAGTTGATCGCTCACGTTCCGCAGTCACCGTCACTTCCCGACGACATGACCGCGTTCGAGTACGTGTTGCTCGGCCGCAATCCGTACGTGTCGTACTTCGGCCACGAGACGAAGCACGATCGTGAGCTGGTTCGCCAGATTCTCGACCGGCTCGACGTGGCCGAGTTCGCTCGCCGTCGACTGGGCACGTTGTCGGGCGGCGAGCGCCAGCGCATCGTGATCGCCCGTGCGCTCGCGCAGGAGGCGCCGATCCTCTTGCTCGACGAGCCCACGAGTGCGCTCGACATCGGACATCAGCAGCAAGCCCTCGAACTCGTCGATCGCCTGCGACGCGATCACGGCTTCACGGTGTTGTCGGCGATGCACGATCTCACGCTCGCCGGTCTCTACAGCGATCGACTCGCCCTTCTCCACCACGGACACTGTGTCGCGGCCGGTCCGGCCGACGAGGTGCTGCGCGCCGAGACGCTTTCGGAGTTCTACGGCGTGTCGGTCTCGGTACATCGCGATCCCGACGGCACGGTCGTGGTCGTGCCACGGCGGTCGACTCCACTGGCCTGACCCGCCGCTACCGTTCGTCGCGTGGAGCAGACCTTCGACCCCGTCGCACTCAACCGACACGTCGAGGGTCTGGCCCGCTCGCATCAGCGAATGCTCGTGGCCCTCGGTGATCTGACCGACGAGATGGTGACGCGCGCGTCACGACTTCCCACCTGGTCGGTCGGCCACGTGCTCGCGCACATCGAACACCAAGCCGACAGCGTGGTGCGACTGGTGGAGTCGGCCGAACGCGGTGAGGACGGCGAGCAGTATCCGGGTGGCATGGTGGCCCGTGTCGCGGCGATCGATCGCGACGCCACGAGATCGGCGGTCGATCACGTGAACGGAGTCCGCCGGTCCGTCTACGCGCTGGAAGGAGCGTTCGCGCGAGCTCGTGATGCTTGGTACGGCCGCGCTCGACTGGTGTCGGGTATCGAGGTTCCGGTGTCCGATCTGCCGTTGCGCCGCTGGCGCGAGGTCGAAGTGCACTGCGCCGATCTGGGACTCGCCGAACTCGACCTCGACGGACCGTCGTGCTGGTCGGGTGACTACGTTCGCGAGGATCTGCGAGTGATGACGATGATGTTCGTGTCGCGCACGTCGATGGGCCGCTCGAACCTTCCCGATGCGGTGGCTCGTCTCGAGCCGGCCGATCGACTCGCCTGGTTGCTCGGACGTCTCGCCGTCGACGGCGTCGAACCCGCTCGTCTCATGGGCTGACGACCCGACGTGCGAGACTGTCGTGTGCCCTCGAAGTTGAAGCGATCCATCGTCGGCGTCGCCACCACGGTGGTGGCCGCTTCCGTCGGCCTCGGATTCGGAGCGTCGTCAGCGAGCGCGCACGCATCTCTCGTTTCGTCCGACCCGTCACCGTCGGCGGTCCTCGACTCCGGTCCGTCGGAGATCTTCCTCGACTTCAGCGAGCCGGTCACCCCCCAGGACGGCGCGGTCGAACTCGTCGATCAGAACGGGTCGAAGGTCACGATCGACGACGCGCGAGTGTCGTCCGACGACCCGACGGTTGTCGTTGCCGGCGGCGTTCCCGACCTCGCCGACGGGCTGTACGTCGTCGCGTGGCGCGTGGTGTCGTCCGATGGTCACGTGGCTCAGGGGGCGTTCACGTTCGAAGTCGGTCTCGGTGGTGCGTCGGTCGATGCCGGTGCGCTCGTCGGTGACGTCTTGTCAGGGCGTTCTCCGGCGCGAGGTATCGGACTGGCTCTCGACATCGCACGCTTTCTCGCCTACATGGGCGCCGTCGTCGTGCTCGGTGGTCTCGCCTTCCTCGGTGTCGCTCGCAACGTTCGGCCGGCCCGGCGGACGATCGGTGCGGGAGTGGTGGCCCTCGTCGCGGGCTCGCTCGCCCACTTCTTGCTGCAAGGTCCCTTCAGTGCCGGAGGTTCGTGGTCGGATGCGTTCGACTCGGGTTCGTGGTCGAACGTCCTCGACACCCGATTGGGTCAGTCGCTCATCGCCCGTCTCGTATTGGTTCTCGTGCTGGTTGTCCTTCTGCTCGGGGTCGCACCGGCGCCCGATGACGACCGACTTCGGCGCCTGGGCACGTCGTGGTGGCGCTCGTCCACGGCCGTCGTCGGTGCCGCGTTGGTGGTGTCGTTCTCGGCGGCGAGTCACGCCAGCGCTTCGTCTCCGGCCGGTGTCGCCGTGGCCATCGACGCGGCGCACTTCGCCGCGGTCGCGCTCTGGGTGGGTGGCCTGGCGGTCATCGTGTCGACACGGAACCTCGAGGTCGTGCCGGCCTTCTCGCGCGTCTCGACCATCGCGGTGCCGCTCGCCGCGGCCACCGGCGTGTGGCAGGCCTGGCATCTCGGTGGCGGATTGGCGCAACTCTCCGAGACCGAATGGGGTCGTTGGCTGCTCGTCAAGATCTGTCTCGCGATCGCCGCGATCACCCTCGGGTTCGTCGCCCGTCTGCTGATCGGCCAGCCGGCCGATGCGGACGTCGACCACGAACGTCGTCGACGCGGGTTGCGTCGTATTCTCGCGGTCGAGGCGGTCGTGGCGGTCGTGATTCTCGGGGCCACCGCCTCTCTCGTTGCCGAATCACCCGAAGTGCGCGCGGCCGCGAACGTCTTCACCACCCAGTTGGTTCAGGGCGATCTCATCGCCGACATCACGGTCACGCCCGGCAACGTCGGCGCCAACGAGGTTCATGTCGCGCTGGCCCCGAGCGGTGGAACTCTGCAGCGGATGGAGAGCGTGACGATGCGTATGACCTATCCCGATCCGTCGCTCCCGCCAGTCGCGGTGCAAGTGACCGAATCGGGCCCGAATCACTACATCGGACGAGTTGCACTTCTCTCGGCCGGTACCTGGACTCTCGAGATACTCGTGCAGCCCGACCCGTCGAGTTCGATCCGGCTCGCCGTGGACGTTCCCGTCACCGGCTGATCACCTTCACAGTTCGAGCGACACCACGTGGTGGGGTAGTTGCGTGACCGATTCGATGAATCCGTCGCCGACCGTCACGAATCCGTGCGAACGATAGAAGTCGAGGGCCGAATCGCGCGCGTTGGCCCACACCATCCGAGCGCCAGCGGCCCTCGCCTGATCGAGGCCGGCGCGCAAGAGTCGTCCGCCGAGGCCCGTGCCCTGCAGGGTTCGATGCGTGGCCATCCCGCGCAACTGCCACGCGGAGGCCGTCGGTTGATGCGCTGGAGCACGTTCGAGCCACGTTGATGTCGCCAGGCAGCGGTCACGATGGTCGAACGCCGCGAGGTGAATCGTTGCGGCGTCGTCGTCACCGTCGAAAACGACACTCTGATTGGCCATTCCACGCCGCAGGACGTCGAGACGCAGTGGCCGCACCTCGTCGACCGTGGCGCGACGAATGGAGTACGAGGCGGCCCCGACGGCAACGGCGTCGCCTCCCGAGTCCGCGGAGCGATACATCGCGTCCACCACCTCGTGCGCGCGCAGCGCGAGTCGAGCCGACGGATGGGCCGCGACCCCGTTGGCGACGGCGCGCACGAACGCGGCGTCGGGGTTCGGGTGATCCGGAACGAGGGCGGTCGTCGCCGCGACGAGTTCGTCTCCGTGCAACGTGCCCGTCGACCCGTCGGAGTCGGTCCAGGTGACGGGGCCGAACCAGTCGCCTTCGATCGCGATGTACCGCTTCTCGCAGAAGATCTCGACACGCCGCAGACTCGGCCGGGACAAGTTGTCGTGCCAGATGCTCGTGAGCGAACCGGTGGCGGTGGGCGACGGCCCCTCGAAGGAGAGCGCCGCAGTCACGACGTCCTCGATGCCGTCGATTCCGTGGAAGTCGGCCCGCCGCGCACTCACCGAGGCGATCGGTCCGATGACCGCGTGGAGCATGTCGATGTCGTGGATGCTGTGTTCGATCAGCGTGCCCGAACCGGCGCGGTTCTTGTCGGCGCGCCAGGTGGACGCGTAGTGGCCTTGGATCGGAATGAACTGGTCGTCGCGGAAGACGACCGTCATGACCCGACCCGCTCGGGGGTCGCGCACGAGATCGCGGGCCCACAGATACGCAGGCGAGTGGCGCAGGACGAGTCCGACCTGGTGCACGACCCCACTCGTCTCGAGAAAGTCGGTGAGAGCACGGGCCGAGTCGAGATCGGGCGCCAAGGGCTTCTCGCAGAACACCGCCTTGCCGCGTTCGGCGGCGCGCGACGCGAGACGGAGATGCTCGGACGTCCAGGTGCACACGTAGACGGCATCGCACGAATCGATCACGGCGTCCTCGGAGTCCATCACGACGTGACCACTCACGGCAGCGAAGGCTTCGGCGCGTGATCGATCGGGATCGTGCACTCCGGCCCGGACGATCTCCACGTCGAGTTCGCGAGCGGCGCGGCGCAGACTCTTCGAGTGATACGCGGCGATGTGTCCGGCACCCAGGAAGCCGATGCGCACCGTCGAGGTCATGCCCCGAAACTACCGAGCGGACGATGGTTCGCCGGTAGGTCGATGCGCGAATCGGCGATCGCCGTGACGTCGGCGGGATCGTGTGACACGAGGATCGCGGTCGTGCCAGAGTCACGGAGGAGTTCGCGAACCAAACGAGCGAGTTGATCGTGAAGGGGCCGATCGAGACCCGTGAACGGCTCGTCGAGAAGCAGCACCTTCGGCGACGGTGCGAGGGCCCGCGCCAGGGCCACCCTCTTGGCCTCGCCCCCCGAGAGAGTCGCAACGTCCTGATCGTCACGCGCGGTGAGCTGCACTCGCTCGAGCAACTCGTTGACGCGCCGGCGAATTCGATCCTCTTCCCATTTCAGGATTCGTAATCCGTAGGCGATGTTGCGCGCGACGGTCATGTGAGGGAACAACTGGTTGTCCTGGAACACCATGCCCACCGAGCGGCGATGCGTGGGAACCACGGTCACGTCTCCGTCGTCGATTCGGATGCTTCCCGACGTCGGAGAGATGAGGCCGGCGATCACGCGGAGCAACGTGGTCTTCCCCGACCCCGATGGCCCGCAGACCGCGAGGGTGCGGGCGGTGTCGACGGTGAACGACACGTCGTCGAGAACCCGACGCCCACCAAGTTCGACGACGATCGAGTCGACGGTGAGGCTCATACGCGCACCGACCGATCGACGCTGCCGATGACGAGAACGGTCAGGATCAACATGACCGACGCGACGGCGAAGGCGGTCATGTGCGGTAGCGATCCGGCCCGACCGAGGAGAGTGTCGACGACGATCGGCAGGGTGGAGGTGTCTCGCCGGGTCAACAGGCTCGTCGCGCCGAATTCGCCGATCGACATCGTGAGTGAGAAGCCGGTCGCCGTGGCCAGGGCCGGGCGCAGCAATGGCAGGTCGATGTCGAGCCAACGTCGCCACGGTGACGCACCGAGAGTGGCGGCGGCTTGCGAGAGACCGGGCGGGATCGCCTCGACCATCGGCAGGGCGGCGCGCACGACGAACGGCAACGCGACGGCGGCGTGCACCACCGGGACGAGCCACCATTCGCCGCGCACGTCGAACGGACCGGTGTCGTACGTGACGACGATCCCGAGACCGACGACGACGGCCGACGAACCGAGCGGAAGTGATGCGATCACGTTGGCGATCCGCGACGACGATGCGACGGCGGCGCGGGCCAAGGCGATGCCCAGTGGCACCGAGATCGTCGCCGCCACGAGAGCGAAGGTGATCGAGTTGGTGACGGCACCGCCGACGTCGACGGGCACCCGTAGTCCGTCTCCACCGCTGAAGAGCGCCCGCCAGCCGGCGGTCGACCAGCCCGATGTCGATCGGAACGACGCGGTGATCAGCGCTGCTGGCACTACCGCGAATGCGACCACCACGCTCCAGACCGCAACCGCGAGAGTTCGCGGCGATCGACGGCGTCGGGACGTCGCGATGGTGGATCGCGAACTTCGCGCGCGCGACCACACGGCGAACAGCGCGACGATCACGATGGTCTGGGCGACGGCGAGCACCGTGGCACCCGAGACGTCACCGAGTGACACCGCGCGTCGATAGATCTCGACGTCGAGGGTCGATCGTCCGGGTCCGCCCAGAAGGCGAACCACTCCGTACGACGTTGCGCACATGACGAACACCAGGCCGGTGGCCCCGGCCAACGCCGGCCGCAGAAGGGGCCACACGATCGTGCGGGCGATGGTGGTGGGCGACGCGCCGAGGGTGCGTGCGGCGTCGAGCAATGTCTCGTCGATTGCCGACCAGGCCGGTACGACGGTGCGAACGACGACCGCCACGTTGAAGAAGACGTGGGCTAGCACGATCGCGAGAACCGATCGGTCGAGACGGTGGGGCAGAAGGGCGAGGAAGGCCGCTCCCACCACCACCGTGGGCAGAACGAACGGGATCGTCAGAACCGCGAGCGCGACGCGACGGCCGGGAAGTTCGAATCTCGCGAGAGCCCACGCCGGTGCGAGGCCGACGATCACCGTGGCGACGGTCGAGATCGCTCCTTGCCACACCGAGAACCAGATCGCCTCGCGCACTCCGGATCTCGACCACACCGCGCCGAGATCGGAACCGCGGAGCGAATCGAACACGAGACCGAGGATCGGAATCACGACCGCTGTCGCGACGAGCAGGAGCGGGCCGATCCAGCGCAGACGAGTGGTCACGGCACCGCGATCGACGTCCACGTGTCGAGCCACGCGGTGCGGTTGGCGGCGATCGTGGACGCGTCCATGGTGAGCGGAGATTTCACCGTCGGGGCGTAGCGCACGAAGGACTCGGGCAGAGCGACTCTGGAGTTGGCCGGATACACGAAGAGGCTCTCGGGCAGCAGCGACTGGAAGTCGTCGCTCACGAGGTAATCGACGAGCGAACGCGCGGCCTCAACGTGGTCGGTTCCTCGTAGCACGCCGGCGAACTCGACCTGGCGGAAGCAGGTCGACGTGACGACACCGGTGACAGCGGGCGCACCGCTCGGTAAGGGAGGATCGGCGAAGAGGACTTCGGCTGGTGGGCTCGAGGCGTAACTGAGAACGAGTGGGCGGTCGCCGCCGTAGCGCGTGAATGCCGAGTAGTAGGCGTCGCTCCAGCCTTCGACCACGAGGACGTCGTTGTCGACGAGGCGCCTCCAGTAGTCGGTCCAGCCGTCGCCGAATCGGGCGATCGTCGCGAGCATGAACGCCAGTCCGGGGGACGACGCCGCCGCACTCGGGACCACCAACAGCCCGCGATAGGCGGGGTCGGCGAGATCGTCGAAGGTCGACGGAGGCTCGAGGCCGAGTTGCTCGAGTGCGGCCACGTCGTAGTTGACGCACACGTCGCCGTAATCGACGGGAGTCACGATGCCGGCTCCGGCGTCCACGAGTCGATCGAGGAGCGGGTGAGTGCTCGACACGTACGGATCGAACACCTCGGCGTCGAGGGCGCGAGAGAGCAAGGTGTTGTCGACCCCCCACAGGACGTCGCCTTCGGGGTTGCCCGACGTGAGAGTCGCTTTGGCGATCAGTTCGCCGGCATCGCCACCGATCGCGACCTCGACCGCAATGCCGGTCGCGGCGGTGAACGCGTCGAAGGCACCCTCGGGAGGCGTGAACGAGTCGTAGGCGACGAGAACGAGTCGATCGGGAGGCGACGTCGAGTTCGAGTCGTCTCCACACGCGACGGCGGTGATCGCGAGAAGTGTCATGGTGACGACTGCCGCCAGGTTGCGAGTGGTTCGAGTCACGAGATCTCCCTCGCGGTGCTCGTCGCGTCGATGGCTCCCGGAACGACGACGGCGACGCAGCCCTCCCGAACGGTCACGCTCACCGTCCGATCGGTGGTCTCGTTGCTCACTCCGCGGGCGCGGCTGCCGTGGAGAGTCGCGGCTTCGAGAGCCCAACGAAGTCCGGTCGTCGTCACACCGTGCGCTGATCCGGCGAGAGGTATCAGGCTGACGACGCGACCGAGACTCGTCGCGAACTCGGCCCGTTGGCCGGCGTGCACCACATGCATCACGTCGTCGCCGACCCAGGCGACGAGCCGATCGAGTCGGGCGAGTTCGGGCGCGGCCAGGGCCGCCAACACGCCGAGCACGTGATCGAAGCGGTCGCCTCCACCCCACAACACCGTGAGCGACGTCGCCCCGTCGGCCATCGCGTGCGCGAGCGCGAGTTCGGTGTCGGTCGAGTCCTTGTCGGGTCGCGCCTCGACCAGTCGTGAACCGAAGTTCCTCGCACGCTCGACGTCGGCGATGGAGTCCATGTCGCCGATCACGACGTGTGGCGTGAGATCGAGAGCGAGCGCATGGTCGAAGCCCGAGTCGGCGCAGATGATGACGTCCACGGGGCCGATGGCGTCGAGGGCTCGACGACGCGGTCGATCGCCGCCGATCACCAGGAGTGTGTGTCGTTGTGCCATGCGATTCCCTCCGCTGGAATTACCCAGATCAGGTTCTCGGGTCGGTGGCGGCGACCACCCTCTCAGCCCGCCGATCCAGCGAGCTCCCCGTCG
>CAYNKE010000062.1:0-11070 GCA_964397715.1 uncultured Bifidobacterium sp. | reverse complement strand
ACTCAACCAGATGCTCGCCGAAATGGACGGCTTCGAGACGTCCGAAGGAATCGTCATCATGGCGGCCACCAACCGCCCCGACATCCTCGATCCGGCGCTGCTTCGTCCCGGCCGATTCGATCGTCAGATCGTCGTTCCCCTTCCCGAATTCGAAGAGCGACTCGCCATCTTGAAGGTCCACAGCCGCGACAAGCGGATGGGGCCCGACGTCGATCTCGAGGTGATGGCCAAGGGCACCCCCGGAATGAGCGGTGCCGATCTCGCCAACCTCGTCAACGAGTCGGCGCTCTTCGCGGTTCGCCGCGGCTCGTCGCAAATCGAGCGAATCGACTTCGAGTCGGCCCGCGATCGCATCATGATGGGCGCGCGTCGCGACTCACTCGTGCTCTCGGTCGAGGAGAAGCGGACGACCGCCTACCACGAGGGTGGTCACGCGGTTCTCGCCGCGGTGCTTCCGAACGGCGACCCGCTGCACAAGGTGACGATCCTGCCGCGCGGAATGGCCCTCGGCGTGACCCAGACCCTCCCCGAAGAACGACACAGTTACTCGCGCGAGTACATCCTCGATCGCATCTGCATGGCTCTCGGTGGCCGCGCGGCTGAGGAGCTGGTGTTCGATCAGCAGACCACGGGTGCCGCCAACGATCTCGAAGTCGTCACCGGTCTGGCCCGCCGCATGGTCCGCGAGTGGGGCATGAGCGACAAGGTCGGGCCGATGGCTTGGGCCGGCCAGCAGCAGGTGTTCCTCGGCGAGGACTTGATGTCGAGCGGCCGCGAGTACTCCGATGACACGGCACGGGTTCTGGACGAAGAAATCAACCGCATTCTTCGCAGCCAGGAATCGAGAGCCATGGAACTTCTCGCCAAGCATCGCAAGGGCCTCGATCTGGTGGCCGAAGCACTTCTCGAACACGAAACCATCGACGGCGCCGAGGTGGCTCGCCTCGTTCAACGCGGGCTCGACTCCTCGGCTCCGCAGGCTCCGTCGCTCAGCGAGTAGAGCAGTCGGTTGCGGCCGCCGAGCCCGGGTCGCGGGCCTCGGCCACGGCCGCCCACAGATCGGTTGCACTCACGGGACCGAGAACGTGCTTGACGACCACTCCCGCCGAGTCGACCACCACGAGGGTCGGAACGGCATCGATGCGGTACTTGTCGTGGAGCGGTCGGTGCGCCGAATACTCGAACTCGACGATGCGCACCTGACGGCTGGCCAAGACCCGCGCTTTGTTCACGACGTCAGCGCACACGTGACACGACGCCGACGTGAACACCGCGATCGACCACGGCTGATCGCCCGGGCCGAGATCGCCAGGATCGAGTTGGCTCGGAACGGTCCATTCCTTCTGAGTGGGCACGTCGACGTCGCGACCGCGTCGCAGGACGAAGGCGGCCGAGCCCACGACGACGACGATGCCGAGAGCGATGAGGAGATTCGTCACGACGGCTCCGGGAGGGCCAACGCCGCCGAGGTCCCCGATCCTCGCTGATTGCGCTCGAGTCGACGCTCGACGAGGATCGGCTGATCGGACGTGACGACGATGGGACGACCAAGACTCACCGCGTCGGTGAGGTCGACCGAGAGCAGGCCATTGGCTGGTATCACCAGATCGGACAGCGCCGGGATCGGCTCCTCCCCTCCCGGGCCGACCGACAGCACGTTCACGCGCGATTCGTTCGGTGAAACGTTCAAGACGATCAACGCACCGTCGAGCGCAACGGTCGGTGTGATCGAGGCGAGCCAGCGCGTCGACAACGCCTGTCCTTCGGCACCGAGGAGCACCGACGTGGACACCGAGTCGCCGGTGGGCCGAGTCAGAACCCGCTCGACGACCAGTGCCGGTTCGGACAGCGTCGACACGAGCAGGCCATGGCGGCCGTCAGGAAGACCGGCAATCGCCGAAGTGTCGAAGACGACGACCTCTCGCGACGGAATCGTGAGCGTGGTCGGCTCGATCACGCCGGCCGCCTCGTCGAGCCCGAGGACGATCACATCGGCCTCGACATCGGAGTCGGTCGGATTGAAGATGACGAGTCGCTCGATGATTCCTTGCCCCTTCTCGCCATCGGCGAACCACCACTCGTCGCCGAGTGCGGGCGAACCGAGTGACGTCACGTGGCCGAGTCGACCGCTTCCGAGGAAGTGCTGATCCTTGGCCACGACCACGCGTCCGCTGGTGGCGATGACGCTCGCGGCCACCACCGGCTCGTCGCGGAACCCGGCTTCCTCGAGATTGATCACCCGAAGCGAACGGGCCGGCACCACGTAACCCTGGAGCTCGCTCGGTGATCGCGGACCCTGCGCCGTCGAGATCGTGATGTCGACGATCGCCGGCGAGAGATACGGGTTGGAAACCAGGAGTCGGAAGTCGGAATCCGAGGCCGTGAAACCGTCGGCGACGTACCACTCGGACGACGTGGTGTTGGCACACGGCGAAACGACGTCACCTGCCGGATGGAGCGATCGCTGTTCGACGGACACGTCGGCCCGATCGACTTCGACAACCGCACTCACGTAACTCGCGGTCACCGTCGCGTCGAGGTCGACCACCGACTGCGAGCGCGGCTCGACGGAGAAGGGAACCACCACCGGGTCGCGGTCGATCGTCAGAATCGTGACGGTTCCCTCGGCCGCGACTTCACTCGGATTGGTCGCGACGACTTCTCCGCCGTATTCACCGTTCTCCGCCGTCCCGAGTGCCGCCGTTCCGCCGCAGAACCAGGTGACCGAGACGACGTCGTCGCCATTCGCCAGACGCGGAGTACCGGGTCGGGCCGAGACCGCGAACGGCGACGGTACGGAGACGCCGTCGCGAGCCGAGATGCCGACGAGCACGATGATCGCCGCCACGAGAACCGCCAGAGACAGCACGCGCTTCCTCACGTCGGCACCTCGTCGTTCGACAACTGGATCACCGGCGGTCCGACTTCTTCGGCTCGTCCGCGTCGACGGCGCAGCGGTTCGAACAATCCGGCCGCAACCACGAGCCACAGTGCGATCTGCACCAAAATCCAGACGTAGCGGCTGAAGGGCGTGGAGTAGTCGAGCGACACGGCTCCTCCGCGGGACGCATCGAAGGCCATCACGCTCCCGAACGAGCCGGTACCGCGCACCGTCTTCCCGTCCTCACGAAGCGTCCAGCGCCCGTCGAAGGGAACACCGAGGTGGACGATGCCGCCTCCGATCTCTTGCGACGGACTTCGCCAGGCCGAGGTTCCGGCGAGGACCGGCTGTGCGCCACCGACGTCGGAGCGCACGAGGGCCCCCGCGCCGCCTTCGGTGCTGTTGGCGGCCGCCGCTGCGGACAGAACGGAGTGGACGGGTATCCACTGCGTGTTCTCGAACACGATCAGACTCGCCGGACTGTAGAGCGATCTGAAGTCGAGTTGCTCGGCGAACGACGACACCAACCCGTCGGCGAGTGGAATAGGCGCGTCGGCCGTCGATCGAACGCGGTCGATGGTCGGGACGACCACGTAGCGAACTCCGAAAGGCGCCAAGAGTCGTCCGACGCGCGTCGTGGTGCGGTTGGACAACGCGTCGAGAATCGAGTCCATGCTCCTGCGCTCGACCGACGACGGCGCCTGCCAGGTGGACGAGATGTCGAAGGCTCGGTTGTTGATGATCGAGTAGGCGATGTCGTCGGAGTAGCGAGTCTCGGAACCCGGAACGAGATCGGGATCACCGATCACGAGAACTCGATAGTCGCCTCCCGTTGAAGGATCAGCGAGCAGTTCACCCAATTGCTCGGTGATCGCCGTGGACGGCTGGTCCCACGAACCGTCGACGGCGACCGCGACGAGGGGCAATCCCGCCGAGCCGATCGCGGCCAGTCCGACGAGCGCGATCGGCTGACGAAGTCCGAAGCGGCCACCACGAACGTCGACGGCGAACGACGTGACGAGAAGTGACGCGCCGACCGCCAGGGCCACGGCCACCGGAACCAGAAGAACCCCGGCCTCGGGTAGATCGATCGGTCCGGAGGACGTACTCGCGAGGGCGGCGAGCACCAAGAACACCGCCGCGAGCAGCCCGGCACGAATGGCCCAGACGTAGCGCCAACGACGGGCCACGAATGCGACCACGACGAGGGGAACGTACGTGCCGATCACGAGTCCGCCCAAGGCCGACGGACCGATACCGAAACGCAGCAACTCGCCGACGTCGAGTCCGACCGACCCGCGGCCCGTCAGGCCGACGATGCGCGACCAGCCGTCGGATCCGAAATAGCCGAGCGACCACGGCACGTTGAGAAGAAAACCCCCGACCCCACTCACTACGACGGACGTTCCGATCAGGGCCGACGAGCGCAGCGAACCGCCACCGAGAACGCCGCCGAGCGCCATGACGGCCAGAGCCACCAGAACGACGAGAGCGGCCGACGGCGCCACGGCGAAGCAGAGGGCGACGAGAATCGTCAAACGAGCGATCAGGGACACGCGCAGTCGACTGCTCGGATGTTCGACGACATCGTTGCGCCGCAGCACCGGGTCGCCGACGATCGAGGCTCCGAGTCCCGACAATCGCCTTCCGAAATGCAGCGCCCAGGGCACCGCGGCATAGGCGACGAGCACGGCGGTACGGCCCGAAGCGACCGCGGCATACGGCAGTGGAATCGCGGCGTAGACCACCAACCCGGCGGCTCGCGCTCGCGGATCGGCGTTGATCGACACGAGGCGGTACGCGCCGATCCATCCGATGAGAACGGCGCCCACCACTGCCGTGGTGTGGAGCCACGCCATCTGGGCGAACGCGATGAGTCCGACGAGGCCGACGCCGAACAAGGCGTTGGGTTGCGCCGTGGTCCCACCGAGTCCGCGGTCCCACCAACCACTCGCGTACGACCGCAACGTATCGACCGGTGACGCGGGGAACGGAAGCAATTCGCCAACGGGCCGAACACCGGACGACCACAGTTGCCGCGAACCGACAAGTAGGAGCACGAGGAGCACCGACCACGACACGATGGTGATCGGTGCTCGCGGCTCACCGGCCTCTCGACGCCGTGTCCGACGCGCGAGAGCACGACGTCGCGAGAAGCGCGCGAACCGAACACTGCCCGCCGACTGCATCGCCGCGACTTCGGCGGGCGGTACGAGAGTCAACTCGGCGATGCGCCGACGTCGGCGGCGAATCGACGTCGCTCGGGTGACGAGCGACCCGAGCGAGGCGAAGCGCGCGAGGGCCGTCGATCCGCGACCTCGCAGCGCGGCAACCAGAGCAGCGACCACGTTGACGAGAACGAGGGCGGGCACGAGGGTCAGCGAACGGCCGGTGAGCGACGCCACGGTCATGACGCGCTGACGCTCGGTCTCGTACTCGTCGACGAGATCGGGACGCCGTTCGTCGAAACTCGAACGGTGGCGGACGACCGCCGACGGAACAACGACGACCCGGCCGCCGAGGAGGTGGACGCGCCAGCACAGATCGAGCGCCTCGCCGTGGAACTGGATCGTCGACTCGAACCCTCGCAGTCGTCGGAACACGTCGGCTCGCACCAGGAGACAGGCCGACGAGAGCGCGAACACGTCACGAACTCCGTCGTGTTGCTCCTGGTCGAGTTCGCGGGGTTCGAGTCCGTCGTCGAGTTCACCGAATCGATCGACGTCGAACCCGACCGATTGGAGGATCCGCGTGTCGTTCCAGTCGACGAGCTTGGGCCCGACGATCGCCGCGTTGGATCGGAAAGTCTCCTCCACGAGCCGACTCACGGCATCGGGCGACAGAGCCGCGTCATCGTGGAGGAGAAGGAAGAAACCGCTGTCGCCCTCCACGAGATCGAGGACCTGATTGGCGGTCGGCCCGAAACCGAGATCGGCGCCGGCGGCCCGCACGTGAGCGGTGGGGAGATACTCGTGCACGATCGCGGACACCTCGTCGACGGCGGGCCCCGGGGTGGCCGCGACGAGAACCAGAACTTGCAGGTTCGGATAGTCCTGCGCGGCAAGGGCCGACACGACTTCGGCCAGGTGAGGTTGAGGCGGGTGGACGACGACGGCGGCGACGACACCGGGGGCGCCAGAGGGGTTCGACCGCGACTCCACGATGGGCGAAGGTTAGTCGTTGGGCTTCTCGGCGTGAGGTCGATCGGTAGCGTGATCAGCCTTGACGTCGACTGACAACGAATCTCGCGCACCACTTCCTGAAGGCACTCTCGCCGTCGGCGTCGGACTCCTGATCGCCGGGCTCTCGAGTTACGCGTTCTTCAAGGTCGGCCAAGAAGCGCTCGGCAGGGACGACTTCAAGCCGATCGTCGCACTGTGGTTCGCCACGTTCGTCTTGGCACCTGGATTCTTCCTGCCACTCGAACAAGAGATGGGCCGCGCCCTCGCTCATCGTCGCGCGCTCGGTCTCGGGGGTCGACCCATTGTCAAGCGCGTCGTCCCATTGGGTCTCGCGATGGCCGCCGTCGTCATCGCGATCATCGCCGGGCTCAGTTCGATCGCAACCCGCGAGTTCTTCGAGGGATACGGACTCGTCACCGCGGCTCTCGTCATCGCCTTCATGTCGTACGCCCCCACTCACTTGGCTCGCGGAATCTGTTCGGGTGAGGGTCGCTTCGCCGCCTACGGGATCGTGATGGGTGCCGACGGACTGGTGCGCGTGGTCGGGTGCGTGGTCCTCTGGCAGCTCGACGTCACCAACGTCGGGGCTTACGCGCTCCTGGTCGCCCTCTCACCGCTGTCGGGTGTTCTCGTCGTGTGGGCGCGACGCCAACTCGTCACGACCCCGGGTCCAGAAGCGCCGTGGAGCGAGGTCACGCCGAATCTCGGCTGGCTCCTGATGGGCTCGGTCATGGGTGCGGGTCTCGTGAACGCCGGACCGATCGCGATCGACGTGCTCGCATCGAGCAGCGAGGCCGAGAAGGTCACGCGCTTCGGAAACGGAGTTCTGCTCGCCCGCATCCCGCTCTTCTTGTTCCAGGCGGTGCAGGCGGCCCTGCTCCCCCGGCTCGCCCGGCTCGCGGCGCAGAACGATCTCGACGAGTTCCGCGCCGGCTTCCGGCGGCTCATGCAGGTCGTGATCGCGGTCGGCGCCTTCGGCACGGTTGCGTCCTTCGCTCTCGGACCGTGGGTTCTCGACTTCGTGTACGACGGCGGCCTCGATCGACGAACCCTCACACTTCTCGCTCTCGGCAGTGCGGTCTACATGGTCGCGCTCGCCACGGCGCAGGCCGTGATCGCACTACACGGTCACGCCCGGGTGGGCGTGGGCTGGTTGACCTCGATGGTCGTGTTCCTGCTGTGCGCGTGGCTCTCGGCCGACGACTTGTATCTGCGGGTCGAGATCGGTCTCGTCGCGAGTTCGGTCGCGGCACTCGTCTACTTCGTCTGGTCGCTGCGGACACTGCTCGACGAAGGTGCGCGACCCGATCGCGACTCGGCGCTCGAGGCGATCATCGGCAATCCGATCGACGGCTGACGCCGACCAGTCGGCGACCGGCCAATTCTCGACGAGTCAGGAAGGGATCGGCAGACCCGCGCGGGTCGCTTCGCGCTTGAGGTCGTGGGCGACCATCATCTTCACGAGTTCGGGGAACGACACTTCGGGCGTCCAGCCCAACTTCTCACGGGCCTTGGACGCGTCGCCGATGAGGAGGTCGACTTCGGCCGGGCGGAAGAACTTCGGATCCTGGCGCACGTACTTCTTCCAGTCGGGAAGTCCGACTTCGGCGAAGGCGCGCTCGACGAGTTCTTCGATCGTGTGCGTTTCACCGGTGGCGATGACGTAGTCGTCGGGCTCGTCCTGTTGGAGCATGAGCCACATGGCCTTCACGTAGTCACCGGCGTAGCCCCAGTCGCGCTTGGCGTCGAGGTTGCCCATGACGAGCTCGTCCTGAAGTCCGAGCTTGATGCGCGCCGCGGCATTGGTGACCTTGCGCGTCACGAACTCGACACCTCGGCGCGGGCCCTCGTGATTGAAGAGGATCCCGGAACAAGCGTAGAGACCGTAGCTCTCGCGATAGTTGACCGTGATGTGATGGCCGAACACTTTCGCACAGCCGTACGGCGACCGGGGGTGGAACGGCGTCTTCTCCGACTGCGGAATCTCGCGAACCTTTCCGAACATCTCGGAGGACGAGGCTTGGTAGAAGCGGATCGTGTTGTTCTGCGCACCACCCACCATGCGCACCGCTTCGAGCATGCGCAGAACACCGGTGCCGGTGAGATTCGACGTGAGTTCGGCCTGGTTCCACGACAGCGCCACGAACGAGATCGCCGCCAGGTTGTAGACCTCGTGCGGTTGCGCGACTTCGAGAGCCTTCACGAGCGAGGGGAGATCGGCGAGATCGCCGGGGACGATCTCGACGAAGGGGAACTCGTCGCGCATCATCTCGAGTTTCGGGTTGTTCTGCCCCTTCACGATGCCGAAGACTTGGTAGCCCTTGTCGTGCAGGAACTGAGCCAGGTGCTGACCGTCCTGGCCAGTGACTCCGGTGATGAGGGCGCGACGCATGGGACTCCTTGGGCGCCCACGAACTGAGCGTCCTCTCAGTCTAGGGATTCGCCTCCGCGGGCTCGGGCACACGGGCTCGGCGCCACGGACCGAGTCGGGCTCGGGGCCGTACACTCGCCACGTGCTGACCGTCGCCTGCGACACCGGGCCGCTGCACGGTCCGGCCACCGGGATCGCGCGGGCCACCGCCGGACTCGTCGCCGAACTACCTCGGCACGATGTCGCGGTACTGCCTTATGTGGTCAGTTTTCGGGCCCAATTGCGCGACGGCACTCGACGACTCGCGCTGCCGGCATCAGTCGCCCTGCGTTCGTGGGCGACTCTCGACCACCCACGTGTCGATCGATTCGTGCGCGGCGCCAACCTGATCCACGGAACCAACTACGTGGTTCCGCCGACATCGTTGCCCCGTGTGGTCAGCGTCTACGACTGCTGGGCGCTCGATCACCCCGAACTCGTCCATTCTGACGTCCGCCTCGCGATGCGGGTGCTTCGACGGAGCATCGCATCGGGTGCGGTCGTGCACGCGTCGTCGCGGGCCACCGCCGAACGATTGCGCGCTCACTTTCCGCGAGCCGACGTCGAAATCGTCCACCTCGGTTCGACCCCGCTCGCACCTCCCCCATCCGATCCGAGTGCGAAGATCAGCGCTCTCGTCGGCGGTCGGCCCTTCGTCGTGGCGCTCGGCACCATCGAAGTTCGCAAGAACCTGCCGCGCCTGATCGCCGCATTCGAGCGAGCTCGTCTCGACGACATCACGCTCGTGATCGCCGGCGGCGACGGCAACGATCGGTCGGCCGTCGACACCGCGATCGCCAGCCTGTCCCGCGAGCGACGTCCATCGGTACTTCTCACCGGGCGCGTCGACGACGCCGATGCTTCGTGGCTTCTCCATCACGCCACGGCTCTCGCCTATCCGTCGCTCGACGAAGGTTTCGGCTTCCCGATCCTCGAAGCATTCGCCGCCGGTGTCCCGGTGGTCGCCAGTACGGCCGGATCGATCCCCGAAGTCGCCGGCGACGCGGCGCGACTCGTCGATGCACTCGACGTCGACGCTCTCGCCGAGAGCCTGCGTTCCGTGGTCCTGGACGACGGTGAGCGAAGCCGTCTCGTCGCGGCGGGGCAACATCGACTCGGGCAGTTCACGTGGGCTCGAACCGCTTCGGCGATGGTTGCCCTCTACCGCCGAGTCGTCGACGCGGCCGGCCGCTCGTGAGAATGGTCTCGTGACTCCCAAGTACACCGTGATCGCCGGCGGCGTTGGCGCGGCCCGATTCCTGCGCGGCTTGGCTGTCGCGGTCGATCCGCGGGAGATCACGGCCGTCGTCAACACCGGTGACGACGGCTGGATCAACGGCCTATGGGTGTCTCCCGATCTCGACACCGTCACCTACACGGTGTCGGGCGCGATCGACGCCGAACGCGGATGGGGACTCGGTGACGAGACGTGGCGCGTCATGGAATCGGTCGCCCGCTACGCCGAGGTTCGACCCCGGGAGTCCGCTGCCGCCAACACCTGGTTCAATCTCGGCGATCGCGACCTCGCGACCCATCTGTATCGCACCGCCCGTCGCCGCGAAGGGGCGTCGCTGACGACGATCACCGACGAGATCCGACGGGCGTGGGGATTGTCGATGTCGATCGTGCCGATGTGCGACGAACCCGTGGCGACCCTCGTCGACATCACCGACACCGACGGAACCGAACGGCGCGTGTCGTTCCAGGAGTACTTCGTGCAACGACGACACGGGGTCCCCGTGCGGGCCGTGCACTTCGACGGTGCCGAGACGGCGAGTCCGCGCTTCCTCGATCTCGTCGCGTCGAGTGAGGTCACGGTCATCGCGCCGTCCAATCCGATCGTCTCCATCGGACCCATCCGCGCGCTCCGCGGCGTGAACGACGCGCTCGCTCGCCGCCGTTCTTCCGTGGTGGCCATCTCCCCGATCGTCGCCGGTGCCGCTCTCAAGGGACCCGCCGACCGCATGCTGGTCGAACTCGGTCACGAAGCATCGGTGGTCGGCGTGGCCCGGCTCTACGCGCCGATCTGCTCGACTCTCATCATCGACGAGCGCGATGCCGATTCCGTCGCTCGAGTGGAGGCTGAGGGTGTGCGTTGCATCGTGGCCGACACGATCATGTCGTCGATCGACGTGGCCCGCGATCTCGCCCTCACGACGATCGGTGCGGTGGCATGATGGGTGGGATGAGCGACCCGGCCCAGCTCCGACTGACCGCGTGGGGTGTCACCGGCATCGGCGAGATCAAGCCGGGCGATCAACTCGGCGAGGTGATCGTCGACGCCTGTCGCGCCGAGCCGAATGGTCCTCTCGCCGACGGCGACGTTCTGGTCGTGACCCAGAAGATCGTGTCGAAGGCCGAAGGACGCATGGTCGAGATCGACCCCGACGATCCGCTCTCGCACAAAGTGCTCGTCGAGCAAGAGGGAGTGCGCGTCGTCCGTCGTCGCGGTGACCTCATCATCACCGAGACGACGCACGGATTCATCTGCGCCAACAGCGGCATCGATCTCTCGAACGTCGAACGGGGCTGGGCGGCGCTGCTCCCGATCGACAGCGACCGGTCGGCCCGGCGCATCCGCGACATCGTGCGCGCCA
>CAYNKE010000061.1:0-11091 GCA_964397715.1 uncultured Bifidobacterium sp. | reverse complement strand
GTGCGCGAGTCGATGGACACGCGGTCAGGCTACCGGTGGGTCGAACGGCCTATCGAACGTCAAGTCGCCTCCGAGCACCGTGGTCGATACATCACTGCGATCGCTTCGGAGGGGTCGACATGGCAAACAGCATCACCACGGCAACGGCGGCCAAGAAGGTCGGGTCGATCGGACGTGTCGTCACCGATCCGATTCGCCGACGAGGAGTTCGACTGCCCGAAGTGGCGATCGGGCTGACTGTGATGGTCGCGTCGATCGCGGTGTTCACTGCGCTCGGTCGCGACGCCGACAGCGGTCGTCGAATCCTCGTCACGGCTCGTGACATCGCGGCCGGCTCCATGGTCACCGCCGACGACATTCGTGCGGTCGAGGTGTCGACGTCCGAGTCCCTGGCTCTCCTGCCCGACACGGCTGCTTCGCAGATCGTCGGGATGCGGGTGTCCGCAGACCTACGTTCCGGCACTCCGTTGTCGGCTGGGGACGTCGTCGAGATCGACCCCCTTGGTCCGACCGATGCTCTGGTCGGAATCGTGGTGGGTCTTCAACAGGCATCGGCGGACATCCGGCCCGGGGATGTGGTCTCGATCGTCGTGATCGATCGCTCGGTCGATGGTCTCGACACGACCGCAACTCTGCCCGTCGTTGCGTCGGTGTGGTCGGTGTCCGATCCAAACGAGTTGATGGACGAGCGCGCTGTCTCCCTGCGGGTGCCGCTCGATTCCGCCCCGTTGTTGATCGGACACGACGAGATTCACCTCGTGAAGGTCGGTGAGTGACATGGCCCTTGTCGTCGTTGCGACAACCGGCGGGCTCATGGATCTCGGAGAGGTGAGCCTCCACATTGCATCGCTGTGGCCGCGGGCCGTCACGGTCATCGAGGCCGATCCGGATGGCGGTCGTTTGGCTGCACGACACGACTGGGACGTGCGCCCGGGCTTGGTGGAGATGACGGCCGCTCTGCGCGGGGCGTCCGACGGAGAGCTCGATCTCTCGAGCATCGTGCGCTCGCACACGCCGCAGGTCGGTGTCGTCGTCGCTCCACCCGCCGCCGAACCAGTGATGGCGGCTCTGCCAGTCCTGGCGAACCGCGTCCTCGAACTGCAACGTCGGATCGCGACCGACGTGATCGTCGACATCGGACGAATTCGTCCCGACTCACCGGCGAACGCCTTGGCCGCCGCCGCTGATCGGAGGGTGCTCGTGAGCCGGACCGATCTCGAAGACATCGTGTCGATCGTTCATCGATCCACTCACCTACGCAGCTTGGGTGAGTGGTCGATCCTGACCGCTGGTGGTCGGTACGCATCATCCGAGGTCGACCGGGCGATCGAGTGGCCATTGCTCGCCACGCTTCTGCCGGACAATTCGAAGAGCAGCACCAAGCTTCGTCAGGCGATCGCTGGCCTCGCCGAAAGCGCCACCCGACTCCTCGCGGAGGCCGTGTGATGAGCAATGTCGACGAAGAACTGAGAACCGAGTTGCGCCGAGTCGCCGGTGATCGCCTGGTCGAGTTGCGCCGTGATCCCGATGCGGAGGGCCGAACCGACTCCCCGGAAGAGGCGATCCGGGCTGTGGTGGCACGCTTCTTCGACAGTGAGGCGTCACGTCGTCTTCTGGGCGGCAAGCCGTTGTTGTCAGTAGCCGACGAGAATCGTTTGACCCGGGAGGTTCTCGATCATCTGCTCGGCCTCGGGCCGCTCCAGCGGCTGCTCGACGACCCGGAAATCACCGACATTCACGTTCGAGGGAACAGTCGGGCCTGGGTGAAGAGGGTCGACGGAACACGCGTGGACATCGATCCCGTCGTGGCAACACCCGATGAGCTCGTCGAACTCGTCCGTAACGCTGCGTCGCGTTCATCGCGAGGTGAGCGTCGTTTCGACGCCTCGACGGTCGAGTGCAATCTTTGCCTCGAGGACGGTAGTCGACTCTTCGCCATCATGGACGTGGCCACGATGCCATCTCTCGTCATCCGCAAGCACCAGTTCCAGTTGTCATCGTTGTCCCAACTCCAGTCGAACGGTCTGTTGACACCGGAATTGGCTGACTTCTTCTCCGCGGCCGTGCGCGCTCGCCGCAACATCGTGATCGCCGGAGGCACGGGGTCCGGGAAGACCACGCTGCTGCGAGCCCTGATGAACGAAGTTCCATCCGACGAGCGCATCGTCACCATCGAAGACGCCTACGAACTCGGCTTGGATCGCTTCGCTGATCGCCACCCCGACCACGACGTTCTGCAGTCGAGGCCCGCCAACATCGAGGGACACGGTGAGGTCTCGCTCGCCGACCTGACGCGTATGGCGCTGCGCATGGATCCCGATCGGGTGGTCGTCGGCGAAGTCCGCGGCGCTGAGGCTTTCCCCATGCTCTTGGCGATGGGACAGGGCAACAACGGATCGATGTGCACCCTGCATGCCGACTCCACGCGGGGCGTGTTCCCCAAACTCGCGGCATACGTCTCGATGGCCAACACGGGTCTGCCGATCGACATCGTGAATCTCGTCATCGCCAATGCTCTGCACATCGTCGTACACGTCGAGGTGATCGACGGACGGAGACGTCTGACGAGTATCCGTGAAGTCGTCGATGCGGACGGACCTCGCATCGTGTCGAACGAGATCTTCCGCTCGGTCGACGACGGTCCTGCGGCGCCGGCCTTCCCCATGTCGGGAGAGTTGCGCGAACGACTCGAACGTCAGGGTTTCGACTGCGGTGTGGCGGTCTGGTCGTGAATTCCGCGGTCGTCTTCGTTGCTGGTTCCGGTGTGGGCCTGGGGGCTCTGTCCGTTCTCGCTGGATTGCGCGGGCTACGTCCCGGAAGGAGAGTGACCACCTCGCGTCGCTCGGCCTCGAAACGGAACGACGTGGAATTGTCCGAGGCCTTGGCGGCCTGGATCGAGCAGATGCGCGACACCATGGCGGGTGCCCGCGGACTCGAACAAGCACTCGCCGTCACCAGTGAAACCGCACCTGATGCGATTCGGGCCTCGGTCGGTCGATTCGCTCACCGGGTGTCCTTCACGCCGTTCTCCGAAGCGGCCCGGCAGTTCGCTGACGAGGTCGACCATCCGAGTTGTGATTTCGTGGTGGCGGCTTTGATCGTGGCCTCCGAGTACCAGGTTCGCGACGTCGGATCCCTGCTCGCTCAGTTGGCGTCGAGTTGCCGCGACGACGTCGCGATGCAGAGGCGCATCTGGGTCTCGCGGGCCCGCACGCGAAGTGCGGTACGGATCATCTCAGTCGTCATCACGCTCTTCATGGTCGCCTTGTTCACCTTCAACCGCACCTACCTGCGCCCATATGCCTCGCCGATCGGAGCCGTCGTTCTGGTGGGAGTCGCCGCGATGTTCGTGACGTCCTTGGTCGCGATGCAGCGTTTGACGCGCATCGACGTCGCTCCGCGGTTCGTGCGTTCGGAGGTCGCAGCATCATGATCGAGATCGTCAGCGGCGTGGCGGCTGGTAGTGGAGCAGTCCTCATGGTGCGGGGCTTCCGCCGACCGGGGTTGCAAGACGTACTCGACCGCTACTCGGGAGCCGAGTCGACGACCCCTACCGGGATCGTGTCGCGGATGTCCCGCGCATCACTCCGCGTCTTCGCTCCGACGGCGTGCGATCTGGAAGTGACCGAGACATCGCTCGAACGCCACGCCTTCGACAGACTCGTGTGTGCCGTGGCCTCCATGGCCATTCCAGTCGCTTGCGGAATCGTCATGCGATTGGGCGGAGTTCGTCTGCCTGCGGCCGTGCTCCTGATCGCATCGTTGGGCTGTGCCGCTCTCGGGCTGGGCTTGGCGGCACACAACATGAGGCAGCAGGCCGATCGAATGCGCCGAGCGATGCGGAGTTCACTGTCGGGCTATCTCGATGTGGTGGCCATCATGCTCGCGGGTGGTGCGGGCATCGAGACCGCTCTCACCGCGGCGTCACGCGTCGGCAACGGCCCGATGTTCGACCTGATGAATCGAATCCTCGTCGCGGCTCGGTCGACCCGACGTTCGCCGTGGGATGTGATGGCCGAGGAAGGTCGCCGAATCGGGTTGCGTGAGCTTCCCGAACTGGCGGCCAACGTGAAGTTGGGTGGCGAGCAGGGAGCGCGGATGACCGCTTCGCTCGTCGCCAAAGCCGAGTCGTTGCGGGCCGGACAGATGGCCGAGATCGAAGCCGCGGCGAATTCGTCGACCGAACGGATGGGCCTTCCGATGGTCCTCATGTTCATTTCGTTCCTGGTGCTGCTCGGGTATCCGGCGATGCACCTCATCAGTCGAGGGTTCTGATGAACCGTCGAGCACAACACAACAGCAATCAACCAGAAAGGCAGAACAACATGAATCAGTTCCGACAGATGTGGGACTACTACACCATTCGACTCGCGGCTTCCCGTGAGGTCGACCGGGACCGCGGTGAGGTGAGCGCGACCACCGTGGTGCTCGCTGCCGCACTGATCGCCTTGGCGATCTCGGTCGGTGTGATCATCACCAGCAAGGTCACCAGCAAGGCCAACGATCTCGATCTGGGCTGAGAGATCGAATGACCACCGCACCGGAGCGGGACCGGGGATCATCGACTGTCGAGTTGGTGATCCTGGTTCCTCTCCTCGTCCTCCTCGTCCTCGTGTCGCTGCACACCGTGATGTACTTCTACTCGTCCCATGTCGCCGAGGCCGCCGCATCCAAAGGTGCGGTGGCTGGCGCGGCACCTCCATCGGCCGGAGGCTCTCCGGCCCGAGCACGGGAGGCCGCTCAGGCGTTCGTCGCCGATGTGAACAGTCACCTCATCGGATCACCGCAGGTGGTCGTTGTCGGCGGAGAGGTGTGGGTGACGGTGGAAGTCGATGTTCCCGACATCGTTCCGTTCCTCCACTCGAGTGTCACACGGACGGCGGTCGAGCCGCTCGAGAGAGTGGTCCCGGAGGCGTTTCGATGATCACGAGGCGCGGCCATTCGTGTATCGATCGCGGAAGTGTGTCCGTCGAGATGGTGTTGCTGACACCAATCCTCGTTCTGTTCACGGTCTTCGCGGTGTTCGGAGGTCGATCGACCGAGACCATGACCGACGTTCGCCATGCGGCCGATCAGGGTGCTCGTGCCGCATCCATGGTTTCTCGGTCGCGTATGCAGTCGGTGGC
Organism: uncultured Bifidobacterium sp.; assembly: GCA_964397715.1. GTDB lineage: Bacteria > Actinomycetota > Acidimicrobiia > Acidimicrobiales > Ilumatobacteraceae > Casp-actino8. Next base: position 5,965 of record CAYNKE010000061.1, on the reverse strand, counting down.
GCGGATGACGGTGCTAGCCGATCTGAGTGAAAGGCGGATCACTTGCTCCTCGCCGAGGATCGAGACGTCGCTCGATTCCAGTCGACGGACGGTGACCGTATCGGTGGCGTGTCGTCCCGACGACAGCGACCTCGGACTGCTCGCGGTTGCCACGCCTGAATTGCGCGCGTCGTCCACCGAAGTGATCGACGTCTATCGGGGAGGTGACTGAGATGAGAGATCGAGGAGTCGTTTCGGGATTCGTCGTGTGCCTGGCTCTCACGTTGGCTGCAGCCAGTGGGCTTGCCATCGATGCGGGTCGCATCGTGGCGGCCCACATCGAGGTGGCCGATCACGCCGAGAACGCGGCCCGTCTCGGGGCTCAGGAGGTCACGTTGATCAGGGCGGGTCTTCGGGTGATCGATCCGATTCGCGCTCGTCGCTCGGCACGCTCGTATCTTGCGGAGCACGGGGTCGAAGGCGACGTCGTCGTCAACGGCCGTTCCATCACAGTCACCGTTCGCCGGCAGCAACCAACGGTGATCCTCCAGCTGCTGGGTATTGGTCTTCAGACGACGTCGGCGTCGCGGACCGCGACGGTGGTGGCGGGATGAAGCGTCTTCTTCGCGGGTCCCTCGTCATTGCGATCCTGACGATCGCGGCTCTCGTTCTGGCCCGACTGTTCGGACTCCCAGACATCGGTGCGTGGCGACGGACCGGTCCGGCTCTGTCGTCGTCGGGCCGTCGCCTCTTAGCCGGTGACATCACGTCCGATCTCGCATGGCGCTGGTGTGGTTGGGCGCTGTGGGGATGTCTGATCTGGGTAGCCGGATCGTTCGCGTTTGGTCTCGCCCGACGTCGCCGAACTCGTTTCGCTCCGGGTGCACGACTCGCAATGTTCGTCCTCGGCGTGGCGGCGCCGACCATGGTGGTGGCGTCGGATCAACGAATCGTGTCAGCCGCCGATGCCGAGTGTCAGTGGACCGTGACGCCGTTCGTGACCGACGAATCACCCGTTTCGGATGGCCTCGTCGTCTTCGGAGCGGGCTCGGCCCTCGTCGGAGCCGGTCTCTACTGGCGAGCTCACGCGCGACGTCGTCGGCTGCTGCAGACCGAGACCGCGTCCGATGAGCCAGTCATGAGAGAGATTGTCGACGACGCGGACGCGTTACTCGTCGCCCGTATCGATCTCGGACTGCGTCATCTCGTGCAACATGGACGGCCACCGTCGTATCTCGTCGTCACACCCAATCGAGACGTGATCGCTGAATTCGACCACGCGGCCAAACCCACACCGGTCTGGAACCTGCACGGGTCGCGATCACTGGTTCTTCCCTCAACCACGACCCTCAGTGATCTCGATAGTGATGGTGATGTCGCTCTGCCGTTCTTGATGCACGTCGGAACGACGGTTGCCGGACAAATTTGGATCAATCTCGGTGTGATGGGCGAGTTCGTCGTCGACGAACGAGGTGAGTCGAGCGTGTGGTCGACGATCGTGAACGGGGTGTCGCTTTCACCGTTCACGGCCCGTCTCGGGCTCGTCTCCAACGCCGAGGATGTCGCAATCTTCGGTCGGCGGGTCTTCCAGACGTCCACGGCCGAGGACTCCGTCCGGACAGCACGTCGTTTGGAGGATGCCCTCGCTCTCACCGTCGGAGACATTGGTGTCGACCGTCGGGACGGAGATCTCGTGATCAGACGTGGACAGATCGACACGGGATCAATTGGTCTGGCCTTCGACGATGGTCGCTGGCGACTCGTGCCGATGGGGATCGACATTCGCCCGGTTGGCGCGGGCGGTGACGAGATCGATCGGATTCGCCGCCTCCTCGGCGAGCCGCAACCCGTGATCAGGGTCGAATCCGTCAACTCCGAACTCGAGACCCAGGACGAGTCGTGGGGGACCGACTGGTCGTTCGTCGCATCGGTTCTCGGATCACCCGAAGTGGTGCACGTGTCGGGTCGTCGTGTCGATTTCGAGCGTGCCAAGTCGGAGGAACTCGTCGTCTGGCTGAGTCTGCATCCCGAGCAGCGCAAGAGGTCGTTGGCCCGCACGGCATTGTGGAACGCACCGATCAAGGATGCAACGTTCTCGAACATCACCGCCGACGCACGTCGTTCTCTGTCGGTGGTGGAAGAGTCGAGTGAGCCATGGGTCGGCATCACGATGACCGATGATCTTCCCTTGCACCCGCGCATCACCAGTGATGTCGCCATCCTGCGAGATTCCTTCGAAAAGGCCCGGCGATTTCCGGAGGACAACGGCCTCGGACGTCTGCGGTACGGTCTCGAGTTCGTCCGCGGAACCCCATTCGCGACATCGTCGTTCGTCTGGCCCGACAACGTGGGGATGGCGACCGATGCGGCGGTACTCGTCGTGCGGGCGGCCTTGTTGATGGCCGAGATGTGCCAGCAATGTGGTGACGTGGCCGGTGTCTACTGGGCGACTGGCAAGGGACTCCTTGCGATACCAGGCCATGACGAGTTGGTTGCGATTCGTATGCGGACTCACGCCGAACTCGGTGACATGTCGGCGGCGCGGGCCGAGTGGGACTCGTATTGCCGACTGCTCGCCGCGGACGAGTGGAGCGGGTCCTCACCATCGCCCAAGCTCGTCGACCTCTGGCAGCGCATGAGCGGCGTCGGTGTCGCGCAGTGATCAGCGAGTGAGCTGCATGACCGCGACCATCGAAGCATTCAGAATTCCGAAGATGGTCGTCAGTTGGATGAGCTGCGTTCGCATCATGGAGTGCATTTCGACTCGAAGCTCAGCGATTTGACCTTTGAGTTCGCTGCGAACAGATGTGAATTCGGCAGTCATGTCGGAACGGAGGCTCGAGATTTCAGTGCGGAGGTTCGACTGTGTGGCGAGGTCGGTCCAGTTGTACGGCGGTAGGGCGTCCATCAGTCGTGCTGTCGCTTCGTCGCCGATACGTTGCAGCAGCACTGCCCGCAGGAGAAGTCGGCTGTCTTCATCGGTGGTCATTTTTTCGGCTCCAGTTGAAAGAATCAAGTGCCTGGAATGGAGGACGTCGACACGGATAAACGGCGGTGCCGGCGGAGGAGGAGACTCCGTCACGCCGGCACTCAGCCGAACGCCGTTCCCCGGTCGAGGGGGTCGTGTGAGAACGGCCTGGCAATCCGGACGGTACGCCGAACCTGAACGTATTGCTAGGGACTTCTGTCGATCTCGACCTAACGGTCTGAGGGTCGAGACTCGAGTCCGAGCGCCCTAATTGCATCGCGGAGATTCGAGACTCGCTCGATGCCGATCGTGGTCACGACGTCGGGAGACTTGGCGGGAACGATCGCTCGGGTGAAGCCGAGGCGGGCGGCCTCGGCCAGACGCCGCGAAGCATGGGGGACCTGACGGATCTCCCCACCGAGTCCGACTTCACCGAAGGCCACGACGTGAGGGGGAAGAGGCGTGTTGGCCAAGGCCGAGAGGATGGCGAGGCACAGTCCGAGATCGGCGCCCGGCTCGGTGATGCGAACACCTCCGACAACCGATGCGTACACGTCGTGTTGGGCGACGGGACTCTTGGTGCGCTGATCGAGTACGGCGAGCAGCATCGCGAGCCGACCCGGATCGAGGCCTTGAGCACTGCGCCGTGGAGGAAGTTCACCCTTCACCTTGTTCACGAGGACTTGGAGTTCGACCATGAGTGGACGTTGTCCCTCCAGAGTCGGCACCACCACGCTGCCGGCGATTCCGGTCTGGCGATCGGAGAGGAAGAGAGCACTCGGATCGGGCACACCGCGTAGGCCCGACTCGATCATCTCGAAGAGCCCGAGTTCGGTGGTCGGACCGAAGCGATGTTTCGAGGCGCGCAAGAGCCGAAGGGCGTGGTGACGTTCGCCTTCGAACTGGAGCACCGTGTCGACGACATGTTCGAGCACTCGTGGTCCGGCCAGGCCACCTTCCTTGGTGACATGGCCGACCAGGATGACCGGAACGTTGCGGCGCTTGGCTTCCATGACCAACTTGTGCGCGCATCCCCGTACTTGAACGACGCTGCCGGGGGCCGAGCCGAGTTCGGGGTCGACCAGGGTCTGGATGCTGTCGATGATCACGAGTTCGGGTTGCAACTCGTCGAGCGCGGCGATCACGTGTGGAAGAACCGTCTCGGCGAGCAGCCAGAGATCGGGCCGGACCGCGTCGAGTCGCTCGGCGCGGATGCGCACCTGCTGAGCACTCTCTTCGGCCGAGACGTACAGCGTGCGACCCGGCCACGAGGCCAAGGCTTGAAGGAGCAAGGTGCTCTTGCCCACACCGGGCTCGCCACCGAGGAGCGTGACCGAGCCCGGTACGAGTCCGCCGCCGAGAACCCGATCGAACTCGTTGATGCCGGTCGAACGGGGAGCACCATGCGTGACGTCGACGTCGCCGATTCGTTGCGCCGGGCTGGCGGCGAGGAGGGCGACGCCGGCGGCGAGCGACGAAATGTCGCTCGTCCGATCCTCGACGTCTTCGGTGAGCGTGTTCCAGGCTCCGCACGCGGAGCAACGACCGGTCCACTTCGGGAACGATGCGCCGCAGTCGGCGCAGTTGTAGACGAGTTTCAGCCGGGCCATGAGATGAACCTAGGTGCGGGGTGTTCGACGCTCGGTCGAACGGCGAATCGGCTCGGCGACACCGCGGCGGCGCCGCGCGTACATCACGAGCAGGATGAGGAGGCCCATGATCACGAGCCAGCCGCCGAAGGCGACGCCGATGACGGAGGATGCGGTGCTCCAGAAACCGCCGTCCGTCTTGGTGTCGACGGTTCCGAGCACGATCGACTGTGCGCTGCCATCGAGTGGGGCCGACCAGACGACACCACCTTCACCCGTCGTGCCGGTGGCCTTGCGTACCTCGCCGGGAAGTCGGGCCACCACCGTGAACGACACTGATTGCATGGGGTCGACCCCCAGTTTTTCGGCAGTCGTCGCCCACGGTGCACGACCGATCAGCGAACTCAACTCGGCGTCGGAGAAGGCTTCGATCCCGCCGACGAACTGAAGAGTCGCGTCGAAGGTGGTCGCAACCTCGCGGCCCGACACCGACCGTTTCAAGGATGGAGCGAGCAGAGGTCCGTTCGGGCCATTGATCTGAGCCAGGGCGGCGGTTGCTTCGGCCGGCGACTCGAAGTCATAGGTGAGCAGCACTCGGAGGCCGCCGTTGTTGATCTGGGTCGGACCCTCAACGGCCCAGCCGCTCGCGAGGAGATCGTCGAGTCGGAGGTCCTCGGCGAGACCGGGGACGAGTGCGACCGCTTCGTTGTCGAGGTCGACGGTGACCGCGATGGTGCCCGAGCCGTCGTCGTTGGCGTCGACGTCGAGGCGAATGTCGACGCGGCAACTGCTCAGGAGCAGAACGGCGACAACGACCGTGGCGATCGCACGACAACGACGCGACATCGCGTCGAACTTAGTCGGGATGAGCCGACGCTCGGTCAGTCGGTGGTCGAGGTGTCGGTGTCGCTGTTGCTCTCGCCGACACCGGCCAAGTCGACGCCCGCCGGCGGCTGGAAGCCCTCGACCGAACTGAAGCCCAAACGCTTCTCGCCGGGACGATCGGGGTCGTCCTCGGTGTCGACAACGATGATCTCGCCGGCGCGGAACTGCTTGTAGAGGATCTTCTCGCTGAGCGCGTCCTCGATGAGCCGCTGGATGGCCCGGCGCAGCGGACGTGCGCCCAATTGCGGGTCGTAGCCCTTCTCGGCGAGATGTTCCTTGGCTGCCGCCGTGAGCTCGATGCCCAGACCCTGCGACTCGAGCTGGGTGGTGAGTCGCTTGAGCATGAGGTCGACCATCTGCATGACCTCGCTCTTGGACAACTCGTGGAAGACGATCACCTCGTCGATGCGGTTCAAGAACTCGGGGCGGAAGTGGTTCTTCAGCGAGTCCATGACCTTGTCGCGCATACGGGCGTAACTCATCGCCTCATCGGCCTTGGTGAAGCCGACGTTGGCCTTGCGCAGATCCTGCGTGCCGAGGTTGG
>CAYNKE010000060.1:0-11133 GCA_964397715.1 uncultured Bifidobacterium sp. | reverse complement strand
ATCGTGACCGCGACCGGTCTCAACCTCGTGACCCTCGGCGAGATGACCTTCGAGGTGGACGGTGAGGTGGTCGACTTCTCCAAGACTTGGACGTATCGCGGCGTGGCGTACTCCGACGTGCCGAACCTGGTCTCGACGTTCGGCTACATCAACGCGTCCTGGACGCTGCGCGCCGATCTGGTGAGCACGTTCGTCTGCCGTCTGCTCAACCACATGCGTCAAACCGGAACTGTGCAAGTCACCCCGCGTCTGCGCGAGAGTGATCGGAACATGACACCTCGACCTTGGATCGAGCAGTTCTCGGCCGGTTACATGCAACGAACCATGGACCAGATGCCCAAGCAAGGTGACCGTGATCCGTGGGTCAACCCGCAGTCCTACAAGATCGAGCGCAAGACCATCGGCCGCGGGCGCGTGGACGACGGCGTCTTGCAGTTCACGCGGCCGCGGGTTCGCGAGTCGGTGACGGCGGGCGAATAGTCGGCTGCCAGCCCGGTCGACCGAACACGAACCTCGCGCGGTCGGACCAGTTGTCGGCTGTCACCACGTCACGTCCGATGTCGACCATTTCGTGGTATGCGACTCGGACCGGGTTGTAGAAGTCGATGTTCTTGGTGAGTCCGTAGCGCACGCGGCGAACTTCGGGCTCGAACGTCTTGAAGAGTTTGTCCCAGACGATGAGGATGCCACCGTAGTTCTTGTCGATGTACTGCTTGTTGGCGCCATGGTGAACACGGTGATGCGACGGCGTGTTGAAAACCTTCTCGACCGCTTCGGGCAGCCGATCGATCGCCTCGGTGTGGATCCAGTACTGATAGAGCAAGTTGAGCTGTGAGGCCTTGGCGGTCGCCTTGATCGGGAAGCCGAGCAATGGCATCGGCATGTACACCCACGACATCAACCAGAACGACCACGGTTGACGAAGTGCGGTGGAGAGGTTGTAGCGACGTCCGGAGTGATGCGCGATGTGGTTCCCCCAGAACAATCGAACCTCGTGCATCCATCGGTGGTTCCAGTAGTAGAGGAAGTCCCAGACCAGGAGAGCTTTCAAGAACGCGAAGCGCCCACCGCCGATGTTCGAGACGCGCCGGGAGAAGAGTCTGCGGTTGACGCGTCCGAGGACCCCTTGCAGAGCGAAGCCAATCGCGATGTTTCCGACCAGAAGACCGAGGCTCGACATGGTGTCTCTCTTCTCGTACCCGAGAGGTACGAGCGGATCGGGGACTGGAGACCCGTCATCGGTCGGGATCGGCGCGTTCATCGGCTCGAGATCGCGACGCGGCTTCTTCTGGAGGGCCCGGTGTTCGGCGACCATCGTCACGGCGAACAAAGGGAGCGTGAGCCGATCGATCAGATCGATCTGCGAGAGAACCGACTTCTTGCCCACGAGCCCAGGGTAATTCAGGTGTCGGGACGAACGATCAGTGCACGATCGGCCAGCCGGTCGATGCGCTGTTCGATGATGACGTTCAACGAGTCGACATCGAACACCGGCTCGTCGTCGATTTCGACGACAACCGAGCCCGAGCGGATCGCGTGGTGAGCGGCTTGGACGAGACCGTCTCGGAGGCGACTCCCGTCCATGGCGATCAAGAGCGAGCGGTCGAGGTCGTCGAGAACCACCTCTTCGTGGCGAAGGTTGGTGACGACCGACGACGGCACGGCCGCTTGTGCGCGCGCCACGGCGAACGCGACTGGCGCTTCGGGGACTCGGTCCGTGAACGGGCGCGGCCATGTGCTGAGTTGCAGACGGCCCTCGAGGAACGAGTCGCGCACCCAGGTGTGAACGCGGTCGGCGCATTCTTGTCCGACCTGGGTCTCGACGAGGTCGACCAGTTCACGGACGGCGAGACCACACGGACCCGATCGGGCCGCGTGCCACGGTGCCAGAACCGATACGGGGTCACCCGAAGTGACGGTGAAATTTCCATCGTCGTTGATCGAGACCTCGACTCCGTCGAGATCGAGCTCGACCTCACCGTCGTCAGCGGACGCGAGGTAGGTGACGTGCATCGACTCCAGACGAATCGAATCGAACTCGTACGACACCGGAACCCCCTGCTTGACGAGGAGAGACCGGCGGAAGTGGCGCAAGGTGAGGATGTCGAGGAGCTGTTGCGACTCGACGTGAGCGACCTGCGGGTCGTCGTTCCGGGAACGTTCGCGGACCAGTCGCGCACCATCAGGACCGAGCTGTTCGGGCACGACGCTGAGAATTTCGGCGTCGGTCACGTAATCGAGACCGGCCCGATTGGCTAGGTCGACGAAGTCCGAGAAGTACAGCGGGAGATTGTCGTCGACGAGATGCTCGAAGTAGAGATAGCGGTCGGACAGGCGCGACAGCAAGGCGAGCTCGCTGTCGAGCCAGGTCTGGAGAGGCAGTGTGCCGGGAACGTGCTCACCGAGCAGTTGCAGGAGCGATCGAGCTGCGGCGATGCGATCGATCGGTTCGCCAGGCGGGATGACCCGAGAGAAGATCGACCGCAGCATTCCGCGAGCGTGCCAACCGGGATACGTGTTGTAGCTGATGTAGGCGACGCCAGTGTCCGAGAGGTGGCGAGCACACACGTCGAGGATGGCCTGTCGTGTGTCAGCTGGCACCCAGGAGAAAACTCCGTGACAGACGATGTAGTCGAACTGCCCCCAGTTGGCCGGTAGCGCGCGGACGTCCATCGCCTCGAAGCGAATGTTCGTGAGGCCGAGGCGCGCCGCGAAATCTCGAGCCTCGTCGATCTGCGAAGGTGCCAGATCGATTCCGACGAACTCGGATTCGGGAAGCAGAGATGCGAGGGGAATCAGATGCCCACCACGTGCGCATCCGATCTCGAGGACCCGACACCGCTCGACGGGTCGGGCATCGACTCCGCTCAGGAGCGCGAGGGTCCGGATCCAGTCCGGGTGAGCCATCCAGAACGGAAGGTTCTCGTACTGCAACGAGTCGTAGGCGCGGTCGGCATCACTCATGACGTCGAAGTGAGGGGTTTGGCCAACTTCACCGACGACGTCGTCTCCGGCGCCGCCAGGGCCTTCATCGCCACGTCGAAGTCGGGGAGGGAGAAGACTTCACCGCCATCGGTGATCATGATGAACCGGTCGAGCGTTTCGAGGAACGTGCGATCGTGACTCACCGCAACGACCGTCCCCTCGAAACCGTCGAGAGCCTGTTCGAGTGCTTCGGACGACTCGATGTCGAGGTTGTCGGTGGGCTCGTCGAGCAACAGAACGTTGTGGCCGTCGAGTTCGAGGCACAGGATCTCGAGACGGGCCTTCTGGCCACCCGACAGAGTGGGGAACTCCTGGCGAGCATTGGCATGCAAGCCGTAGCGGGCCAGTGCGCGCATCGATTTCTCTTCGTCGACGAGCCGATCGCGCACGATGTCGATGGCGGTGCGGTCGGCGAACTCGGGACGGTTGTTCACCTGTGTGAACATGCCCACCGATGTGCGCGGTCCGAAGAGGACCGTTCCCGAACTGGGCGAGCTCTTGCCGGCCAGAACGTCGAGGAGGTGCGTCTTGCCCGTTCCGTTGGGGCCGATCAAGCCCACGCGCTCGCCATGATGAATCTCCTCGGAGAACGGGAGAAAGAGATCGTCGATGCCGACGTCGTCGAGTTTGGCCACGCGTCTCGCGGCGTCGGCGCCACGTAGGCGAACGTGGATCTTCTGATCGGGGACTGGCGGAGGCGGTGGTCCGGCGGCGACGAACTTCTCCCAACGTGTCTCGGCGGCGTTGGCCTTGGTCGCGTTCTTGAAGTTCTGTGCCGCGCGCTGCTTCATGATCTTCATGTGGTGGAACAGGCGACGTTCTTCGTCGTTCCACCGCTTCAGTTCGTCGCCGAGGATCTCTTGTCGTTTGGCCCGTGCCTCGGGGAATGTCGTGTACGAACCGCCGTGCACCCAAGCGCCCGACCCTTCGATGACCACGATCTTGTTGGCCACCCGCTCGAGGAGGCGGCGGTCGTGGCTCACCATGAGGATCGTCGACTTGGTCTCGAGGATGCGCTCCTCGAGCCAACCACGAGTCGGGATGTCGAGGTAGTTGTCGGGTTCGTCGAGCAACAAGACGTCGGATCCCGATGTCAGGAGGAGATCGAGGACGAGTCGCTTGCGCTCGCCCCCGGAGAGTTCGGACACCAGCCGGCGCGAGAAGTCGTCGATCTTCGTCTTCACACTGCGATCGGCGGCCGCGTGCCACTTGGTTTCGAGTTCGTAACCGCCGAGATCGCCCCAATCGGCGAGGGCCTCGGCGTACTCCATACCGTCGTCGTTTCCGAGATTGCGCTCGGCCTCGGCGAGTCGACGTCCGGCCGCGCGCAACTGTGATGGTGCCACCTCGATCAACATGTCGCGGAGTGAGTCAGTAGGACGCGACATGCCGACGTCCTGAGTCATCGACAACATCGTGCCCAGCACGTTGAATTCACCTTCGTCGGCCTCGAGAACTCCCGACAGGATGCGCAAGATCGTGCTCTTGCCGACGCCGTTCGCGCCGACGAGCGCGGCATGTTCACCCGGTGAGACGCCGAATGACACGTCGAAGAACAGTTGGTCTCCGCCCGGCGGCGCATAGGCGAGTTCGGAGACGGTGATGCTCACGTGCTCATTCTCGCGCCGTGCGGCGCGAAATCGTCACGAGGTGTAGACACGCACCTGATCGACCTCGAATCCGCTGGCGAGAATCTCGAGTCGCCCGTCGCCGTTGAGGTCGACGACGGTCATGGAACCGGCTTGGGCGTACCCGCTCTGCAGAATGCGGGTCGTGAACGATCCGGGGCCACTCTGATCGAGAACGAACAACCGATCGTCGCCGTCACCCGACACCGCGAGGTCGATGTCGCCGTCACCGTCGATGTCACCCCAACCGAAGACTCCCGGTGCCGCTTGGAACGCGGTGCCTTTGCTCGGTCGTGAGACGATTCCGGTACTCAACAACTCGACGGACCACTCGGCTTTCGGGTCGGCGCCGGGTGTGAGTCGATAGATCCCTGATTCCACTTGACCCGGTTTGGTGGTGTTGGTGTGATTCGAGGCGATCCATCCAGAAGTTCCCGGCCCGTCGAGATCGGGAACGAGCGACACCTGGATCACTTTTCCGATCGCCGACGTGATCACGTGCTTCTGCCAGGTGGGGAGACCGTCGGCTCCGGCATCGAGATGCTCGAACCAGATCGCGCTCTCGGGTGTGAGGAAGTACTGACCCGAGACCACGTCGAGGTCGCCGTCACCGTCGACGTCGGCGGCCACCGGCAGGGATCCGCCACCTTGTCCGATCGGATGAGGAGTCGTCTCGAACCCGTCACTCGTTCCTTTGAACCACACCGCGTTTGCGTCGGTGGAGGTTTCGCCAATCGCCACGATGTCGAGAGCGCCGTCACCGTCGATGTCGGCGACCGCCGGGCGGTGGTAGAACTCGGTGGCTCCCTTGGCCACGAGTTCGGTGGCAGTGAAGGTGGCGAGTCCGCCCTCGACGCCGGTGTTCTCCCAGACGACGAGCGCGCCACACGGGCCAACGGTTCCGATCGCCGCGCACACGAAGAATCCGACACCGCCGACGATGTCGTTGTCGCCGTCGCCGTCGAGATCGCCGATCCAGGGTTGGTTGAAGAAGTAATAGCCCTCGTCAGGGGTGACGATGTCGTCGCGGACGAATTCGGTCGGATTACCGGTCTGGTAGAGCACCGCGAGAGTGCTCGTTCCGACGGTGATGTTCTGCATGTCGATGTCGCCGAACCCGTTGATGACGATCTCGAGGATTCCGTCGCCGTTCAGATCGGCGGCCGCCGCACCCGCGGCACCGCCGAAACCGTCCACCAAGGTGTGAAAGGAGAATGCCGGATCGTCGGCGGGTGTTCCGGCCTCCAGGGGTCCGGTCGCGAATGCCGGAAGAGTGGTGGTCGGCGCCTCGGTGGGAGGTGTGTCGGTCGCAGGTGCGGCTGTTGAAGCCGTCGATGATTCGGCGGGTGCGGAATCCGACGCACCGCCCCCACATGCGGTCATGAGCATCATCGAGACGAGCGACGACGCGACACCGAATCTCTTGAACGACATGTTCCCCTCCAACAGTCGGACCTGTCGGACACAGTAGTCGGCATCGAAACGCCGACGTTCGGGCGGATCAGTTACTGACCCTCACCAACAATTTTCCGCGATGTCCACCACTCATCAACGTGTCGAGTGCATGAGGGAACGAGGTGATGCCGTGCTCGACGTGCTCGGGCATGACGAGATCCCCGGCCGCGAGCCACCGTGTCAACTGCGCTTCGGCCGCCGCATAGGCGTGCTCGAAATGGAACACCGCGAAACCTTCCATGACGGCCTGCCGTTCGGCGAGTTTGAGGTAGTTGCGCGGACCACGAACGTTCTTCATGTCGTCGTACTGCGAGATTCCTCCGCAGATCACGATGCGCGATCCCCGGTGGATGTTCATCAGCACGGCATCGAGGACGTCTCCGCCGACGTTGTCGAAGAACACGTCGACACCATCGGGAAGGATCTCGTGGAGTCGCTTCTCGACGTTCTCACCGCGATAGTCGATGGCCGCGTCGTAACCGAGTTCGTCCACGAGGAATCGACACTTGTCGGGTCCACCGGCGATTCCGACGACGGGCGACGCGCCCAGTAGCCGCGCGATCTGACCGGCCATCGAACCAACGGCTCCGGCCGCGGCCGACACCACGACCGATTGTCCTCGGCTCACGTGTCCGACTTCGGTGAGCCCCACGTAGGCGGTGAGGCCGGTCGTGAGACCGAGGGCGCCGAGCCAAGCGCGCGGCGGCACGATGCTGGTGTCGAGCTTCCGCATCATGAATCCGGGCATCGTCGCGAATGTCTGCGAGCACAGAGGCCCGAAGACCCAATCGCCTTCGGCGAGTCCGTCGAAACGGGATTCGACGACGCGACCGACACCGAGAGCGGGGATCACTCCGCCGATCTGGGCACCTTGATGGAAGCTTTCCTCTTCGAGAGTGGTGCGAATGAACGCGTCGATACCGAGGTGATCGACGGCGACGACGACCTGGCCCTCGTCGGGCGCGAGTGCGGCGTCGTCGAGGAACATGAAGTCGGACGGTTGCGGCCGGCCTTGTGGGCGTTTGGCCAGAACGATGCGCGGGTTCGAACGTGCCGTGCTCACGATGTCAGAGCCCTCCGTCGATGCCGATGACCTGACCCGTGACCCAACTCGATGCCGGCGACACGAGGTAGAGAGCGGCCAGACCGAGATCTTCCGGTGTGCCGAGTCGGCGCATCGGAAGACGAAGGATCTTCTCCAGGCGCGGCAGATCTCCCTCTTCGAGCCGCATCGCCTTCATCATGATCTCGGTCGGAACGGCGCCGGGCATGATGCAGTTCACCCGGATACGCGGCCCGAGTTCTTTCGCGTAGGTCATCGTGAGCGAGTTGACGGCGGCTTTCGCCGCGGCGTAGTGGCCGCTGCCCATCACGGTCGACACGGCGGCCTTCGAAGAGATGTTGACGATTCGCCCTCCGTCGCGCATCACTCGTGCCGCGGTATTGGTGCAGACCCAAATGGCCGTGAGGTTGAGTCGCATCGTCGCGTCCCATTCCTCACGGGCGAGATCGACGAGCGGGGTCTGGATCGGGGAGCCGCCGGCGTTGTTGACGAGGATGTCGAGCGACCCGAATTCGTCGATTGCTCGCTGGCAGAGCGATTGCACGGCGTGATCGTCGGTGACGTCGGTTGGCGCGGCGATGGCTCGCCCTCCACCGGCGCGGATGTCGGCGGCGACGCGTTCGACTTCGTCGGCTCGGCGCGCTGCGCACACGACCGCGGCGCCGGCTCCGGCGAGTGCGTGGGCGATCCCTTCCCCGATCCCTCGACCGGCACCGGTCACGATGGCCACGTCTCCGGTCAGATCGAACATGCTGCGGACTGCCTCGTTCATGGTTTCCCCCTCGACGACGAACGACGGGCGTGAAGTTACCACGGGTAAGAAATCCCCCGATCCTGTACCGGGGGCACCGGCGACTGGGCCACAATGGCCGGGTGACTCGTCCGCTGACTCGCCGCCCGGGACGCCCCGTGGGGGGACAGCTCGACGTCAGCCGTGACGCCGTTCTCGACGCCGCCGAGGTTGTGATCGCTCGTGACGGAGCCAGTGCCTCGATCGAGACGATCGCCGTCGAAGCCGGGGTGACCAAGCCGATCGTCTACGACCGGGTCGGCTCGCGAGCCGACATCGCGACGGCCTTGGCTCAACGACTGTCGGAGCGGATGGCCGCCGCCTCACGCTCCGCATTGAACGGTCGGGGCTTCACCCGGGTGAGTCTGGCCGAATTCATCGAGGCCAATTTGCGGACGGTCGTCGCGCATCGCGAACTCTTCTTGTACGTGACCGGAGGATCGACCGATCAGACGTCGCTCGGTCGGCTCTACCTGGCCGAGCAGTCGGTTGCGCCGCTGACGGGGGCCCTCCAGGCGTGGCGTTCCCATCATGGGCAGAGTCCGGCCGTCGCCGAGTCCTGGGCGTACGGCATGGTCGGCATGCTGCAGATGGCCTCGTTGTGGGTCATCGGGTCGCCGTCATCCGATCCGACGGTCGTGGCCGACCAACTCGCCGAACTCTTGTGGTTCGGCCTGGTCGGCGGCGGTCCGGACCGAGCGAAAGGGCGCTGAGGGCGGGTTAATTACGGGCCGTAGAAATACGGGTGTGTCGGGTGTTACAGTCCCGGCGAGGGGGAGAACATGGCGTCTCAGGACAGTTACGAAGACCTGACGGAGTGCGCGCTCACGCCGGAACTCGAGAAGAAGTTGGTCGAGTCGCACGGCGAATGCGTATTCATGTGGGTCAACAGCCAGGGCGAGCCTTTCGGTGTCGTCATGTCGTATATGCCCAAGGACGGCAAGTTGTGGCTCACCGCCGCCGCCACGCGCAAGCGCATCCCGGCCCTCCGGCGCAATCCGCGCTCGGCGATCTGCATCAACAGCACCGGCGGAAAGATGGGCGGCGGCAAGACCGTCACCTACAAAGGCAACACGTTCATCCACGATGATCGCGCGACCAAGGACTGGTTCTACCCCGAGTTCTCGCGACGCCTGCGCCCCGACAGTGAGGCCGCCGCGCTCGCGTTCCAGAAGTTCCTCGATTCTCCGCATCGCGTCATCATGGAATTCGTTCCGGATTACGCGTTGAGTTTCGATGCCGCCCTCATGTGGGCCCGTTCACCCGAAGTCGTTCAGTAACAGCACCCCAGGAGATCGCCATGTCGATGACCGAAGAAGTCCCCGCCCACCTCCAAGGCAACGGCCGCCCCGTTTTCGAGGAGCGCACTCTCACCGATCTGAAGGTGAGCGGTTCGATCCCGGCCGAACTCGACGGCCGGTATCTGCGCAATGGCGCCAATCCGATCACGGGTATGAGCGATCACCCGTTCTTCGGTGACGGCATGATCCACGGTGTTCGTCTGCTCGATGGGAAGGCCCAGTGGTACCGCAACCGCTACGTCCAGACGCCGTTCATCAAGGATCCGTCCATCGACATCCTCGATCCGAACGTCACGCTCGACATGAAGTGCTCCAAGGCCAACACCCACATCGTCGGCCACGCCGGCAAGATCCTGGCGCTCGAAGAGGGACACTTCCCGTACGTTCTCGATGGTGATCTGAACACCGTCGGCGCCACTGATTACAAGGGTGTTCTGAAGGGCCCGTTCACGGCACACCCGAAGATCTGCCCCACCACCGGTGAGATGCTCGCGTTCGGCTACGCGCCGCTGCCGCCGTACCTCACCTACTTGCGCGTCTCGGCGACGGGCGAGCTGGTTCAGGTCGAGCCCATCACGGTCACCGGGCCGACGATGATGCACGACTTCAACATCACCGAGAACTACGTGATCTTCATGGATCTCCCGGCGGTGTTCAATCTCGACCTCGCGCTCGAGGGCAAGATGCCCATCGAGTGGAGCGACACCTACCCGGCGCGCCTCGGCGTGATGCCGCGCAACGGCAACGACTCGCAGGTGAAGTGGTACGACGTCAACCCGTGCTACGTGTTCCACCCGATGAACAGTTACGAAGACGGCGACAAGATCGTCCTCGACGTCGCTCGCTTCGAGCACATCTGGAAGGCCGACGCGATGGACTTCCCGCCGCCGCTACTGTGGCGTTGGGTCATCGACACGCGCACCGGCAAGGTCACCGAAGAGCAGATCGACGACCGCTCGGGTGAGTTCCCGCGCGTGAACGACGCCGTGATCGGCAAGAAGCACCGCTTCGGCTACGAAATGTCGATGGGTAACGCCGGCTTCGGAGAAGTCGACGCCGGCGCCATCTTGAAGTACGACCGCCAGACCGGCTCGCGTACTTCCATCGAACTGGGCAAGGGACGGGTCTCGGGGGAGGCCGTGTTCGTTGCGTCCGACAAGGCGAAGACGGAGGACGACGGTTACTTGATGACCTACGTCTACGACGCCGCATCGGACACCAGTGAGTTCGTGATCTTCGACGCGCTCACCATGGCCGCCGATCCGATCGCGACTGTCCAACTCCCGCGGGTGCCATTCGGCTTCCACGGAAGTTGGGTCCCGGCCTCCGTGGCCAACTGAATCCGGCCGCACACGCGGCTCACAACTGAGGGGGAAACATGAAGAGATCCACGTTCGTGGGCTCGCGGGGGTCGCGACTCGTTGCCGCGCTCATGGCGGGCAGCTTGTTGATCGTCGCCTGCGGTGGCGACGACGATGGTGGCGGTTCCGAACCGGCGGCATCCGAGGCACCGGCTCCGGCCGACTCCGCGGCACCGGCCGAATCGACCGCACCGGCCGATTCGTCGGCACCAGCCGATGAAGCGGGCCCGCCGACCGGACCCGAGATGGTCGTCGGCATGGTCAACACCGAAGGCACACCGGGCCTCGACTTCCCGGACATGCGTCGCTTCGCGGCGGCGGCCTTCGATTACCTCAACACTTCGGGTGGTTTCGGCAATCGCCCGGTGAAGTTCGAGACCTGCGTCGCCAAGGGTTCGCCCGAGACGTCACAGGCCTGTGCGCAGGAACTCGTGGGCAAGGGAGTCGAACTCGTGCTCGTGGGCCTCGACCTGTTCCCCGACTACAAGACGTACGAAGCAGCGGGCGTCCCGGTGATCGGCATCCTGCCGATCCTTCCCGGTGACTACAC
>CAYNKE010000059.1:0-11268 GCA_964397715.1 uncultured Bifidobacterium sp. | reverse complement strand
CGCATGGGCCTCAATCGCTGGCTCGGTTGCATCGAGAATCCGCGCACCGGTCGCGAACACGAATGGGCCGTCACCGATCACGTGGCTCTCACCACCAAGCCGAAAAACGTAATGGTGGTCGGTGCCGGTCCGGCCGGTCTGCAGGCCGCCATCGCGGCCGCGCGTCGTGGACATCGCGTCACCGTGTACGAGAAGGAGAACGTAGCCGGCGGCCAAGTGCGCTGGGCGGCCAGTGTTCCGAACCGCGCCGAGTTCGGCGACATGATCCGCAATCAGCTCAACGAGTGTCGCCGATTGGGTGTCACCATCGAGTTCGGAACCGGTGTCTGGCCCGGACTCGTGGATGAGAAGCGTCCCGATCACGTGATCGTCGCCACGGGAGCCGAACCAGCGCGTCCGTGGTGGGTCGCCGACCCCGACGCCGACGAATCAGCGCGGCGCGTGGTCGACGTTCGCGCGATTCTCGACGGCTCGGCACCTCTGGGTGGCCCCCAATCGGGTGATTCGGTCGTCGTCGTCGACGAGATCGGATTCCATCACGCCACGTCGGTGGCCGAACTGCTCGCCGATCGCGGTTGCGCGATCGAGGTCGTCACACCCGGGATGGTGGTGGGCCAGGACCTCGGCATCACGCTCGACATGGAGAACTGGTGGATCCGCGCGTCGGCCAAGGGCATCGTGCAGAGCACCGATCTGGTGCCGATGGGCTTCGCCAACGGCGAACTCACTGTGTTGCACCATCCCACCGGTGTCAACCAGACACGACGTCCCGACTGGGTCGTGCTCGCCGTACCGCCGAGCCCGGTCGAGTGGCTCTACAACGATCTCAAGAACGCCGGCGTGAGTGTCGAGCGCGTCGGTGATTGTGTCGCTCCGCGACGGGCACATGCCGCTGTCGTCGATGGTGAGCGCGCCGGATCGTCCGTCTGACGGCGCCACCGAGCACGACCCCACGAACTAGCCTCGCATCATGCTCGCGGCCGGGGGAATCGTCGGAGATCTCACCGGCTGGCTGAAGGACATCTCGGGCCACTGGTGGTTCCTCGCCATCGTCCTCGTGATCGCTCTTCTCGACTCGGTCGTGCCGGTTGTGCCGAGCGAGACCTGTGTGATCATCGGCGGCGTCGCCGCGAGTGCCGCGGGTGACGGCCCCTACCCCGTCGTGCTCGTGATCGTCGCCGGAGCGCTCGGAGCCTTCCTCGGCGACAACCTGTCGTACGTCATCGGACACAGCTTCAGCGACAGAGTCCAGAAACGGGCCGCCCGCAAACCCAAGACCGCCGAGCGCCTGAAGTGGGCTCACGAGCAGATCGAGGAGCGCGGCGGCCTGCTGCTCATCACCGCGCGATTCATTCCCGGTGGCCGCACGGTGCTCACGCTGTCGTGCGGACTCACGAGCCAGTCACGTCGCTGGTTCTCCACGTGGATTGCAATCGCGGTTGCCATCTGGGCCACCTACGCGGCCGTCCTCGGTTACGTGTTCGGCGAGCGATTCCAGGACGACCACACCCTGGCCTTCATCCTCGCGTTCACCGCCGCGCTCTCGATCACCGTGTTGATCGAACTCGCGCGCTGGGTGCGCAAACGGCGGACCCAGGACGCCGTCGACCGCACCGCAGCCTGACGAGTGAAGCCGGACCGGCTTCACATCGCCGCCCCACCCGGACCACGCCTAGCCTGTTGACGTGTCCTCGCTGATCGCCGTCGTCCCCGTGCGCCACGGCGTGGTGCCCGCAGGTGGTGCCGAAGCGGTGGCCGAGGCGAGTGGCCGTGCACTCGTGATCGGATCGGGTGCCAGTACGAACGATCTCGGCGTGGCGCACGACGTGGTGATCGTCGATGTGCACGTGACCGATCCGTCGGCCTGGGCCGCGATCGCCGCCGAAGCCCTGAATCGGATCGGCTCCACCGATTCGATCGTCGTCCCGGCCTCCCCCGATGGGCGTGACCTCGCGCCGCACCTCGCCCTCGCCCTCGGCATCGAACTGTTGAGCGGCGCGACCGAAGTGACGCCCTCGCGCGTTCGCGTCGCGCGCCGTGGCGGACTCTCGATCGCCGAGCATCATCCAACAGGGCGCTTCGTGGCGACGCTCCAGCCCGGAGTGCGCGGTGTCGAGCCTTCGACCGCACAGCCCGTGGTTCGATCCATCGACGTGAGCACGCCGGCTCCATCGTCAGGTGTGACATCACGAGAGGTTCTTCCGCCGGACGTCTCGACCATGGATCTCGCCGAAGCACCGCGCATCGTCGGCGGCGGCGCCGGACTCACGAGTGCCGAGCGATTCGGCCAACTCGCCGAGTTCGCACGCTCCATCGACGCGTCGATGGGTGTCACGCGCGTGATCACCGACCGCGGATGGGCGCCTCACCAGCGCCAGATCGGTACCACCGGAATCGTCGTCGATCCGCGCCTCTATCTCGCGTTCGGTGTGAGCGGCGCCGTGCAGCACACGAGCGGCCTCGGCCAACCCGATCACGTCATCAGCGTCAACACCGACGCTCACTGCCCGATGATGCAGATGGCCGATCTCGCCATCGTCTCCGATGCGAACGCAGTACTCGACGAACTGGCCACACTCTTGAGCAAGGAATCCGCGTCATGACCGACGCCGAGGTGATCGTCGTCGGGGCCGGGCCCGCCGGATCGTGCGCGGCCATCACCGCCGCCCGGGCCGGACGCCGGGTGATCCTCGTCGAGCGCGGCCCCTTCCCGGGCTCCAAGAACATGTATGGCGGTGTGGTGTACCCGCGCATCCTCGACGAGTTGATTCCACGCTGGTGGGAGACCGCTCCGATCCAGCGCTGGGTCGTGCGTCGTTCGACGATGGTGCTCTCCGAGACCGGCGCGCTGACGGTCGACTACCGCAGCAATGCGTGGGGCGAGGCTCCGTACAACGGAGCCACCGCGTATCGGCCCGACTTCGACGAGTGGCTCTCCCGACAAGCCGTCGCCGCCGGCGCGCGACTCGTCACCTCGACCACCGTCACCGGACTCATTCGCGACGCATCGGGCCGCGTGACCGGGGTGCGCACCGATCGTCCCGACGGCGACCTCACGGCGTCGGTCGTCATCGCGTGCGACGGAGTCAACTCGTTCCTCGCCAAGGAAGCCGGGCTCTACGCGGCCACCGATCCGGCCAACTTCACGCTCGGGGTCAAGGAGACGCTCGCTCTTCCCAAGCACGTGATCGACGAACGCTTCGGCGTGCGCGACGACCAAGGAGTCGATATAGAAATCCTCGGCGGCACGTCGGGCGTCAACGGCGGCGGCTTCCTCTACACCAACCTCGACACTGTCTCGCTCGGTGCCGTGCTCAAGTTGCCCAAGTTGGCCGCGCAGAGCAAGCGCCCCGAAGAAATCATCGCCGGGCTCAAGGCCCACCCGGCCATCGCCCCGCTCATCGAAGGTGCCGAGGTCAAGGAATACTCGGCTCACGTGATCCCCGAAGCCGGGCTCTCGATGATGCCCACCATGGTCACCGACGGAATGCTCGTCGCCGGCGATGCCGCTGCACTCTGTCTGGCCGCTGGTATCTGGCTGGAAGGTGTCAACTTCGCGATGGCCAGCGGCATGTACGCCGGAGAAGCGGCGGCGGCCGCCATCGCGCGCGACGACGTATCGGCCAAGAGCCTCGCGGCCTACACCGATCGACTCGACGCCACGTTCGTTCTGCGCGATCACAAGAAGCTGCGCAAAGTTCCCGGACTCGTTCTCTCCGATCGTGTGCAGCAGAAGTACCCGGCGTTCGTGACGTCCGTCATCGAGCGCGTGTTCCGTGTGGACAATCCGCAGCCCAAGCCCGGTCTTCGTCGGATCGTGCGCGAGGAGCGCAAGCGGGCCGGTATCAAACTCTCCGAACTGCTTCGCGACGGCTGGACGGGTCTGCGAGGATTCGGCTGATGGCTCCGATCTCTCGCGACATGGCGTGGCCCGAAATCTCGTTCGAGGAGCGCATCGGAACCGCCGAGTTCCGCATTCACGAACGCGCCCACATCGTCGTCGACGGCGACACCTGTCGCGGTTGTTCCACCCGCGAATGCGTGATCGCCTGTCCGGCGAACCTCTTCGTCCCGACGAGTGATGGCGGCATCCTGTTCAACTACGAGAACTGCTTCGAGTGCGGAACCTGTTACATGGTCTGCAACAAGGAGGGGGCCATCTCGTGGTCGTATCCCGAGGGCGGCTACGGCGTCGTCTTCCACCGCACGTGACGTCATGACCGTCGTCGCCTGTCTCAAGTGGGTCACGCCCCGAGCCGACGACGACGACCGTTTCGCGGGTATTTCGGCCGCCGACCAGTCGGCTCTGGAGTTCGCGTTGCAGAGCGCCCGTGACGGCGAGGACGTTGTCGCCGTCGTCGCGGGTCCAGCGAGCGCCGAACGCGCGTTACGCGATGCCGTCGCCTGTGGTGCGACGCGAGCCGTGCGGATCGATCTCGATTCTCGTTCGACCAGCGCCACCGTCGCCGCGGCTCTCGCGTCGGTCGCCAGCGGTGCCCGCCTCGTGTGGTGTGGCGACTACTCCCTCGACCGCGGTACCGGGTCGGTTCCCGGATTCCTCGCCGCACGCCTCGGCTTCGGCCAGGCTCTCGGCCTCATCGAGGTGACGATCATTGCCACGAACGAAGCAACGAAAGACGTCTCGAACGATCGCGGCGCGATCACTGTCGTGCGGCGCCTCGACGGCGCACGACGTGAAATCCTCGACGTGTCGGGACCCGCGGTGCTGTCGGTCGAAGGATCGACGTCACGGTTGCGCCGCGCGTCGTTGCGCGGTGTTCTCGCCGCCGACGAAGCCACGATCGAAGTCATCTCCGCCCCGACAAACCTCGTGGACGACGTCGACGAGAAACCGTTCCGGCCGCGGGCCCGCGCCCTCGCCGCACCCACCGGTACCTCCGCTCTCGACCGCGTGCGCGCCCTCACCGACACCGGTGGCACGACTCAGCGCACCGAGACCCTCGTCCTCGAACCGGCCGAGGCCGCGGCGCGCATCGTGACTTCGCTGCGCGAATGGGGTTATCTCGGATGACCTGGACCGAGGTCGCCGATCTCACGGCGCCCATCGTGCTGGTGCCGGTCGGATCTTTCGAGCAACACGGACCGCACCTGCCCCTCGACACCGACACCCGCATCGCCGAAGCATTGTGCGACGAACTGCAATCGCGACTCGATCTCGACAGTGTGATCGCACCATCCGTTGGCGTTTCGGCGAGTGGTGAACACGATGGCTTCCCCGGCACTCTCTCCATCGGCACCTCGACAACGGCCCAGGTTCTCGTCGAACTGTCGCGGTCGGCATCCTGGGCCCGCGGTGTGGTGTTCGTGAACGGTCACGGTGGCAATGCCGACGCCCTCACGACAGCCGCCAAGACGCTTCACCACGAAGGTCGTGCCGTCCTCTTCTGGTCGCCCCGCGCCACGGCGACCGACGACGCCCACGCCGGATTCACCGAAACGTCGCTCATGCTCTATCTCGTCCCCGATCTCGTGAACATGGACGCCGCCGAACGGGGCAACGTCCACAAAGTTGCCGACATCGCCGATCGACTTCGAACCGAGGGTGTTCGCGCGGTCTCCGCGAACGGAATCCTGGGTGATCCGCGCGATGCGAACGCGGCCGCTGGTGAGCGCATCTTCCAACGCTGGCTCGACGACCTGGTGGCCGCCTGCCGTTCCATCTGGCCGGAGCGGTCGTGACGCGCTTTCGCGCCGACTCGTCGTGGTGGCGAACCCGCAGTCGCAACGCCGACGGCTCGAGCAATGACACGATCGTCGCCGGATCACCACTGCGTCTCTTCCGTCTGGGCCCGGCGGGCACGAAGTTGGCCGATGCTCTCGAAGCCGGACTCGACGTCCCACCGAACGCCGAGCGTTTGGTGTCGCGGTTCGTCGACACCGGCGCCATCCATCCTTTCCCCGACGGACCGAACGACCTCTCCTCGGTCACGGTGGTGATCCCCGCCCACGACGAGCGTCACCTCGATCTGCAAGTTCTCGTCTCGTCGTTGCGCGGTGCGGCCAAGGTCATCGTGGTCGACGACGGATCGCGTATCGAACTCGCTCCCCTCGACGGAGCCCTCGTCGTGCGGCGCGAACACGCGGGCGGCCCGGCGGCCGCGCGTAACACCGGAGCCGCACTGGCCGAAACCGACATCATCCTCTTCGTCGACGCCGACGTGACCTGGAACGACGATGCGGTCGCGTGCCTCGGACACTTCGCCGATTTGCGCATCGCCGTCGTGGCCCCACGCGTTCGCAGCGTTGAAGGCCCGTCACTGCTCGAACGTTACGAAGGTGTCCACTCGCCACTCGACCTCGGAGTCCAGCCCGCACGAGTGCGACCCCACACCCGCGTCTCGTACGTTCCGGCCGCCGCTCTCGCCGTGCGACGTTCGGTCTTCGAGTCACTCGGTGGATTCGACGAATCTCTGCGTTTCGGAGAGGACGTCGATTTCGTGTGGCGTGCGGTCGAGGCCGGCCACGTGGTGAGGTACGAACCACTCGCCGAGGTGACGCACCGCCCGCGTGGCTCCTTCGAAGCATGGATGCGTCAGCGCGTCGGCTACGGCTCGGCTGCGGCATCGCTCGCTTCCCGCCATCGCGGCGCCGTCACGCCGCTCAAAGTCAATCGGTGGAGCGCTGGCGCCTGGGCGGCCGCCGCACTCGGACGACCCGTTGCCGGCCTCGCGGTGGCCACCACGTCGTGGGCGCTTCTCCTCAAGAAGCTGGGCGACACACCCGATCGGCGAGGAGTGGCTCTTCGACTGGCCGGCCGCGGAAACCTTCACGCCGGCCGACTGGTGGCCGCCGCCGTCACTCGCGCGTGGTTGCCGATCGCGATCGTGCTCGCGCTGTTCTCGCCGCGCCTGCGGCGAGCACTCGTCGTCGCCCTCACGCTTCCGAGCGCCATCGATTGGATGCGTTCGAAGCCAAACGTCGATCTGCCGCGCTACGTCGCGCTCAGGGCTCTCGACGACGCGAGTTACTGCACCGGTGTGTGGCGTGGTCTGGTGAAGTCGCGAGAGCGCGGTCGCTGGGACGCGATCAAGCCGCAGTTCGACTGAGGCGTCCGGTGATGTCGGCGCACTCTTCGCACACGCTCGCCGGAACCAAGCCAGCACGAATCAGCAGATTGAAAATCGTGCACCCGAGGCAATAGCCGACGAACGCTTCGAGGCTCGCCGCACCGAGCAGGCCCACGATCACGATCACTGCCACCGTGGTCGAGCCGGCGAGTGACGCCACGAGTGCGGTCACCGAGAACACCACGCCGATCGCCTGAGCAAAGCGCTTGGGCGGACCAGGGACGAAGGAGTGCTCGCGCTTCAGACGCGGGGTGATCACTTTGGTCACGAGCGAGCCGAGCGGGCTGAGTGTTGGGCCGGTGAGGACTCGGGCGACGAATCCGTACGCGAGCGGCACGAGCACCCACCATTCGCGAATCACGAGAAAGAGCACCGACTGGAGCACCACGCCGGTGGCCACCAGACGGGCCGACGTCTCGTTGACCGGATTCGGGAAAGAGAAGAGGCGCGGGGCGGGTGAGGTCGACATGGGTGGCAGGCTAGATGTGAATTCCCGACTTCCCAAGTCGGATTTCGGGATGCCCGACCTCCCCGGTCTGACCAGGGGGTTCGGTAGCGTCGCAGTGTGACTCTGAGGCTCGAGGTCGACCGGACCGCCTGGAATCGACACGTGGACACCGTGGCCGGCCAGGTGAGTGGTCTGGTGCCCGTCGTGAAAGGCAACGGCTACGGCCTCGGACGGCGGTGGCTGGCCGACCGGGCGTCGAGGCTGGCCGACACCGTGGCCGTGGGGACCGTACACGAGCTCGACGACGTTCCGGCCGGTGTGACTCCGGTGGTGCTGACCCCGGCCCTCGACGTCACGTCGGTGGCCCGGGCCGACGCGATCGTGTCGGTGGGCTCGGCCGCCCACCTCGCGGCCCTCGGCCGCTCCCCTCGCCGGGTCGTCGTGAAGATTCGCTCGTCCATGAACCGTTACGGCGTTCCGACCACCGACGTCGCGGCCCTCGTGGCCGACTGCGAGCGCGCCGGCCATCGCGTGGAGGGCGTGTCGATTCATCCACCGACCACCGGAACGAGCGCCGACCACGCGCGCGAGATCACGTCGCTCCTCGCTGGTGTGGACTCACACCTCACGGCCTGGGTGAGCCATGTATCGGTCACCGACTACGACGCGCTTCGCGTGACCCATCCACAACGCTCGTGGAAATTGCGACTCGGTACGTCCTTGTGGCACGGCGACAAGTCGATGTTCCATCTCTGCGCCGACGTTCTCGACGCGCGTCCGGTGCGCGCTGGTGATGTGATCGGTTACCACGCGACACCGGTACCGGTCGACGGCACCTTGCTGGTGGTCGGATGCGGGTCGGCGCATGGTGTGGCCCCACTTCCTGACGGCCGCAGCCCGTTCCACTTCGGGCGACAACGGCTCATTCTCGTCGAGCCACCGCACATGCACAGCTCCCTCGTCGTGGCTCCCGACGGTCAGCCCACACCGATGGTCGGCGAGTTCGTCGACCTGCAGCGACCGCTCATCACGACATTCCCCGATCACGTCGACTGGCGATGACCGGCTTCGACCGACCAGCGGCCGGCGCGACCAGCACGGGAACCCCGCGACTCATCGGCCTCGACGTGGCCCGCGCCATCGCCCTCATCGGCGTCGTCGTCATGAACTACGTCGGGGTGATGTACGAGATCGATTTCGCACCCTCATTCCTCGAACGTCTGCTCGATCCGTTCACGGGAGTGCTCTCCACCCGCTTCGCCGCCACGTTCGTCGTCGTGGCCGGCATTTCGTTGACGCTGCTCTCCGATCGCGCGCGTCACGGTGATGCCGATGCGCGCCACGAGATGCGACTCCGTCTGGCCCGTCGCGGCGTCCTTCTTCTGGTGGTCGGGTACTTCCTCGACTTTCACTGGCCCGGGACGATCCTCTTCTATTACGGCGCGTACTTCCTGATCGCCACGATGCTCTTCGCGCTGTCGTCGCGCTGGCTCGTCGCCGTCGGAACGGTCTCCGCGGTCGTCGCCACGACTCTCCGCACGATTCTCAACTGGCGCTACGAGAACGGCCATTACGACCAATGGGCGGACAGTACCCACATCGGGTCACTCCGCGACCTCGCGGTGCGCACGTTCATCGACTACACGCACCCGGTGTTCCCTTGGCTCACCTATCTCTGCGCCGGAATGATCATCGGGCGCCATCTGTCCACGTTCGCGCAGTGGCGCTGGCGGGTCGCATCGGTGTGTATTGGTGTCGTCGTCGGCGTGTATTCGGCCGCCTCGATACTCGACGCGACCCACAGCCGCGAGAACTCCATCGTGTGGTCGCTCACCTCGATGCACACGTTCGAGCGCAGCCTGCCCCACACGGCGACAACCCTCGCCATTGCCGTCCTCGCCGTCATCGTGATCGTCAGCGCCGCCGAACGATTCAGTTCGTCGTCAGTCGTCGTGCCCTTCCAGCGAGCCGGCCAACTGACGCTGTCGCTCTACCTGCTCCACGTCCTCGTGTACTACGTGTTCGTCGAGTGGACCGGTTGGATCACGCTCTCGAGCGTGACGGCAGCACTTGTCTTCGCCCTCGCCTACTGGGTCGTCGCGATTGCGCTCGGCTCGTGGTGGCATCACCGCATCGGACGGGGTCCGGCCGAAGTGGTGTATCGAGCGTTCGGTGGCTAGGCCGACGTCCGATTGAGAGCGCGCCATCCGACGGCGGCCGCTCCGATCAACGGCCCACGATCGCCGAGGCGTGCCGGCACCACGCGTGCACCACGCGAGAAGTCGAGGCGACACTGCTCGTCGAGCACCTGTTGGGCGCTGGCGAAGAACGTGGGACCGAATCCGAGGGCGACCCCACCGCCGATCACCGCCAGTTTGAGGTCGAAGAAGTTGCAGACGCTCGCCACCGCGAGACCGACCATGCGGCCAGTTCGCTGCATGACCTCGAACGTCGGTTGAGTGGGAGGGCGGCCGGTGATCGCTTCGATGGCGATTCCGGAGGCTTCGGCTTCGAGACAGCCACGGGCCCCGCACCCACAACGGTGACCGTCAGGATTCACGATCACGTGACCCACGTGTCCGGCGTTGCCCGACGCTCCGTCGAGGAGTTGTCCGTCGAGGACAATGCCACCACCCACGCCAGTGCTCACGACCATGCCGATAAAGTTGTTCTCGCCCCGGGCGGCACCGAGCCAACCCTCGGCGAGCGCAAAGGCCTTGGCGTCGAGATCGCCAAAGACGGGGACGTCCATTCCGCAATCGCGGATCGTGTCGCCCACGGCTTCGCGCAAGGGAAAACGTCGCCACGCGGGGATGTTCAGTGGAGAGACGGTTTCGCAGTCGTCTTCGATCGGGCCTGCCGATCCGATTCCGACGACCACAATGCGCGAGTCGGGGATCTCGGCGGCCCGCTGCACCTGGCGCCTCAACAGTGTGGCGAGAGACTCGAACAGATCGTTCGCTCGCTTGTCGAGGTCGGTGCGCACCGCGTCACGGTCGACGAGGTTGCCGCGTCGGTCGACGAGACCGACGGCCATCTTGGTTCCACCGATGTCGATCGCCAGAGCCAGTTCGGTATTCGCCACTGGGCGCAGGATAGCGAGTACGGTTCGAGCGTCGAACGGGCACTCGCTTCGTTCGGTCCGAACAAAGGGATGCGACGATGAAGAAGTCATGGATGACCCTGACGACATGTGTGGTGCTGAGCCTCGGAGCCACCGCATGCGGTGGTGACGACAACGGTGGAGGCGGGGGTGGCGGAAACAGCGGATCGGATGCGGCCACGGTGGCTCAGTCGATCCTCGACTCCGCCAAGGAACAAGGTGTCACCATCGACGAAGGGTGCATCAACGACGCTGTCGCGACACTGCCCGAAGCCGATCTCAAGATCATGGTCGACAACCTCGAGGCTCTCGACTCGGGAGAGGCGAATGTCGACACCATCGGAATCAGCGAAGAGGGCATGAACGGCCTCAACGCGATTTTCGATTGCGCAATGGGTAGCTGAGCGATCTTGACGAGATCTGGAGCGGATTCGCCACTCACGCGATTCATCGCGTGTCATGCTCTAGCTAGACAATTCTGCTCGACCGAGCACGACACCAAGGAGACAACATGAAAAAGTACATGACAGCGGGTCTCGTGACCGTGGCCCTCGCCTTCGGGGCGAGCGCTTGTGGTGGCGACGACGACAAGAGCGGTGGCGGTGGATCGGGTAGCGGCGACGTTCGCG
>CAYNKE010000058.1:0-11366 GCA_964397715.1 uncultured Bifidobacterium sp. | reverse complement strand
TCTCGACGTCGAGGTCGACGTTCCACTTGCGCTTGTAGAGATCGGCGATGGCCTCGCGGAGCTTGGGAAGTCCGCGCGACATCGAGTAGCGGTGATTACGGGCGATCTTGGCGGCCTCGGCCAATTTCTCGACGGCAATCGCCGGTGACGGGATGTCCGGATTACCGAATCCGAGGTCGACCACGTCGACTCCGTTGCGCCGCGCCTCGATCTTCAGCGAGTTGATGATCGTGAAGACGTACGGAGGCAAATTGCTGATGCGCCGGAACTCCATGTCTCGACCCTAGTGGGCCGTGTCGCCGCCGGGCGGCTCAGTATGCAGTTCGGGCAGAAGTGCGGCCCCGATCGACCCGGCCAGCGGACCGTGGCGCGCCACGTCGATACGCGGATGGGGTCGAAGTCGCGGCGAGTAGAGAAGTCGAGCGAACCACGTCCGAACCGGGCCCATCACCGCGTCACCCGACGCCGCGAGGCCGCCTCCGATGACGATCGTCTCGGGATCGAGAGCGTTCGTGAGATTGGCCAAGCCGAGCGCCACCCAGCGGCCGAACTCGTCGAGGACGTCGAGGGCTCGCGGGTCTCCGCTCCGCGCCGCCGACATCACGTCTTCGCCTCGCACGTCGTCGTCCTCGGCGAACAATCCACCTCGCCGCGCGAGATGCACGAGGCCGGTTCCCGATGCGAAACGCTCCCAGCATCCGTGCTGGCCACACGGACACAACGGCCCACTCGGATCGACGATCATGTGACCGATCTCTCCGGCGAAACCGTTCGCTCCACGAACCACTCGTCCTTCACTGACGAGCCCTCCCCCGATTCCGGTGCCGAGCGTGACCACGATGGCGTGCCGCGATCCGGCTGCGGCACCGTCACGCCACTCGGCGATGGCGGCGCAGGTGGCATCGTTCTCGACGAACACCTCTCGACCGAGCCGTTCGCCGAGACGCGCGCCGACCGGAAAGTCGATCGCCCCCGAGAGATTGGGTGACGCCCGGATCACTCCCTCGCGCGTCACGAGACCCGGAACTCCGAGTCCGAGCGAGTCGTGCGAGCCGATCAGGTCGACGAGTCCGACCAGAGCGTCGATCAGGGCGTCGGGGCCACGCGGGGTGGGAACACGATGTTCGGCGACCACGCGCATGTCGTCGTCGAGGACGACCGCCAAGCACTTGGTACCACCGACGTCGATGCCGGCCCGGCGTCGCTTCACGACTCGGCGCGAACCTTCAGTTCCTTGACCGTGTTGAGAATGCGAACCTCCGCGCGGCGCTTCACGAATCCGGGAAGCGGAACGATCAGATCGATCGAGAGGTTGTAGGTGAGCACGACGCCGCCCGATTCGTCGGGCGCGAACATGTACGCGCCATCGACGGCGCGCATGATGTCACCTTTCACCATGCGCCAGGCCAGGCGATGCGGCGCCGCGGCATAGTCGTAAGACAGCGTGTAGTGCGTGCTGCGTCCGAGTGCCGAGGTCCGGAACTCGACGTCGACCGCGCGACCCTGGTCGTCTCGGCTCTGCACCACGGCCGATTTCACGTCGGTCGCCCACTCCGGGTAACGCTCGAAGTCGGTCGCGATCTGCCAGCAGCGCTCGAGGGGTGCGGCGATCGAGATGGTGAGGGACGCCGTGTCGGCCATGCGTCTGTTCTAGCCGATGGAAGTGCGGCGCGGCGGGAAACGTCCGTGGCTCGCGGCCCACAGGCCGTTCAGACCGAGGCCGAGCACCGGGACGAGAACCCCGAACGCGAGAGTCGAGCCGGCGGTCGAGCCGCCGTCGGCTGACGGTGTGCTCGGACGGGCGATCGCGGTGACGACGGCGACCACCGTCTGTGTGCCGAGGCACGACAACATCACGACCTTGACGCGCCGAGTGATGGCCGGACCCATCAAGAAGTACAGCTCGGCCACCGCCATCTCGTCGCTCCGACTCCGTTGCACCGCGTTCCAGTATCCCCACAAGAAGGCAACGACTCCGGCGGCGAAGAGTGCGAGCGCGACGACGACGCCTTGGACCTTGAGCCACCCGTCGAACACCACGGCCGCGGCGGCACTCGAGACGACGAAGACTCCGGTCGCCGCGACGTTGGCCTTGAGAATCCAGTCGCCCGGCGTCATGACCAAACTCCGAGCGACTCGCCGAGCCGGCGGCTCAGAACGTCGTACGAGAACTCTCGGACGGCCCGTTCTCGCGAGGCGAGGCCCATGCGCTCGCGAAGCGCGGAGTCCTCGAGGAGATGGCGCAACCGTTCGACCACCAGTGACACGTCGGTCGGCGGATCGATCACGTAGCCAGTCTCGCCGTCGGCGACCGCTTCGGCGGCACCGCCGCTGCGCCCGGCGATCTGCGGGACGCCGCACGCGGCGGCTTCGACGAAGACGATGCCGAAACCTTCTTGTTCGAGGCCGAGCCAACGATTGCGGCACAGCATCATCGACACGTCGGCACACGCGTACAGACGAGCCAGATCGTCGTTGGGTACACGCCCGAGGAATCGGACCGGCGCCGACAATTCCTTGGCCAGTCCGGCCAGCCGTTCGGTGTCCCGACCCGACCCGCCGATCAGAAGGACCAGATTCGGTCGTTCGTGGCGCAGCGCGGCGACCGCGCGAATGGCGGTGTCGAAGCCCTTGCGCGGAACCAATCGACTCAGCCCGACGACGACCTCGGCATCGGCGGCCACGCCGAAGTGTTCGCGGGAAGCAGCGCGTTCTCGGGGATCGAGTGGTGCGAAGCGCGTCGTGTCGACACCCGGCGGGACGATCGTGATGTCGAGAGCGCGCCCCGCGGCCCGCTCGGCTTCGGCGGCGGGATACCCGCCGGCCGCCACGACGTGGCGGGCCTTGCGCAACACACGACCGAGTACCTGGCGCGAGATCGGGAGTCGACCCGGCACCGTCACTTCGGCTCCGTGCAACACCACGTCGTAGGGCAACGACAGCGAGGGCCCGACGATGCCGAGCGGAACCGCGGGGTCGAGAACGACGAGATCGGCCCCCACCCGCCGAGCCATGTCGTGGATCCGAGCGATCATCCACGGGTGCGGTAGCAACACCGGCTCGCGCGTGCGTTCGATGTGGAACGGCTGAGCTGCGTCGAACTCGGCGGCACCGGCGTACGGACTCGTGAGGACGGCGAAAGAATCGGGAGGCAGACGGCGCCACCATTCCCACAACAACGACTGGATGCCGCCGATCTTGGGTGGGAAGTCGTTCGTGACGAGTAGGTGCTTCATCCCGATACCTCGGCGACTTCGCGACGGACGTCGGGATCGGGATCGGACGCGAGCGCGGTCACGAGGTCGGCGCGACCGAGACGAGCCGCCGCCCACACGGCATGGGCGCGCAGCATCGGGTCACGATGAGAAAGGTACTGGCGCAGAACCTCGACGACCGCTTCATCGAGCGGTGTCGGCGTCACGTTGCCGAGAATCACGAGAGCGTTGCGTCGCAACCACTTCGGATCGCGTTCGGCGAGATACCAGCGTCCGAATCGTTCGAGCAGCTCGTCATCGTCGGCGGCCAGGATCTCCATCACGTCGACGAACGCCCCGGGGCCGCTGCGCCCGAGGGTCGCCGGAACGCGTCGGCCGAGTCGGACCGTCGGAGGACACGACTCCTGGCAGTCGTCGCATCCGTAGAGGCGATCTCCGAGAGCCACCCGGAACTCGCGGGGGAACACTCCGGGCTTCTGCACGAGCCAGGCCAAGCACCGTCGAGCGTCGACGACTCCGTCGGCGACGATCGCACCCGTGGGACAGTCGTCGAAGCACCGACGGCAGGTGCCACACCCATCGGGTGCCGGACTCGACGACACTCGCAACGGCGCCGTGGTGACGAGCGAACCGAGCACGAACCAGCTGCCAGCGCCGGGAACGAGCAGATTCGCGTTCTTGCCCCACCATCCGATGCCGGCCCGCCACGCGACTTCACGGTCGACGAGGTCGTTCTCGTCGGCGAAGACGACGGCGCGGAACCCGTCGTGTCGCAGGCGCAGAGCCACTTGCTGGAGCGCCTGACGAAGCGGTGTGTAGAAGTCGTGCCGTGCGTAGCGCGCGACGCGGGCCGTGAGACCGTCCGGGCGCTCGGGATCGTCGGTCGCGTAACTCACCGCCGCGACGAGGATCGACTGCGCGCCAGCCACCGCACGGTCGGGATCGGTCGAGCGCTCCGGGTCGCGAAAGGTGAAACCCATCGTGTCGGAGAGACCGCGTTCGCGACGATCGACAAGAGCGACCCGCGCACGTTCGAGTACACCGGCGTGGGTGACGCCGACGCGATCGAGTCCGAGCGAACGGGCGAAGTCGAGAATCGAGTCGGTGTAGGCCGCCGACGACGCGTCAGGAGGCGGAGGCTTGACCGGGCGCACGATGCCGAAGGCTAGGCACCAGACCAGCCTCCGCGAGGACTCGCATCGCGCGAATCTCGGCCAGATCGAAGACGACCGCCTCGTGCGGGTCGTCGCGGCACAGGACCGACATGACGCAATCGTGGCAGGCATCGGTGGCGCGCATCACACACGTGTCGCAGTCGATGACGAGGAGAGGTTCTCGGTTCATGCCCGAAGTCGATCACAGGGGTGTGGCACGCCAGCCTCTAACAACCCGTCCGGGACAGCCGGCCCGAAACCGTCGCCTGGTCAGTCGACAAGAGACGCGACGAGGGTGGTGCTGATCTTCTCGGCCACCATCACGGTGGGCACGTGCGTGTTGGCCCGTGGCACCCGAGGCATCACCGACGCGTCAGCGACCCACAGGCCCGCGATGTCCCAGGACCGGCCGAATGGGTCGACGACCGACTCGCCCCGTCGCCCCATCGCGCAGGTGCCGACGGCATGGACGTAATCCCCGGTGCGGCTCATGAGCCAATCGACGATCGCGGCGTCGTCGTCCACATCGAGGGCGTCGACCGGCGTACCGACGTCGTCGACGAAGACTCCGGCGGCCAGCGACGCGATCTCGGGACTCGTGACGACGCGGTGAGCGAGTCGAACGCCAGCGACGAGGGCCGTCACGTCACGGTCGTCGGAGAGCATGCCGAAGCGAACCGCACCGTCGACGATCGATCCGCGCGACCAGACGTTCATGAGTGCGGCGTTCAGCGTGGCGAATTCGGATGCACCGCGCCCGAGGTGTTCGATCGGAAGGATCTGCAGATCGTTGACCCCCACACCTGACGACGTACGCACGAATCCGGTCACGGCTTCGATCGACGGGTCGGAGGGGTCGCGCCAGGCGATCGTGAACGGCGCCGACGCGTGGTCTTGGAGCCCCTGCCCGATGAACGGATTGTCGATCGTCGAGCGTTGCAGGATCATCGGCGAGTGCACCGCCCCGGCCGCCATGACGACGAGCGATGTCTCGATCTCCGCACCGTCGGCGAGCCGGACTCCGGCCACTCGGCCGCCATCGACGAGCACACGATCGACACTGCTGTCTCCGCGCAGATCGACGCGATCGCGGATCGGAGCGACATAGACGTCGAAGGCCGAAGCTCGTCGACCGTCGGCGAACTGGGTCAGCCGCGCGGCCTCGAGCGAACCAGTTGCCCCGGTGCGGGACCAGGCGCGATCGATCGCCGCCGCCAGGCGACCCGAAGCGACGCTGCGCATCGGGATCGGTAGGGCCGCGAAGATCGGCGCCACGTCGTTCCACGACCAGCCGTCACAGCCGTGATCGCGTTCCCATCGGTCGTAATCCTCGGCTTCTCCGATCACCGAAAGCATCGCGTTGACCGCCGACGAACCCCCGACCCCGCGTCCACGCGCGTACGGGCGGTGCTCCTGACCGGACACGCGCTCGGCGTCGAGACCTTCCCACGTCCAGCCCGGAGTGGCGAGGGCATCGAAGAACGAGGCCGACGCGATCGACTCCGGCGGCTCGAGCGAACCGGCTTCGAGGAGGACGACCTGATGGCCAGCGTCGACGAGACGTCGGGTGACGACGCAACCCGCCGAGCCCGCACCGATCACGACGACGGGACGGTCGGCGCGCATCAGCCGTCGAGACCCACCAGGTGGGCGACGTCGTTGTAGCGGATCAGTCGCCAGCGACCCGACCGCACGAGTTCGAGTTCGGTGATCGACGTGTTCTTCGTGTGGATCTCGAACGATCCGGTGCCGAACGTTCGAAGCGCCTGACGCAACACGGTGTCGATCACACCCCCATGACAGAACACCACAGCTGTCGCATCGGGATGCTCGTCCACCAGGCGGCGCACTGCCGTGCCGACGCGAAGTTGGAACTGAGCGATGGTCTCGCCGCCCGGGAACGTCACCCCGTACGGATCGTTCTCCCAGTCGGGGTTGCCGAACTTCTGCTCGAATTCGATGTACGTGAGGCCGTCGCAATCGGGGCCCGGGTCGTGTTCACCGAGATCGGGTTCGATCAGGATCTCGCGACTCGCCAGAGCCGGCGCGACGATCTCGGCCGTCTCACGAGCCCGCGGGTAAGCACTCGAGTACACGACATCGGGAACGAACTCGGGACTCGACGACCAGCGATCGTGGAGCCGCTCGGCCTGAGTCCTCCCGAACGAGGAGAGCCCCTTGCACGAACGTGGCCCCCCGACGATCCGGTCGACGGTGACCTGCGACTCGCCGTGGCGAACGAGTACCAACCGGGTCATCGCTCAGGCGAGCTTCTCGACGAACGACTCGAGCTGGCGAAGATTGCGACACTCGTACGTTCCGTCGGTGAAGTTGCCGTACTCGCCCACGATCGAGTCGCCGGTGTTCCAGTACGAGCGCGGTTCCGGGTTGAGCCAGTACACGTGGCGGGCCTTCGAGCGGATCTCCTTGACGACCCAGGCCTGCGAGGCGTGGTAGTTGTTGCGCGCGTCGCCGAGCAACAGCACGGTCGTCTTGGGCCCGACGTCCTTTCCGTAACGCTCCCAGAAGACCTCGAACGCATGGCCGTAATCGGAGTGCCCGTCGACCCACACGACATCGGCCTCGGTGTTGACTCGGTGAATCGCCTCGGTGATGTCCTCGGTTCCCTTGAAGAACTGCGTCACCTCGTCGATGCCATCGATGAACACGAACGAGCGAACCTTCGAGAACTGGTTCTGGATCGCGTAGACGAGCATGAGGGTGAACCGGGCGAACGCCGCGACGCTTCCGGAGATGTCGGCCACGACCATCAGTTCGGGTTTGGCCGGACGCGGATACTTGAAGCGCGGGTCGGCCGGGACACCTCCGTAGGACAACGAATGGCGGACCGTGTTGCGGAAGTCGAGCGGACCGCGGCGGCCGTGGCGACGTTTACGGGCGAGTCGGGCCGCCAGCTTGCGCGTGAGCGGGTACAGCGACTTCTTGAGCAATTGCATCTCGTCGCGGCTGGCGTGCATGAACTCGACGTCTTCGGGCAGCGGTTTGCGCAGAGTCTTGGCCATCGCTTCGGCACCGCGGTCAGCGACCAAGCGGCGGCGAATTTCGGCCTCGATCTCCTTCTTGAACTCCTCGATCCTCGACTGGTACTCGTCGCGCTCGAGACGTTCTTCGAGTTGGGTCAATTCGCCGCCGACTTGCTGCTTGGAGGCCTCCATCAACTTTTCGAGCATTCCCTCGAGATCGAGGTTTCGCAGGGTGCGATAGAGGTAGTACGTCCCACCGACCGGACGGCCGGGCTCCATCCCTGCGAAGCGCTGAACAGCCTGCTTGGCGAGCGCACGCATCAGAGCCTGGTCGCCGTTGAGCAGAGCCTGCATCAGGATCTGGGCGATCTCCTCGGGCGTGAGCGAGTCCATGCCGCCCGACGAACCACGGCCGTCGCCTTGCTGTTGCAGCTGCTCCTGCATCTCGCGCCACATCTCGTCGATGGCGTCGGACGACTCCTCGTTGATCTTGTACTGCGGGCCGCGCAACGAGAAGTAGACCTCGAAGACCGTTTCGAAAGAACGCCAATGCGCGCTGTTCTTCACCAACGTGGCGCCGAGCGCGTACTTGAACGCCTCGCGGTCCTCGAGCGGGATGTGCTGAACCGCCTCCATGGCGTCGAGGTTCTCGGTGAGCGACACCGGTAACCCCGCATTACGGAGTTCCTGGACGAAACCGGAGAGGAGGTCGAGCACGAGAGACTCAGGCCAGGTCGACCGACAGTTCCTTGGCGGCCTTGGCGATGTCGGTCTGGTACTTGAGCAGTACGTGCAGAGTGTCCTTGGCCGTCTGGGCGTCGATCGAATCGGCGTTGAGGAGCATGAGTGTGCGAGCCCAGTCGAGAGTCTCCGAGACACTCGGCGCCTTCTTGAGATCGAGCTGGCGAATGCTGCGCACGATGCGGGCGACCTGATCGGCCAGATGCTCGGAAATCCCGGTCACCTTGGTCAGCACGATCTCCTTCTCGCGCTCCATCGTCGGATAGTCGACGTGCAAGTACAGGCAGCGACGCTTCAAGGCCTCCGACAGTTCGCGAGTGTTGTTGGAGGTCAGGAACACCATCGGGATCTGGGTCGCGGTGATGGTGCCGAGTTCGGGAATCGACACCTGGTACTCCGAGAGGATCTCGAGCAACAAGGCCTCGGTCTCGACCTCCACGCGGTCGACTTCGTCGATGAGCAGCACGACCGGATCGGGAGCGCTGATGGCCTCCAGAAGCGGGCGAGTCAGGAGGAATTCGCGGCTGAAGATGTCGTCGTGGATCTCGGACCACGAGTCGCTGTTGCGATCGGCCTGGATGCGAAGCAGCTGCTTCTTGTAGTTCCACTCGTAGAGGGCTTTCGACTCGTCCAGACCCTCGTAGCACTGGAGACGAATGAGCCGGGCGCCGGTGAGTTCGGCGATGCTCTTGGCCAACTGGGTCTTTCCGGTTCCGGCCGGACCTTCGACCAGAACCGGCTTGGCGAGCCGATCGGCCAGGTAGGCCACGCCCGCGATGCCGTCGTCGGCGAGATAGTTGACGTTGCGCAGACCATCTCGGACCTGCTGGACGGAATCGAAGCGATGGCGCATGTTTTCACCCTACAAGTTGCCCCCTCCCGGCTCCCCTACCCGGGCCGACCTACCCTTGACGCCAGTGACCGACCCCACCCAGAACGATCACGGCGACGACCGCGGCGAGTCCGCGACGCCGAGGGACTCCGGTCACAGCCTTCTGCGGTCGAACGCCGTGGTCGCACTCGGCACCGGCCTGTCGCGCCTCACCGGAATGCTGAAGATCATCGTCTTCGGTTTCGTGATCGGCCAGACCGCTCTCGCTGACGCGTACGACGGTGCCAACAACTCGCCGAACGCGGTGTACGAACTGCTCCTCGGCGGAGTGTTGTCCGCGACTCTGGTTCCGATGTTCACGCGACTCTTCGAGAACGAGGACGACGAGTCGGTCGAAGCGGTCGTGAGTGTGAGCATCGTGTTCCTGACGGCGATCACCGCGATCGCGGTCTTCAGCGCACCGTGGATCTTCCGTGTCTTCTCCTTGAATCCCGACCCGGGCGTCGACCCCAACGACTTCCGAACCGTCGGAACCGCACTCACGCGAATCTTCCTCCTGCAGATCTTCTTCTACGGCGTGGCCGCTCTCCTCGGAGCGATCCTCAACGCGCGTCGACGGTTCTTCGCGGCGGCCTGGTCGCCGGTTCTCGCCAACATCGTCGTCATCGCCTCTCTTCTGTACGTTCCGACTCTGCTCGACCGCGAGCCGCCGATCCTGCGCGACGTACTCGACAGTCCGTCGTTCCGCTGGCTCCTCGGCCTGGGCGCGACCGGCGGAATCGCCTTGCAGGCCCTCGTTCTCGTACCGGCGATCCACAAGGCCGGCCTCAACTTGCGCTTTCGATTCGACCTGCGCCATCCGGCCGTCAAGAAGCTCTTCGCCCTGTCGGGCTGGACGTTCGGATACGTCCTCGCGAATCAGCTCACCGTCGTGGTCGTGAAGAACCTCGCCAAACCCGGATCGGGAGGCCAGGACGCCTACGCGAAGGCCACCACGTTCTTCTACTTCCCGCATGGTCTGCTCGCCATGAGCATCGCCACCACGTTCATTCCCGAGATGGCGCGCGCTGTCACACGCCGCGACCGCGCAGCGTTCGTGGAGCGAACCGAACTCGGCGTGCGGCTGGTCGCGCTGCTCACCATTCCCGCGGCGTTCGGATTCCTCGCGCTCTCACGCCCGATCATCGGCGTACTCCTCCAGCACGGACAGTTCGATCTCGACGCTTCGGTCAACACGGCGCGCGTCCTCGCCGGACTCGCCCTCGGACTCGTGGGCTATTCGGTCTACTTGTTCACGCTGCGCGGCTTCTATGCGCATCAGGACACCCGAACTCCGTTCTTCATCAACTGTGCGCAGAACGCCATCAACATCGTCTTGGCGTTCGTGCTCGTCCAGTTCTACGGAGTCCTCGGTCTCGGCCTCGCCTTCGCCGTGTCGTACCTCTGCGCGGCAGTCATCGCGCTCCTGGCGCTTCAGGTGAAGGTTCCCGACTTCCCGGCGTGGCACACCATCTTCAGCATCGGTCGCATGATGGCGGCCGGCGCCGCGATGGGCGTCGTCGTGTGGCTCGCCGTCAGAGCGGTGGGCGACAACGACGGCCTGGGTGGCACCGCTCGCGTTCTGGTCGGACTCGGGATCGGCGCCGTGGTCTACACCGGAGCGCTCACGGTTCTGCGCGTACCGGAGATGGCCAACTTGCGCGCGATCGTCACGCGTCGGCGTTCGTGACGCGTCGACCCATCGGACTAGAGCAGTACGAGTGCGTCGCGGTGCACGACGACGTGCGGTGAACCCTCGTCGAGTTCGCTCGTACGCCGACCGGCCGCCGCCCGTGCCTGAACCGAGCCCATGACCGCCGTGCCGCGCGCGACGACTCGACCCTCGGTGCCGACGATCTCGACGGTGTCACCGGCCTCGAAGTCGCCCTCGACTCCTCGCACCCCGGCGGGCAGCAGCGAGCTCGTCCCACCCGACAACGCCCGCGCGGCGCCGTCGTCGACGAGGATGCGACCCGCGATCTCGCTGGCGAAGGCCAACCACAGCTGACGCGACGACAGATGGCGATCGGCGCCGTGGAATGTCGTACCGATTCGCTGTCCGGCGACGACGCCGAGCAGGACGTCGGGGATGGTCGCCCGGGCGATGACCGCGCGAACTCCCGACCACGACGCGATGCGCGCGGCCGACAGCTTGCTCGCCATGCCGCCGCTGCCTCGATTCGATCCGGTGGCTCCGGCCGACACCGACATGAGCGCGTCACCGGCGGCGACCTCGGAGACGAGAGTCGCCGTCGCGTCCACTCGCGGATCGGCGGTGTACAGGCCTTCGATGTCGGTGAGCAGAACGAGGAGATCGGCGTGCAAGAGATGGGACAACAGAGCCGAGATGTGGTCGTTGTCGCCGAAGCGAATTTCGTCGTTGGCGATGGCGTCGTTCTCG
>CAYNKE010000057.1:0-11462 GCA_964397715.1 uncultured Bifidobacterium sp. | reverse complement strand
ATCACGTGTCGGCGTCGTTCGTTCCGTCGTGCGGCCGTTGCCGTTACTGCTCGACTGGTCGTCAGAATCTGTGCGACAACGGAGCCGGCACCTTCATCGGCGGCATGATCACCGACGGCACGCATCGTCACTTCGTGAAGGGCCAGCCGGTCACGCTCATGGCCAAGCTCGGAACGTTCAGCGAGTACGCGTGCGTAGCTGAGAACTCGATCATCAAGGTGGAGAAGGACATCCCTCTCGAGTGCGTGGCACTCGTGTCGTGTGGTGTGGCCACCGGTTGGGGTTCGGCCGCCAACCGCGCCGGCACCCAGGCCGGCGACACCGTCGTCGTTGTCGGTTGCGGAGGCATCGGCATGAACGCGGTTCAGGGCGCTCGTATGGCCGGCGCCAAGCGCATCATCGCGGTCGACCCGCTCGAGTTCAAGCGCGAGAAGGCGATGGAATTCGGCGCGACTCACACCTACGCCTCGATGGCCGAGGCCATGCTGCCGGTCATGGAGATGACCTTCGGTCAGATGGCCGACCGCGTCATCATGACCCCGGGCGTGCTCTACGGCGAGATGCTCGGCGAAGCCATGCAGCTCACCGGCAAGGGCGGCACGTGCGTCGTCACCGCGATCTCGCCCATGACGTCCGAGACGGCATCGGTGAACCTGTTCCAGTTGGCCATGTGGAACAAGGAGATCAAGGGCACCATCTTCGGTTCGCTGAATCCGCGCGCCGACATCCCGGCACTCCTCGACATGTACCGCGCGGGCCAGTTGAAGCTCGACGAGCTCATCACCAAGACCTACTCCCTTGACCAGATCAACGAGGGTTATGAGGCGATGCGCGTCGGCACCAACATCCGCGGCGTGGTCGTCAACGCCTGATCACCGCATGCCCTCGTCGCGCCAGGCGCTTCTCCAGTCACTCGACTCCTCCGTCGTCGGTCGTCGTCGCGAGGTCGAACTCGTGGTCGCGGCGCTCGACGCCGACCGTCACGTTCTCCTCGAGGGACCGCCGGGTACCGGTAAGAGCACACTTCTCCGCGCGGTGGCCGAAGGCCTCGGCATCGGATTCGTGTTCGTGGAGGGCAATGCCGAACTGACACCGGCGCGATTGGTCGGTCACTTCGATCCGGCGCGCGTGCTGAACGAGGGATACGAGCCCGACGTGTTCGTGGACGGTCCGCTCGTCACCGCGCTCCGCGACGGTTCGTTGCTCTACGTCGAGGAAATCAATCGGATCCCCGAAGAGACGCTCAACGTCCTCATCACCGTGATGAGCGAAGGCGAGATCACGGTGCCCCGCTACGGACGCGTGGAAGCGGCTCGTGGATTCCGACTCGTCGCGGCCATGAACCCGTTCGACGCGGTGGGCACCGCGCGCATCTCGGGCGCTGTCTACGACCGTGTGTGCCGAGTCTCGATGGGATATCAGTCGGCCGATGACGAACGCGCGATCGCCGCGCGATCGGTGACGGCATCCGATGCCTGGCTCGCCAAAGTGGTCGAGTTGGTGCGTCGCACTCGCTCGCACGCCGAACTTCGTGTCGGCTCGTCGGTGCGCGGAGCGATCGACATGGCGGCTGTTGCGTCATCGCTCGCCGACGTTCGTGGATCGACTGTCGACGACAAGAACGTGTCACTCGACGCGGCGCTCGTGGCGTTGTCCGGTCGGGTTCGCGTGCGTGAAGGTGCGCAGCGGACGGCCGACGACATCATCACCGAGCTGTGGGGTGAGGTGTTCGCGCCCAGTCAGAACGGCACCGGGGGAAAAGCGACCGCCCCGACGGGGGCGACCCACTAGCTCAGGAGGGTGCGGCCGCCGATCAAGCGGTGGCCGATGCATCCAAGCGCACGTTGTCGCGCCGCGATCTGGCGCGCAATCCCCAGTTCGAGCAGGTGTCGCCCGAAGTGGGCGAACTCGACGAAGCCGCGGTGGAGGAAGGACTCCAGGACGATCCCGACTCGATGCTCGCTTTGCTCGCCGATCTCACCGGTGCGACCGATCAGAAGTTGCGCGACCTGGCCAAGCGACTCGCCGGTCGGTTGTTCCTCGACGTCTCGCGGCGTGGGCCGGTGCGTCCGCGCGGGATCGGCAAGATGTCCACCCTTCCGTATCGACCTGATGCCGGTGACATCGACCTCGATGCATCCATGAGCGCGATCGTCGAGGCACGGGCGGCCGATGAAGCGGTCGATGTCGAACAGTTGAAGGTGCGGTCGTGGGTGAAGCCCGGAACCGCCATCAGTTTGCTCGTCGATCGGAGCGGCTCGATGGGCGGCAAGCCGCTCGCAACATCGGCGATGGCTGCGGCCGCCGTTGCGTGGCGAAGCCCGGCTGACTACAGCGTGGTCGCCTTCGGCAAGGACGTCGTGGTGCCGAAGAGCCAGGAATCCTCCAAGGCCGGAGAAGCAGTGGTGAACGACGTGCTCGCGTTGCGCGGATTCGGTACGACCGATCTTGCCGGTGCGTTGCGAACCGCCGGTGAGCAGTTGTCGCGTTCGCGGGCCGGTCGACGCATCACCGTCGTGTTGAGTGACTGCCGAGCGACGGTGGAAGGCGATGTCGAAGCCGCCGCGCGTTCGCTCGACGAAGTGGTGATCCTGGCGCCGGCCGACGACGACGCCGAGGCTCGTGTCCTCGCGTCACGCATTGGTGCGCGAATCGCCACCATCGACGGGCCGAGTGATGTTCCGGCGGCCCTGCAGACCGTCCTCGGCGACTAGGAATTCACCTGTAGCACCAGGTGCTACACTCGCCCGATGACCTCGATCATCAGTCAGAGGGAATTGCGCAACGACTCGGCCGACATCATGCGCCGCCTCGACGACGGCGAGACCTTCATCGTCACCAGGAACGGGCATCCCGTGGGTCAACTCGTCCCTCTCCGAAAGCATCGTGTGGTGGGTGTGGGCGCTCTGCTCGAAGCGTTCGAAGGCGCTCCCACCATCGACACCGAACGCTTCAGGGCCGACCTTGAGGAGTCCGTCGACGACTCGTTGTTCTGGGATGAATGAGGCGCGACCCTCGGTCGGCCTCCTCGACACGTCGGTCGTGATCGATCTGGCACGGCTCGACCGGCGTCTTCTGCCACGCGAGATCGCCGTTTCGGCGGTCACGTTCGCCGAGTTGTCGGCGGGACCTCACGCGACCCAAGACCTTGCGGAACGAGCGAGGCGCCAAGAACTTCTTCAGCGTTTGGAATCCTCACTCGACCCCCTGCCATTCGACACACAAGTCGCCAGAATCTTCGGCCGACTCTTCGGAGAAGTGAGGGCCCGTCAGTCTCGGATCCGAGGGGCGAGGTCTCTCGACTTGATGATCGCGGCGACGGCGATCCACCACCGGATGACTCTGTTCACGCGAAACGGCCGCGATTTCCAACCGCTTCACGATCTCGTCGACGTTCGCGTGATCTGACGCCTAGCGGCAGGCGGGGTCGTCGGTGGGTAGCACACCCACCGAATTCGATTCCACGAACACCGGCGGCAACGACGTCGTCGATCCCGGTGCGACTGTCGTGGTCGAGCCTCGCGGGCGAGTCGTGGTGGGGGCGGTGGTCGGCGCTTCCACGAGTTGTTCGGGTGCATCGACCAAACGGGCCTTGCCCTGGAACACGGCGAGCACGGCTTTCATGTTGTC
Organism: uncultured Bifidobacterium sp.; assembly: GCA_964397715.1. Lineage (GTDB taxonomy): Bacteria > Actinomycetota > Acidimicrobiia > Acidimicrobiales > Ilumatobacteraceae > Casp-actino8. Next base: position 7,832 of record CAYNKE010000057.1, on the reverse strand, counting down.
GGTCCCCAGCTTCGGCTCGATGACCGACTGGCCGTTGATCAACTTGCCGAGTCCTTCGATCTGATAGGTGCGCATCGTCCCGGGGTCGAGATCGCGCATCGCCTGGGCGAGTTCGAGCAGTTTGCCCGGGGTCAACTGATCGTCGAGGATCACGAACTCCAGGCCGGCGTCGATCAGGTCCTTGGCCACGGTCGGGTTGCCGGCCCCCACGTCGAGAGCCTTCTGCAAGGCGCGACGCAGGAAGTCCTGCTGACGTGAGATTCGTCCGCGGTCGGCCGCCGGATCCTGGCGCCACGACTGCGACTTCTGGTCGTAGTAGTGCAGTTTGCGCGAGCGGACGTAGGCCAGACCTTCTTCGCCGTCGAAGCGATGGCAGCCCGCGGTTTCGATGTTGAGGCCGGTGTTGCGATCGCGAATGGGCGTGGCGAAAGGAACGCGAATTCCGCCCACGGCATCGACGATCTTCTTGAAGGCGCAGAAGTCGACGTTCACGTAGTGATCGATCGGAATCCCGAAGTTCTCCCAGATCGTGAGCACGAGGGTATTCGGATCGTCGCGATTGAACGCGCTGTTGATGCGCGACCGCGACTTCTTCCCAGCGATCTTCACCCAGAGGTCGCGCGGGAACGAGAGCACGGCCCCGGCGTTGGTCGTGGGATCGAGGCGCAGGATCATGATCGTGTCGGCTCGTTCGCCCAGCCCGTTGCGATTGCCAAAGGCGGCCGCGTACGGAGAATCGGGATCGACGCATGCCCCGTTGTCGCTGCCCGTGATCAGGAAGTTGCGCGCCGACATGTCGACGGGGCCGGCAACGAGTGTGACGTCGGGATCGGTGTCCGGCGTCCCGTCAGGAGTCGTCGACGGGGGCACCGTCAGCTTGGTGGTGGAGCCGACCAGGCTCACGACCTTGCGGTCGTTGGCTTTTTCGTTGCCGTAGTAGACGATCGCCGCGGTGGCGAAGCAGGCGACGATGACGATCGCATTGATCATCAGAACCATGCGCTGCGGCCACGTGCGGCGGCGTGTGCGCAACTCGTCGTTCACAGGAGAGTCAACTTACCCGGGACGATCGTCGCGGCCCGGTCACGCTGGTGTATCGGTCGCGAGTTCGACGGTGACCGAAGGCGCGGCGGCCGACTCGTCGACCACGAACGACCACGACTGCACGCTGCCGGCCTCGGTGAGATCGGCCTGCGCCGCGCGGACGGCATCGAGGTCGGACGTCGATGCCGTGACGACCGCTGATGCGACAGCAGTCTTCTGCGACGATTTCGCCTCGGTCTTGGCACGACGGATCTGCGCAAGGGTTTCACCGATCGGTGCGAGCACCGCGGCATCGCCGGTACCTCCGAGTTCGGCAGTCGTCGGCCACGACGCGCGGTGCACCGATCCGGTCTGCCACCAACGCCACACTTCTTCGGTCGCGAACGGGATGAACGGCGCAAGCAATCGCTGCAAGGACGACAGCGCGAGCCGAAGCGAGACGAGTGCCGACGACGCGGCGTCGGGGCCTTGGACTCCGTACGCGCGACCCTTGACGAGTTCGACGTAGTCGTCGCAGAACCACCAGAAGAGGGCTTCGGTCCGCTCGAGCGCGCGGGCGTAGTCGTACGCCTCGAACGCGTCGGTGGCGTCCTGGACCGTTTCGGCCACGCGGGCGAGCATCGCGCGGTCGATGGCCGCGGTCGGCGTGGCACCACTCGTCGGTTCGCCGAACGACAGCACGAACTTGCTGGCGTTGAGCAGCTTGGTGGCCAATTTGCGACCGACCTTCATCTGCTCTTCGCTGAAGGCGGTGTCGACTCCAGGGCGCGCCGATGCCGCCCAGTAGCGCACGGCGTCGGAGCCGAACTTGTCGAAGAGATCGAGTGGAGTGACGACGTTGCCCTTCGACTTCGACATCTTCTTGCGGTCGGGGTCGAGGATCCAGCCCGAGAGTGCGGTGTTCGACCAAGGGAGCGAGCCGTGTTCGAAGTGCGCGCGCACCACGGTGCTGAACAGCCACGTGCGGATGATGTCGTGTCCCTGCGGTCGCAGGTCCATGGGGAACACGCGCGCGAAGAGGTCGGGGTCGGTCTCCCATTTGGCGGCGATCTGCGGCGACAGCGACGATGTCGCCCACGTGTCCATCACGTCGGGATCGCCGGTGAACCCTCCGGCCACGTCGCGCTGTGCGGCCGAGTAGCCGGGCGGCACATCGGTGGACGGATCGATGGGGAGAGTGTCCTCGTTCGGGAGGATCGGGTGGTCGTAGTCGGTCTCGCCGTCGGCATCGACCGGATACCAGACCGGCACGGGAACGCCGAAGTAGCGCTGGCGGCTGATGAGCCAGTCTCCGTTGAGGCCTTCGACCCAGTTGGAGTAGCGGTGGCGCATGTGATCGGGGTGCCACACGAGTTGATCGCCACGGCCGAGGAGCTCACTACGCAACTCGGCGCCGCGACCACCGTTGCGGATGTACCACTGGCGACTGGTGACGATCTCGAGAGGCCGATCACCCTTCTCGAAGAACTTCACCGGGTGTGTGATCGGGCGTGGCTCGCCGAGCATCGCGCCGGTTGCGCGAAGCGCCTCGACGACTTTGTTCTGGGCCTGGTTGACGTAGAGCCCGGCGATCTCGGCGAAGGCCTGCCGGCCGGCGTCGGAATCGAGACCGGGCGGCGGCGTGGCGATGATCCGCCCGTCGCGGCCGATGATCGCGCGCGTCGGCAGATTCAATTCACGCCACCACGTCACGTCGGTGACGTCGCCGAAGGTGCAGATCATGGCGATACCAGTGCCCTTGTCGATCTGGGCCAGCGGGTGGGCGACGACCGGGACTTCGACACCGTAGAGAGGTGTGCGAACGGTCTTGCCGAACAGCGGTTGATAACGCTCGTCGTCGGGATGCGCCACGAGTGCGACGCAGGCGGCGATCAGAACCGGACGCGTGGTGTCGATGACGACCGTGCCGTTGCCGTCGGTGCGCTCGAACGCGATCTGGTGGTACGCGCCGGGCCGTTCGCGATCCTCGAGTTCGGCTTGAGCGACCGCGGTCTTGAAGTCGACGTCCCAGAGCGTGGGCGCCTCTTGCGTGTAGGCCTCGCCGCGCGCGAGATTGCGGAGAAATGCGCGCTGACTCGCGCGTCGGCTGTTCTCGTCGATGGTCGCGTAGAGAAAACTCCAGTCGACCGACAAGCCGAGCCGACGGAACAGATCCTCGAAAACCTTCTCGTCCTCGTGCGTGAGTTCTTCGCACAACTCGATGAAATTGGGTCGCGAGATCGAGATCGCCTGGTGATCCTTGGGCGGATCGCCGCGGAAAGGCGGTTGGAATCCGGGTTGATACGCGACGGAAGGATCGCATCGAACGCCGAAGAAGTTCTGCACGCGACGCTCGGTGGGCAGGCCGTTGTCGTCCCATCCCATGGGGTAGAAGACCGACTGGCCGCGCATGCGGTGGAAGCGAGCGATCGTGTCGGTGTGGGTGTACGAGAACACGTGACCCATGTGCAGCGAACCGCTGACGGTGGGTGGGGGAGTGTCGATCGCGTACACGCCGTCACGTTCGGCCGTGCGGTCGAATCGATAGGTGCCTTCGGCATCCCACCGCGAGATCCAGTTGGCTTCGATGCCGTCGAGGGAGGGCTTCTCGGGGATATCAGCCATGAGTCACCAGGCTAGGCCCGCGTAGGCTGGGACTCCATGTTCCGGCTCTACGACAGCGCCACCGCCGAGGTGCGCGAACTACGTCTGCGCAAGCCGGGAGAAGTTGGCATCTACCTGTGCGGGCCCACGGTGTACGGGCCGCCGCATCTCGGCCACGGTCGCGCCACGTTGGTGTACGACATTCTGCGTCGCTATCTCGAGTGGTCGGGTTTGAAGGTTCGGCTCGTGTCCAACATCACCGACATCGATGACAAGATCATCGATCGCGCCAATCGCGAAAGTCGCCCGTGGCAGGAGATCACCCACAAGTGCGAGTCGGTGTGGTTCCAGGCGATGGAGAAGTTGAACGTGCAGCGGCCCACCGACGTTCCGCACGCGACCGAATACGTCGATCACATGGTTCGGATGATTGGCGATCTGATCGGGCTCGATCGCGCGTACGTCACCGAAGACGGGGTCTACCTGAGCGTGCAGTCGGTGGCCGACTACGGATTGCTGGCCAATCAGAGCCTCGACGATCTGCTCGCTGGAGGCGGCGACCGCGAGGTGTTCGGTGCGGGAAACAAGAAGCACTCGGCCGACTTCGCGTTGTGGAAATTCTCCAAGCCGGGAGAGCCGTCGTGGCCCTCGCCGTGGGGTGATGGCCGTCCGGGATGGCACAGCGAGTGCGTCGTGATGAGCCTCGAGTTGTTGGGTGAGGGTTTCGATCTTCATTGCGGCGGAATGGACCTCAAGTTCCCGCACCACGAGAACGAACGCGCGCAGGCGGTGGCACTCGGCAAGGAGTTCGCCAATCACTGGATGCACAACGGCTTCGTCGTCGACGCCGAGGGCGAAAAGATGTCGAAGAGCCTCGGCAACGTGGCCAATCTGCTCGACCTCATGGACAAATACGACCCACGGGCGTACCGCATGGTGTTGTTGCAGACGCACTACCGCAGTCCGGTGCGTGTGGGTCAGGACAACATCGACGCGGCCGTGAGCGCGCTGGCCGGTCTCGATTCGTTCGCCGCGCGCACGGCGTCGGTGGTCGGTGAGGCCGATGCGAGGGTGTTGGCGTCATTCCGCGAACGGATGGACGACGACCTCGACACGCCGGCCGCGACGGCGCTGCTGTTCGACACCGTGCGTCAGGCCAACGCCGCGATCGACGCCGGCGACGCGACTGGGCCAGGGTTGGTTCAGGCGGCGCGTGAGATCTGCGCCGCGTTCGGGCTCGAGCTCAAGCAGGCGAGTGATGTTCCCGCCGACGTGGCGGCCAAGGCGGCGGCCCTCGATGCGGCTCGGGCGGCCAAGGATTTCGCGACGGCCGATGCGTTGCGGGCCGAACTGCAAGCAGCCGGGTGGATGGTGGAGACCACCAAATCCGGCACCTCGGTGAGGCGCTGAGTCCTCAGCGGTAGTCGGTGCGCGCACGCACGGTGCCGAACACGGCATCGAGCGCCGCGAACACGGGCGTGCTCGCCTGCAACTTCTGTTGATCGCCGAAGAGGCGAATGCGGCCGGTGATGAACGCTTGCTGCGCGTTGAGCGCATCGGTGGCGACGGCAACTGCAGTGTCCCAATCCTGTTCGAAGCGCACGTCCTCGGGATCGGCGGCACCGGGTCCGAACGACGCACGACCATCGGCCACCTGCAGGTGATACACGACCGTTCCCTCGGGTCCGCCGTTCACCACCTGGGTCACACCAATTGTGTGATCGGCCGCGGCCGAGCGCATCGCCTCGCTGGCCGCGACCTCGGCCGACAGCGCGTCGATCCACTCGAGGCTCAGATAGCGAACGTTGCCCATGCGCCTAGTCTGCCCGCATCGGCACCGAGATCGAACCCTCCATCACCACACCGCCTCGTGGCTTCTCGTCAGCCGACGAGTCGCCTCATCCGCTCACACGGCTGGAGGAGTGGACGTTCGAGTGGTGGTCGCCCCAATTCGCGGGCGTCGCGCTCTATCGGCTCGTCGAGCGGGCCGAGGCTTGGTACGGCTGGGCCCTCTGGCGACCAGACGAACCCGTGGTGCACGTGGTCGTCGACGGAATACGCCGGCGCAACGACCCGATGATCGCCAAGGCCGACGCGTTTTGGGCCGAGTTCACGTGCGAGCACGCCTTCGAGCAGTGGACCATCGGGAACGAGACGTATGCGGTCGAACTCGACGATCCACGGGATGCGCTCGCCGGCGCGCGCGGAACGGCGGTTCCGATCGCGAGCGATCTCGAGTGGTACGCAACCTCGCCGGCCGTCGCGATGGCGGGTGGCTACGAGCAACATGGAGTTCTGCTCGGCGACGTGGAAACCGTGAACGGGGTGGTGTCGATTCCCGAGGTCACTTCGCGGCGTACGCATCGCTGGGGTGATGCATTGTCGCCGGCCTTCCGGTCGGCTGGCGTCGCCCATCTTGGCCCGAACGTGGCGTTCGCTTTTCCGAACGGCGTGGAGATCGACCTGGTGCTCGATCCGAACGGCTGGGTCCAGCGCGACTAAGGACGAAGAGTGAGCAACGTGGATGCTGTTGCGCCGAATGTCGAACCGTTGCTCGGAACCACGCTGAGTCGCATGGGAATGCCGGGCGTGAGACCCGTGAGTTGGCAGAGCGCGAGTGTGAAGAAGTAGCCCTTCTGCGCGCAGGTGGTGGGCTGGCCGTTCGAATAGACGGTGAAGTCGGTGGAGTTGGCGGGTTTGACGAAGAGAACCCACGCCGTCGTGCACGGGCCGCAGAAGAAGTTGGCGAAGGTGGAGAGGTTCTTCACGAGCCCCGGACGCGCCGGCGTGACGGCGCCTCGGCAGGCCGTGTCGATGCCCCACGATGCGTTCACCGCGCCGAGAGGCAGCGAACCGATCACGGTCCGCGAGGTGGTGTCGATGATCGACATCGAGTCTTCCCAATAGTTGTTGACGTACGCACGTTTTCCGTCGGCATCGATGGCGACGTCGTACGCACCGTCGCCCACGGCGACAGTGGACGTGGCGAGAGTCTGCGTATCGACGACGGACACCGTGTGCGCGTCCTGGTTGACGACGTACACCTCCGCGCCGTTTGGCGTGATGTCGATGCCTCGCGGAGCATCACCGACGTCGACGGTGTCGACCCGAAGATCGGATGTCCGGATTCGCGAAAGTTTGTCGATGTCGCGGTGGGTGATGTAGAGGAATCGCCCGTCGGGGCTGAGCACAACTGATTCGGCTGATGCAGGGACCGCAGCGGACCGGATGGTCCCCGTGGGTAGATCGACGACTGCCAATGAGTTGTCGAATGAGAGGACCGCGTAGAGAACGGTCCCATCGGGCGAGATTTCGACGGCGAAGGGGCTGCTCGCCAGAGTGATGAAGCGCGTCTGCTTGCGTGTCACGGTGTCGATGATGTGAACTCCACCGGTCGCCGCGGCGTACAACGTGCTGTCGTCAGCGGAGAGCGCGAGGCTGATCACGGCGGGCTCGGTCTTGATCGAGGCGAGTTTCTTCATGGTGACGATGTCGACCACGTGGACTTCGCCGGTGCCGTAGCCGGCCACGTAGGCCGTGCGCCCGTCACTCGATGCGACAACGTCGATCGGATAGTTACCGAGCGTTACCTCGGAGGTGGCGCCGTTGGTTGCGATCTTGTAGAGCCCGTCCCACGTTCCGTCCCGCGTGACGAGAACATCACACGATGGAGTGGTCGTCGTGCGGGGAGAGGTCGCCCCGGCCGCTGAGGTCGGAAGGGTTGGCAGTACGAGTACTGCCGCAAAAACGGTGGAGATCATCCGACGGAGATGGGACACGCGCTCAGGTTAGGGCGGCGAGACGCCATGAGGCTGGCCGCACCTCGGCGTTCCGGTGCCAGATCAGCACGAAGGGCGCCCTTTCGGGCGCCCTTCGATCGAGATGTGAGTGAGATCAGCGGGAGGCGGCGGCTGCAGCAGCCGCCTGAGCACCGAGGCTCTCGGTCTTGCGATTCGAAAACGCAATCGAGCCGATCAGCACCACCAACGCCACCGCCGCAATGAGCAGACGCGGGCCGTCGTCGTCCTTCAAGTTGATGATGGCCGGCAGCACGAGCAGCGACACGAGGTTCATCACCTTGATGAGCGGGTTGAGGGCCGGGCCGGCGGTGTCCTTGAACGGGTCACCCACGGTGTCGCCGATGACGGCGGCCTTGTGGGCATCGCTGCCCTTGCCGCCGTGGTGGCCGTCTTCGATGTACTTCT
>CAYNKE010000056.1:0-11714 GCA_964397715.1 uncultured Bifidobacterium sp. | reverse complement strand
GCAGCTGGCTGATTCGGAAGATGACGAATTCGGCGGGCTTCACCGGAGCGATGCCCACTTCGACGACGACCTTGCCCTGATCGATGGAATCGGGCGGGTTCGTCTCGGAGTCGCACTTGACGAAGAACGCTTGCTCGGCTGTCGCGCCGAAGAGCGCTCCGTCGCGCCACAAGCCGCGGAGGAACGCCGAAATCGTGCGCTTCAGGCCTTCCCACAACTTCTGGTCGTTCGGCTCGAACACGGCGAACTGCGTCCCCTCCATGATCGCGGTCTCGATCATGTTGAAGAGACGACGGACGTTGATGTAGGTCCAGTCGGTGTTCGACGAGAGGGTGCGTGCACCCCACACGCGGATTCCGCGAGTGCCGAAGGGGCGGATGCAGTTGATGCCGATCGGGTTGAGCAGCGCCTGCTCGCCCTTCGTGATGTCGATTTCGGTCGACAGAACACCGCGCACGACCTCGTTGGCCGGAGCCTTCCAGACGCCACGCGTGTCATCGACTCGACTCCAGATTCCGGCCACGTGGCCCGAGGGCGGCACGAGGATGGTGGTGTCGGCCGGACCGGTGCTGGCCGGATTGTCGACGCGGATCCAGGGGTAGTAGAACGCCGCGAAGGCCGAGTCGTACATGGCGACGTTGGAGCGCCACTCCTTGACCTGCTGCGGCGACATGCCCGGAGGCGCGTCGAGAATCGCCATACGGTTGGCCTGACCCTCGCAGTGGGTGATGAGCGCCGTCTGAACGGCCTTCCACATGCCGAGGTCGATCGAGCCATCGGCCTTGGTGGCCGCGGTGATCAGGTCGGGGACCATGACCATCGTGACCTCGTCGGCGATGACGAGGCCATTGATGCCCGTGCGCTCGGTCTCGCTGCCGGCGAAGTGCTTCGACTTCACTTCCACCGGGACGGCCGGGGCCGGGGTGATCGAGTAGATGCCGGTCTTGATGTTGGCCAGAGACAGGTCGGCGAGCGACTTCAGGTCGACCTTGGACTCGACCTTGATCTTCTTCGACTTTCCGCTGACCGTCTTGGCGACGTCGGCGAGCGACACGTCATCGAAGCGCTCGACTTCCTTGCCGCCCTCGTTGACGACGAGGTTGAACTTCGGCGCTTCCTTCTCATCGACCGGTGAACCTGGTTCGACGGTGACCGAGAGGCCGTCGGCCGGGCCGACGCTCTGAATCTCGAGAGGTTGGCCGAGGGCACGATCGACGGCCGGCAGCGCGAGCTGGCCGGGCTTGTCGGACGGCGCCCGGTGCGCCACGCGGACGATGTACGCGAGTCCGCCGCCGTTGTTGAAGAAGCCGTAAACGGAGTGGGGGAGCATTGCTCCTGGTGTGAATCCGCCGTACAGCGATTCGTACTGAGTCCAGCTCGTGACGAGGCGAGGCTTCAGACCTTGCGGGTCGCTCGGATCATCTTTCGGATAGTCGGCTGTGAATCCGACGAAAGCCGCCACCGCAGTGAGGCCCGCGGAAAGCGTGGCCTGGCCTGACGGGACTTCTTCGACGTACACGCCTGGGGTCAAATAAGACGGCACTACATTCCTTTCCCGAAGTGTTCGTTGTTCTGCTGTGGGCTCACGCCCGTTGGATCGCAGTACGAAGAATCAAAGCGAACGATGAAGCCGATGATGTGGCTTCCATCGTGTGTTCCGAGTCCCCCGCTCCTTGCTTTCCCGCCGGCCTGACCGCCGCCACGATGACGGATGTCCTGCTAGTGGCGAGAGTAGACGGAACGTCAGTCAGGGGGCAAGAGCCGCATTTCCGCCGACCTTCCGCCGACCTGTGGTTCGGTGCGTCACGGTCGGCTAGCGTCTCGGCATGGGCCTGAGCCCGCGAGAACCCGATGGCACCCCCAAGTAGTACGTCCACCGTCGTCGTTCCGGGCTCGCACCTGATGCCGGCCCTTCTCGGGTCGAGAGACTCCAACTTGCGCGCCATCGAGACCGCATTCCCCGACACCGACATCTCGGTTCGGGGGAACGAAGTCACCATTCTCGGTCCGCAGTCCGACACCGTCGCCCAGCTCTTCGAGGAATTGGTGCTGGTCCTGCAGCGCGGCGAATCGCTCGATCCGTCGGTGGTGGGGCGAAGCATCGACATGGTGCAGGCGCACGAACGTCCGTCCCGGGTGCTGACCGACGAGGTGCTCCGCGGAGCCAAGGGTCGTTCGATCCGGCCCAAGACCGCCGGACAGAAGCGTTACATCGATGCAATTCGCTCGAACGTCATCACGTTCGGAATCGGCCCGGCCGGAACCGGAAAGAGCTGGCTGGCGGTCGCCATGGCGGTTCACGCGCTCCAGACCAAGTCCGTGCAGCGAATCATCCTCACCCGACCCGCTGTCGAAGCCGGGGAGCGCCTCGGGTTCCTGCCCGGCGATCTCATGGCCAAGATCGACCCGTATCTCCGACCCCTCTACGACGCCCTCTACGACATGGTCGAACTCGAAGCCGCTCAGAAGCTCATCGAGCGTCAAACCGTCGAGGTGGCGCCACTCGCGTTCATGCGCGGACGGACTCTCAACAACTCGTTCATCATTCTCGACGAGGCTCAGAACACGACCCCGGAGCAGATGAAGATGTTCCTGACCCGTATCGGGTTCGGCTCGAAGGTCGTGGTCACGGGTGACACGACGCAGGTCGACGTGCCCGGGGGCCGCAGCGGGCTGGCCGGCCTCGAGCGGACGTTGGCGGGAATCGACGGATTGGGCTTCGTGCACCTCGGTACTGGCGACGTCGTTCGCCACCGCATCGTCGCCGACATCGTCGCAGCGTACGAACGGTCGAGCGAGGCCCGCTCGTGACGCTCGGTCCGCCGCGGCTGCGGCGCAAGTCGCGCATCGGAGGCGACGTCGAACCCGAAGTCTTCTGCGCCGACGAACAAGACGTGGTTCCGGTCGACGTCGTGCGTTGGCAGACCCTGGCTCGCCAGGTGCTCGCCGCCGAAGGGGTGAGGGGCGGCACCGAGTTGAGCATCTTCTTCATCGCCGAATCCGACATGACCGAGTTGAATCGCGAACACATGGGCGCCGACGGGTCGACCGACGTGTTGTCGTTCCCGATCGATGGCGGCGACGTCGTCGACGTCACATCGGGTCCGTCCGGCGGGACGCGCGCCCCGGATCGATCGCCGGTCGATCGAGGCGATCTGCCGTTGCTGCTCGGAGACGTCGTCATCTGTCCGGAAGTCGCAGCTCGGCAGGCTGACACCCACGCCGGAACTCTCGACGACGAATTCGCGTTGCTCGTCGTGCACGGAATCCTGCACGTCCTCGGATGGGATCACGCCGACGATTCCGAACGAGAGAAGATGTGGGAGCGCGAGCGCCAACTCCTCGTCGAGCATCACTGGCGCGGTCCCGTGCCGTCGCGTTTCCGTCAGGACCAACCGTGACCGCCGTCGTCGGAGCGTTCACGAGCCTCGACTGGGGCCTCCTCGCGGTGATCCTGGCGTTGCTCGTGGTGCTGATCTTCCTGGCGGTGGCCGAGATGGGGTTGTCGCGCATGACGAAGCCCAAGGCCGCGGCGCTGGCCGAGCGGCGCCCTCGTCAGGGTCGTGCGCTCATCGAGCTCATCGAAGAGCCCGAGAAGTGGGTCAACCCGATTCTTCTCACGGTCAACATCTGCCAGACCGTTCAGGCGACTCTCACGGGCGTCATCACCTCGCGCGCGTTCGGACCGGTCGGCGTTGGCGTCGGCGTCGCCGTCAACGTCCTCGTCTTCTTCGTCTTGGCCGAAGCCGTGCCGAAGACGTACGCGGTCCTCTTCTCCGAACGCGCGGCACTCATGTCGGCTCGCGGAATTCGCGCTCTCGTTCACTTTCCACCCCTTCGTGCCGTGTCGCGAGGCTTGATCAGGCTCACCAACGTGATCGTGAAAGGAAAAGGTCTCGAGGACGGACCGTTCGTCAAGGAACAGGAGTTCCTCGGTGTCGTCGAAGCGGCGGCCATCGAGGAAGTCATCGAGAAACACGAGCGCGAACTCATCGAATCGGTCATCGAGTTCGGTGACACGGTTGCCCGCGAGATCATGGTTCCTCTTCCCGACATGATCACCGTGCATCAGTCGGCGACCATCGACGCGTCGATCGGCGTGTCGATCGAACATGGCTTCTCCCGTCTGCCGGTCATCAACGACGAGGACGACGTCGTGGGAATCGCCTTCATGAAGGACCTCGTTCGCCTCGAACGCGCCGGCCGTGGTGGCGACCCGGTCTCCGATCAGATGCGTCGAGTGGTCGTCGTCCCGGAGAACAAGCCGGTCTCCAAGCTCATGCGCGAGATGCAGGCGAACAAGTTCCACCTGGCGGTGGTTGCCGACGAATACGGATCGATCACGGGCCTGATCACCCTCGAGGATTGCCTCGAAGAACTGGTCGGGGAAATCGCTGACGAATACGACGACGAGGACGTCGAGATCGCTGCTCTGCCGAACGGCGATCTGCTGATCGAAGGCGCCACCAGCGTGGGTGATGTGAACGAGCGCCTGTCGACGCGCATTCCCGACGAGGAATGGGACTCGATCGGTGGCTTCATCTTCGGAACACTCGAGCACGTGCCGGTCGTCGGTGAAAGCGTCGACTTCGAGGGCTGGCGTTTCACGGTGTCCGAACTCGAGGGTCGTCGGATCCGCAAAGTGCGGGTGTCGCTGATCGAGGCTCAGGTTCCCGGCGACTGAAGTCCGATCCGCTCGAAGGCGGCCGGCAGGTTCGGATAGCGACCAGTGTTGCCGCCGCCGTCGACCGAGACGAACGACGCGCTCATGTATGACGAGTCGTCGCTGGCGAGGAACGCGATCACCGAAGCGATCTCGTCGGGCGATGCGAATCGGCCGAGTGGGGCGTTGTCGTTGAACTCCTCGACGATGGGCGGGATCGCGAAGAAGGTTCCGGTGGCGTTGGTCTGGACGAGGCCGGGTGCCACGGTGTTGACCCTGATTCCGCGGGGCCCGAGTTCCATGGCGGCCACCCGGGTCAGCATCGCGACCCCGGCCTTGGCGGTGCAATAGGCCGCCATTCCGCGACTGGGCTGGATCGCGTTGAGCGAGGCGACGGTGACGATCGACCCACCATCGCGCATCACGCTTCCGCTGTGCTTGATCGTGAGGAAGACACCGGTGAGGCACAGGTCGATGACCCGTTGCCACTCCTGGAGCGGGTGCTCGGTCACGAGGGCGTAACCGCCGGCTCCGGCGTTGGCGACGGCGATGTCGAGTCCGCCGAAGTGGGAGACCGCCAACTTCGAGAGATTCTCGACGTCGATCTCCTGAGTCACGTCGCATCGAGCGGTCACGAGATGATCGGCACTCGTGCGGGGCGAGATCGCCGCCAGTCCGGCTTCGTCGATGTCGCCGGCCACGACCCGCGCTCCATCATCGAGGAGGCGGCGAGTGGTGGCGAGGCCGATACCCGACGCGGCGCCGGTGACGAGAGCGACTTTTCCGGTGAAGCGAGTCATGGCGCGACCCTAGTCGCCGCTTCGAATGATCCTTTCGGCTTCGATTCGGAGGTCGTGTCGGCGAATCTTGCCGTTTGAAGTTCGAGGTAGGTCGCAGACCACGACGAACTTCGGTGCGTAGTGCGCGGGGAGCTCGGCTTTCACTTGCGCTCTCACGTCGGCGAGGTCGAGGCCGACACGATCGGTCGCCAATACGACGACCTCGCCCCATTCGTCGTCGGGAACGCCGACCACACCCACGGCACGATCGACGTACCGGGTTTCGAGGAATCGCTCCAGTCGTTCGGGCCAGACCTTCTCTCCACCGGTCTTGATCAGGTCGTCGAGCCGTCCCTGGATCGAGAGGATTCCGGCGTCGTCGATCGATCCAGAATCTTTGGTGTGGAGCCAGCCATCAGCGTCGATGGAGGTCGTTCCGTCGCGGTACGACCTCATGAGCATCGGTCCGCGCACGAGCACTTCCCCGACGTCGTCGATTCGCAATTCGACGGTGTCGAGACGCGCGCCGTCATAAACGACTCCGCTTCCTGTTTCGCTGAGCCCGTAGGTCGCGATCACGTTGGTCGGACGATGAGCGGGCGGGCGACTTCCGCCGAGGAGCACCGTCTCGAAGGCCGAGACGTCGATTCGATGGAGGAGCGTCGGGACGAGCGCGGTTCGATTGCATCCCGAGCGGCTGGCCGCCATGACGGCGTCGGGATCGGCGTTCGGAAGGACGGTGAGGCGACTGCTCGCGTGCAGTGCACGACACAGAACCGAGAATCCGCCGATGTGCGCGAGTGGCAAGCATGCGAGCCAGTGATCGTCGGACGTTGCTCCGAGTCGTGAGAGCGAAGCCGACGACGATGCGCGCAGAGAATCGTGGGTGTGCACGACACCTTTGGGGCGGCCGGTGCTCCCGCTCGTCGCGATCACGAGGGCATCGCCCGTTTCGAGCGATCGGCCCGTCGGCACATTCGTGACTCCCGCGGGATCGACCACGAGGTGGGCCCCCAGGGCACCGACGAGTTCGGCCTTCGAGTCATTGGAGAGACGTTGATCGAGAGGGAATACGGCGTCCCCGCGCGACCACGCTGCTTCCACTTCGCGAACGAAAAGATCGCCACCCGGGAGATCGAGTGCCACCAAGCGGGTCACATCGTCAGGTTACGACCGATCGCTCCTCACCAAGAGGGGTCGATGGGCGTGGACACGCCGAGGGCGGCGTCGATCACGGACGCGACGTCGAGGCACACGAGGTCCTTGAAGCGCCACGATGCGACCTGCACGCCGACCGGAAGCCCATCGGACAGTCCGGCCGGCACGACGGCGGCTGGACTGCCGAACAGGTTGGGAGCCAACACCGCACGGAACGTTTCGAACGTGGCCTTGGCGCCGTCGATGGATGCGATGTCGGCACCATGTTCGAAAGCAGCCATCGACCAGGTGGGGCAGAGGAGCACGTCGTACTGCTCGAACCATTGCGACCACTTGGTCGCCACTTCGAAGCGTCGCATATGAATGGCGCTCATGGTCGCCTGATCGGCACTAGTGAGCAGTTCGCGGCCGTAGCGAAGAAACGTGCGGCCGCCGTCGCCCATGACAGCCTCGAGAAGCGGTTGCACCACGGCGAGGTCAGCGTTGAGGGTCGCACCCCACATGTCGATGCACTCTTCGTAGTCGGGTGGAGTGGCTTCTTCCACGTGGTGTCCCGCTTCGGCCAGAGTGCGACCGGCGGCCCGCACGACGGCGGCGATGCCGGGATCGGTGCGGCCACCCGGTGGCTCGGCCAGAACGGCGACTCGCCACTTCCGATCGGTGGGCGCACCTCTCAGGTCGGATGGAACCGAGTATGGATCGCGTCGGTGCACGCCGCGCACGATGTCGAATCCGATGCGCACGTCCGACACGCGACGCGCCATGACACCTTCGACGACCATCAATTGGAACGCGAGGTTCAGTGCAGTGGGAGGAATTTCGGTGGCCCACGGAACCACGCCGACGGTCGGCTTGATGGACGACACACCGCAACAGTGCGCCGGGTTGCGCAGGGAACCGCCGACGTCGTTGCCGAGGCCGATCGGACTCATTCCTGATGCCAGTGCCGATCCTTCGCCACCGCTCGATCCACCCGTGGTGCGGTCGCGATTCCACGGATTGCGCGTGAGTCCGTGAAGAGCCGAATCGGTGTGGATGCGTAGTCCCATGTCGGGCAGGTTCGTGCGCCCGATCGGAATGGCGCCGGCACCACGCATGCGTTCGACCACTGGTGCATCACTCGGTGAAATGGCCTCAGCCAGAGCCGGAACCGAATTCGTGGTGGGTGTACCCGCCAGGTCGATGTTCTCCTTCACCGTGAACGGAACACCGTGAAGTGGACCCAGACGCTCACCGGACCTGACGGCCGCATCAGCGCGGTCAGCGGCGGCTCGTGCGTCGGCATCGAGTCGGCGCACCACCGCGTTGAGGCGCGGATTCACCTCGTCGATACGGGCGAGGTGCGCATCGACCACCTCGCGGCTCGACACTTCGCGTTTGGCGATCATGCGGGCAAGATCCGCCGCGTTCTTCTTCCAGAGTTCCATCGCTCCGACCCCCTCGTGGCGAAGGTTAGTCTCGGTACGTGAATCGCTGGCTCGTGGGTGCTCGAGTGCGAACGCTTCCCGCGGCCGTGGTTCCGGTGGCCATGGGGGCGTCGCTCGCGGCGGGTGAGAACGGAGCGGCTTGGTGGCGCGTCCTCCCGGCGGCGGTGGTCAGCCTGGCCCTACAAGTGGGCGTGAACTACGCCAACGACTACAGCGACGGCATTCGCGGAACCGACGACGAGCGGGTCGGGCCGACCCGACTCGTGGCGTCCGGCCTGGCGAAGGCGAGCGAGGTGAAGCAGGCGGCCTTCTCGGCGTTCGGCGTGGCGGCGTTCGCCGGTCTGATTCTCGCGGCGACGACCACGTGGTGGCTCGTTGTCGTCGGTGTCGTCGCGATGGTCGCGGCCTGGGGTTACACCGGCGGCCCGAAGCCGTACGGCTATCTCGGCTTGGGTGAAATCTTCGTCTTCGTGTTCTTCGGGCTGGTCGCGACCATCGGGACCACGTATGTGGTACTCGAGCGCGTTCCGTTCGTCTCGTGGTTGATCGGTTGTTCGGCGGGGTCGCTCGCGTGCGCTTTGCTCGTGACCAACAATCTCCGCGATATCGAGGGAGACGCGCGGGTGGGGAAGAAGACGCTCGCGGTGCGGCTCGGCGACGAGCGGACTCGTCGCCTGTACGCCGGCTTCATGCTCGCGTCACTCGCGATCCTGGTGGTCGCCGCACCGTGGCGTCCAGGTGCATTGGTGGGGCTGCTGGCGTTTCCGTGGCTCCGTCGCCCGGTCCGCGGAGTACTGCGCGGCGTTCGCGGTCGTGCCCTGATCGCCGTACTCGCCGACACCGGCCGGTTCCAGCTGATCGTCGGAGTCCTCGCCACGATCGGTATCGCCGTCGTCGGTTGATTCAGAGTCGCTGATCGGCCAGCCACTCGCTGATCGCGGTGGCCACTTCGTCGGGCTTCTCGAGATGTGCGGTGTGGCCGGCGCCGTCGATCACCTTCGTCGTGGCATTCGCGCCGATCGCCTGCGCCATGTCCCGTGCGATCGCACAGAACTTGGTGTCGAGTGACCCGGTGATCAGGAGAACCGGACACGCCAACGTGCCGAGTCCGTCCCAATGCGATGTCTGCGACCCGACGCCGCAGAGACGAAGACTGCTGGCGAGTCCGGCGCCGGTGTTGCGCAGTCGGTCGGATCGATTCGCGAGTGCGGGAGGCAGGGTCGTGAAAAGATCTTGAGCGAGCCATTCGTCGACGAAGCGCTCGACGCCGATGGCTTCGATTCGCGCGGCCAGCGCGTGATCACGATCGCGTCGCTCCGATCGTTCGGTCTCGGTTCTCAGTCCGGCAGTTCCACTGATGACGACGAGCCCGCGGACGACGTCGGGATGCCGCAAGGCCAGGTCGATCGCGATACGGCCACCCATGGAATAACCGATCGCGACCGACGGCTCGATTCGTCGGGCGACGAGATCGGCGGTGCCGCTGACGTCGGTCGCAACTGCCGACGAGTCGCCGTGTCCGGGCGCATCGATTCCGATGGCGTCGAGGTCGGGGAGGCGTTCGAGCAACGGGCCCCACGACCGCGCGGTCTGGGTGAAGCCGTGGAGCAGAACGACGCGAGTTCCGCGACCCACTCGGTGATGCGCGGCGAGTTCGCTCCGCCTCGGCGGTTCGGCTGCCGTCACGGACGCGACGTGCCGACCGCACGCATGAGCACTCGCTCGAAGGTGTCGGGATCCTGAGCTCCGGGAATCGCCCAGGCTCCGTTGATCACATAGGTCGGGACGCCGGTGATGTCGTGTTGCGCGGCCTGCTCGAGTTCGTCGACGACGGCGTCACGACCGGCGTCGGAATCGAGGAACTCGAGGATCTCGCTCTCGTTCACGCCGAGGATCGGAGCGGCGAGCGACGCGACTCGCGACGAGTCGCCGACGTTCTCGCCTTCGGTGAAGTAGGCGCGGAGCAGACGCTCCTTGACCCGGGCCTGGGCTTCGAGCCCGTGGTTCTCGGCGACCCACCACAGGACGCGGTGGCACTGGACGGTGTTCGATCGCTGGGCGATGTCGAATCGGAAATCGAGTCCGTCGGCGGCGGCGGTGTCCGTGAGATGGCGCAGAATCGCATCGGCGCGCTCGGGACCGCCGAACTTTCGAGCGTAGGCATCACGGACCGGCGTCGACGAGGACGACGGGGCGGTGGGGTCGAGCTGGTAGGCCCGATAGCGAATGCGGACGTCGACATCGGGCGCGGCGGCTCGCACCCGCTCGAGGGCGACCTCGAAACGGCGTTTGCCGATGTAGCACCAGGGGCACACGACATCGGACCAGATGTCGATGGTCAACGGGGTCGTCACATCGGTCACCCTAGGCGTTCGAAGGGTGTTGGTCGCCCCAGGAGCCGTAGCGTTCCACGTGTGGCCGCTGATGCACAGGCGTCGTTCTGCGCGACCGTCGTCGCCCAGTGGCGAGCCCTGGGTCTCGACACCGCGTTCGTCGCTCCGGGATCTCGCTCGACCCCGATGGCTCTGGCTCTCGACGCCGCTCCGGGTTGGCGAGTCGAAGTCTTTCTCGACGAGCGGTCGGCGGCTTTCGCCGCCCTCGGGTACGGCGTCGCGACCCGTCGACCGGCGGTGGTTCTGTGTACGAGTG
This sequence comes from uncultured Bifidobacterium sp., assembly GCA_964397715.1. Lineage (GTDB taxonomy): Bacteria > Actinomycetota > Acidimicrobiia > Acidimicrobiales > Ilumatobacteraceae > Casp-actino8. The sequence goes on along the minus strand of CAYNKE010000056.1, from coordinate 1,038 downwards.
GAACCGCGGCCGCGCACTTCCATGGAGCGGTCATCGAGGCGGATCTGTCGGCGGTGCCGCTCCTCGTCGTGACGGCCGACCGTCCGCCCGAACTGCGCGACGTCGGAGCACCCCAGACGATCGACCAGATCAAGATGTTCGGCTCGTCGGTCCGGTGGTTCCACGACCCCGGCGTCGCCGATTGGTCGACCGCAGGTCGGTGGTCGTCGCTCGCCGCCCATTGCGTGCACGCGGCGACTGGTCCGCGTCCCGGACCGGTGCACCTGAATCTTCCGTTCCGCGAACCGCTGGTGGGCGAGGCGTCGGTCGATGCGTCGGCGTCGGTCGCCATCACGACGCAGCGAGGAGACGTTCGACTCGGGGAGGACGGGCTTCGACACCTGGCGGGTCGATTGTCCGGGCGACGCGGAGTGATCGTGGCGGGTCGAGGCTCGGGGTTCTCGGTCGACGAACTCGCCGCCGCGCTCGACTGGCCGGTCTTCGCCGAACCGCGCGCACTGTGCCGAGGTGAACGGGTGGTCCGACACTTCGATTCGATCGTTCGCGCCGAGAGGTTCTCGTCGGCGCATCGGCCCGACATCGTGCTTCGAGTCGGTGAGCCGCCGGCATCGAAGGTGACCGGGCAGTGGCTCGCGTCGTGCGGAGCCGAGCAGATCCATGTCACGGCGACGGACGGATTCTTCGATCCCGATGCACGTGTGGGATCTCGTTTCGTCGCCGATCCCACCGATCTGGCGCACGACCTGGCCGCGATCGTGTCGCCGTGCGCGGGATCGTGGTGTTCGGCGTGGACGGCCGCGGAGCGAGCCGCGAGCGAGGTGATCGACCGCGAGATCGGAGCGATGCCGCTGTCGGGTCCGTCGACGGCCCGCAATCTCGTCGGATCCCTCCCGCGCGGTGCGCATCTGGTCGTGTCTTCGTCGATGCCGGTGCGCGACGTCGAGTGGTTCGGCGGTCGAGGTGACGAGCTCGTCGTGCACGCGAACCGTGGAGCCAACGGCATCGACGGAGTCGTCGCCACGGCCATCGGTGTCGCAA
>CAYNKE010000055.1:0-12546 GCA_964397715.1 uncultured Bifidobacterium sp. | reverse complement strand
CCTTCTCGACCGCCAGGGCGATCACGACGGCAGCGTCGTAGGCCTCAGCGGCATAGTTGAAGTCCTCGAGAGCAGCGTTGCCCTTCGAGACCCAGAAGTCCGAAACCTTCTGGAGCCACTCTTCACTGACCTCCGCACCCTTGGGCGTGGTGCCCTTCATGCCGGCGAGTTCGCCACCAGCGGCCGGAGCCTCGGTAGCGGGTGCCTCGGTGGCGGGAGCTTCGGTAGCCGGAGCAGCGGTGGTGTCCGAGCTCTCGTCGTCGCCACCGCAGGCTGCGCCTACGAGTGCGAGACCGAGCACGAGAGCACCGACGCGACGTGCGCGGGTCTTCTGCATGTTTGGTTCTCCCCCTATGGAGATGAGGGGCGGTTGCCCCTGTTTGGTTGCGGGGCGGTTGCCCCTGTTTGGTTGCGGGGCTTTCGCCCCGCGGGATTACGAAGCGCCAAGGTTACCCGGGGTCCGAAAAAGATGACTTTCGTTCCTGGTGTTACGGTCGCCTCATGAGCGAAGTCCTTTACCAGGTCAACGACCACGTCGCGACGATCACCCTCAACGCCCCGGACCGGCTGAACACCATTTCGGGGGGCATGTTGAACGACCTCTCCGATGCCCTCTTGCAGGGGGACCGAGATCGGGACGTGCGGTGCATCGTCCTGACCGGGGCGGGCAAGGCCTTTTGCGCCGGCCTCGACCTGGCCGCACAGATGGGCCAGAAGAAGTCCCTCGGGGTCCTCGACTCCGGGGGAGACATGGGCAGCGAGTTCGATCTCCGGACCGCCCCACCGGTGGTACTGCACAACCTCGACACGCCGACGATCTGTGCTCTCAATGGGGGAGCAGCCGGCTACGGACTCGATCTGGCCTTCGGATGCGACATCCGGATCGCGGCCAGCACCGCCAAGTTGAACCCCGGATTCGCCAAGCGAGGGATCCTTCCGGAGAGCGGTGGAACCTGGTTGCTGCCGCGCATCGTCGGCTACGCCAAGGCCGCCGAAATTTGTTTCACCGGGCGAACGCTCAGCGCTGCCGAAGGACTCGAACTCGGTCTGGTCAATCACGTGGTGGAGCCCGAGCAATTGCACGACCGCGTCGCCGAACTCGCCGGCGAAATCGCGGCGAACGCCCCACTCGCGGTTCGAGCGATCAAACGCATGATGCGCGCCGCCGAGACCGAGACGTTCGAGCAGAACATCCATCACGTCTTCTTGCAACTACTTCCACTCTTCCGTACCGCCGACTTCAAGGAAGGTGTCGCCTCGTTCATGGAGAAGCGTCCGGCGAACTTCTCCGGCCGCTGAACGATCTCTGGACATGACTCGCCCGTCCGAGGTCTCTCTCCTCGAGGGTCTCGCCACGACCCGAGCGATCCGTCGCTACTCGTCCGATCCCATTCCCGACGACGATCTTTCGCGGATCCTCTGGTCCGCGACGCGAGCTCCATCGGGTTCGAATCGCCAGCCCTTTCGATTCCTCGTCCTGCGCGACGGAAACCGAGCCCGTGAAGCGAAGGCGCTTCTCGGCCGCGCCTTCCGGGCCGGATGGAACGCGAAAAAGAGGTCCGACGGGTACGACCTGGTCGTCGACGGTGGGTCCCCCAAGGCGAGGCAGGCCCGCGCCATGCAGTGGTACGTCGATCACTTCGAGGAGATTCCGGTGGTCGTTCTCGTGTGCCTCGTGCGGTATCGGGACCCGAACCCCTACGAAGGCGCATCGGTGTATCCCGCCTGTCAGAACCTCTTGCTGGCCGCGCGTGCCCTCGGATACGGCGGAGCCCTGACCATGTGGCACCAGGCCGTCGAGGAAGAGTTGCGATCGCTTCTCGGAATACCCGAGGCAGCCGCCGTGTCGGCTTGCATCACGCTCGGTCGACCACAAGGTGCTCACGGTCCGGTGCGACGGCGCCCGGTTGATCAACTCGTCTTCGACGACGCCTGGGAATCTCCCGCTCCGTGGGTCGTCGATCCCACGGGCACCGAGTTCACGCATTGGAGAAATGCATGAACCGAGCCGAGGCCGAGTTCGTCCTCGGGCTCGGTCCGGATTGGACGGACGTGGAGTTGAGAAATCGTTGGCGAGCGGCGGCGCGAACGCACCATCCCGATGTTCGCCCCGACGACGGCGGTTCTCACGCCTCGATGGCTCGGATCAACGAGGCCTATGCCCACCTGAAGCAGTTACAGGATCGTGACTCCGCGCCCGAATCGGTCGCGGCTGCGTCGGCCCGACCGGAGCGGGCGAGTCGACTTCCAGCGATGAGGACCATCGAGCGACCCGCTTTTGTGATCGACGCTCTCCCGGTCGTCGCTTTCGAGGCCCTTCTCGTCTCGGCTCGAATATTGGGCGACGTCATCGACGACGATCCTCCGTACCTCCTCGAAGTTCTGATCGAGGACCCGGTCATGACGTGGTGCCGGCTGGAGTTGGTGCCGGACGCGGGAGCTTCGACGGTCACCATCGTCTCGGACGGGCGAATCGATCTCGACGTCTTGTGTCGCCTCTGGGTCGATGCGGTCAACGAGGTCGGCGTCGATCAGTGAATACGTTGTGCCGCCGCCTTGAACACTCGATCGCGAATCGCATGACCGACTCCGGTGTCGCGAGGTAGAAGAACCGCGACTCGACGAACTTTGTCGGCGTCGCAATCGCGCAGGAGAGAGTAGAGCTCTCGAGCGAACGTGGTGGGGTCGGTGCGTCCGTCGAGGACTCGATCGACGTCGGACGGCGGCGGGTCACCAATGTCGACCGGGACGACGATGCAGACCGGCGCGTAGTGACTCTCGAGCATGCCGGGCGCTCGGGACGGGCCGCTCGTCTCTCCGATTCGTCCGATGGTCTCGGCGATCTCCTCGGGCGAGACCGAGCCAGGTCGAAGAATTTGGGGCGGATCGACACTGCAATCGACGATCGTCGACTCGAGTCCGACTTCGCACGGTCCGCCGTCGAGAACGAAGTCGACGTCCGAACCGAGGTCGAGGCGGACGTGTTCGGCGGTCGTCGGGCTGACGCGTCCGAAACGATTGGCTGAAGGAGCAGCGAGCGGTCGGCCGAACGTCTGCAGGAGTCGAAGGGCGAGAGCGTGTCGCGGTATACGAATCGCCACTGTCTCGCGACCACCAGTGACCGAAGCAGGAACGTGCGAAGCCTTGACGACGATGATCGTCAACGGACCGGGCCAGAAGCGATCGGCCAGGATCTCGGCCGTCGCCGGCCAATTGCGGCTCAGACGGCGAGCGGCGTCGAGGTCGGCGACGTGGACGATGAGAGGGTGATCGACGGGGCGACCTTTCACCCGGAAGATGCTTCGCACCGCGTCGTCGTTCGTCGCGTCGGCTGCGAGTCCGTAGACGGTCTCGGTCGGAAAGCCGATCAACCCTCCGCGAGCGACCACCTCGCAAGCGACATCGACGACGTCTTCGGAGCCCTCGGACGTGTCAGGCGAGGAAGTCGAGAACGGCATCGAAGAATCCGAAATTTTCGGGAGTGGCGAAATGATCGCAACGAGGCAGGGTGACGAGTCGAGCACCCGGTACGAGTTCTTGAAGAGGCTCACCCGGACCCGCGAAGTCCTGGTCGCCGATGACGATGAGCGTTCGTGCGGTGATCGCCGCGAAGTGCTCGGGTTCGAAGGTTTCGGTGCGACGCTTCATGACGGCCGTGAGCGCGACTCGGTCGTTGCCCAATGACTCGGCGTACTGGACGAAGAGACGAGTGAGATTGTCCTCCGGATCGCCCCGCCCCTCGAGGGCCTCCACGAGGCGCGAATGGGACAGTTCGTCGCGCGGTTCGATCACGTTGCGCCCGATGCCGGCCAGCACGAGTCGATCGAACGTCCGAGGCTCCCGGATGGCCATTCGAAGCAGGGTCATCGCTCCGAGCGAGAATCCGACCGCGTCGACGGGTCCGTCGCCCGCGGCATCGACGATGGCGTCGGCGACACGAGTCGTGAGGTCCGAGTAGGCCTCGGGATCATGGGGTTTGGGGGCCGCACCGTGTCCGAGAAGGTCGACCCCGATCACTGTGCGGCCCGACTCCGAGAGGAGATCGACCAGACCGGACGCCTTCCAGGTCGATTCGTAGGAACCTCCCCAACCGTGTACCAGAACGACGGGACGGTTCACCATGCGAGTCAAACTACCCCCTAGCCTGAGGCGGCCCTTCTTATGAAGTTCATCAACTCTCAGCCGCCGTACGACCTCACGTACAACGACGTTTTCCTCGTGCCGAGTCTGTCGTCCATCGGTTCTCGTCTCGATGTCGACTTGTCCACTCCCGACGGCGTCGGCACGACGATTCCGATCGTCGTTGCGAACATGACCGCCGTGGCTGGGCGTCGAATGGCCGAGACCGTGGCCCGACGGGGAGGGATCGTCGTCCTGCCGCAGGACATCCCTCTCGACGTCGTCGAACAGACGGTTCGATACGTGAAGTCGAGACATCACGTCTACGAGACCCCGATCACGTTGAGCCCGCACAATACGGTGGGTGACGCGCTCGGACTGATTCACAAGCGCTCTCACGGAGCCGTCGTCGTGCTCGACAGCGAAGACCGCCCGACCGGGATCTTCACCGAAGCCGATGCCGCTGGTTACGACCGCTTCACGCAGCTCCACAACGTGATGTCGACCGACCTGCTGACCATCGAAGCCGGAACCGACCTCGAAAAGGTCTACGACGTGCTGTCCGGTCACCGCTTGACGACCGCGCCGGTGGTCGATGCCACGGGCCGAATGGTCGGCTGCGTGACGCGCAAGGGTGCCCTGCGCTCGACTCTCTATCGCCCGGCCCTCAACGCGAGCGGCGAGTTTCTCACCGCGGTGGCCATCGGCGTCAACGGCGAACCCGCCGACAAAGCCGCTCGACTTCGCGACATGGGAGTCGACGTCCTCGTGGTCGATACGGCTCATGGGCATCAGGACCGGATGCTCGACGCGGTGCGCGCCGTTCGCCGCAGCGCTCCATCGGCGATCGTCGTGGCCGGAAACGTCGTCACAGCCGAGGGAACTCGGCAGTTGGTGGACGCCGGAGCGAACATCGTCAAGGTCGGGGTCGGTCCGGGCGCCATGTGCACGACGCGAATGATGACCGGCGTCGGTCGACCGCAGTTCTCCGCGGTTCTCGAATGCTCGACGGCCGCCGCCTCACTCGGGGCGTCGGTGTGGGCCGACGGCGGAATTCGCTATCCCCGCGACGTTGCCCTGGCACTCGCCGCCGGCGCCGGCAGCGTGATGTTCGGCTCGTGGTTGGCCGGGACGTACGAGTCCGCGGCTGACACGTTGCGCGATCCCGACGGCCGTCTCTACAAGGAGAACTACGGAATGGCCTCGAACCGCGCCGTCCGTAATCGCACGCGTCGCGAGAGCGTCTTCATGCGAGCGCGCAAGGAATTGTTCGAAGAAGGAATCTCGTCGTCGCGCATGTATCTCGACCCCGAGCGTCCCGGAGTGGAGGACATCATCGACCACATCGTGGCGGGAGTGAGGAGTGCGTTCACGTATTCGGGCTCAGCAACCGTAACCGAATTCCGCGAGAGAGCGGTCGTCGGAATCCAGAGTGCCGCTGGCTACGACGAAGGACGTCCTCTCGGCCAGAGTTGGTGACCGAATGATCGTGGTGGCCATCGATGGTCCGGCCGGTGCCGGAAAATCGACGATCGCCCGTGCGCTGGCCCAACGCCTCGGTGTGCAGTATCTCGACACCGGCGCCATGTATCGGGCCGTCACGTGTGAGGCCCTCCGAGAAGAGGTTCCACTCGATGACCCCGAGCAGGTGGGACGAATCGCCCGTTCCTGTGATCTTCATGTCGGACTCGACACCGTCTCGATCAACGGTCGAGACGTCACCGCCGAGATTCGCAGCCCCGAGGTCACCTCGGCGGTCAGTCGGGTGGCCGCCCTCAGCATCGTCCGCGCCGAAATGCGTCGCCGTCAACGCGCCTGGGGCGAGTCCCGTGGAGGCGGTGTCATCGAGGGTCGCGACATCGGCACCGTCGTCTTTCCCGACGCGACCCTGAAGGTCTTTCTCACCGCCTCGCCTCGAGTGCGTGCCGAGAGACGGGTGCAACAGAGCGGCGGAGACGTCGATCAGGTGGAAGCGAGCATCGCCGAACGCGACCGGATCGATTCGTCCCGCCCGGACAGTCCTCTCGCGGAATCCTCGGACTCCGTGGTCGTCGACACGAGCACTTCGACGGTCGAGGAAGTCGTGGACGCGATCATTCAGCTGTTGGAGGAGCGTCGATGATCGGAGTCGAGACGCACCTCGCCGGGAATTCCGCATCCAGCCGAGCCTTCTACCAATTCGGCCGATTCGTCGTCGTCTCGTTCTGCCGAATCTGGATGCGTATGACGGTCGAGGGAAGAGAGAACGTTCCGAAAGAGGGTGCTTTCGTGCTGGCTCCGATTCATCGGAGCTACCTGGACACTCCTATCGCGTCCGGTTGCACGCGTCGTCGCCTGCGGTTCATGGGCAAGGACTCGCTCTGGAAGAAGCAACCGTATCGATGGATGCTCTCGGCGCTCGGCGCCTTTCCGGTGAGCCGCGGTACAGCTGATCGTGAGGCCATCGCTCGTTGCATCAAGGTTCTGGAAGGTGGCGACGCGCTGGTTCTCTTCCCCGAGGGCGAACGTAAAGAAGGTCCCGTCGTGCAACCGCTCTTCGACGGTGCGGCCTACGTGGCGTGCAAGGCCGGAGTACCGATCGTTCCCGTCGGTATCGGCGGGAGTGAGCGCGTGATGGGGAAGGGCGCGAAGTTCATCTGGCCGTACAAAGTCCACGTCGTGATCGGTGAGCCGATCGCGGTGCCTCCCGCGGTGGATGGACGCATGCCTCGTGCGTCGGTCAAAGAAACTTCAGCGCGGTTGCACGCGGAACTACAACGTCTGTTCGATGTTGCGCAGGATCGCGTCGGTCATCCCAACTCGAAGAATCGCTGAGAGACGTCGGCGAACATCAGCACGTCGGGAAGGCCGCACATCTCGCGGGCCGAGTGCATGCTCAACTGCGCCACTCCAGCATCCACTGTCGGGATCCCCAGTCGGGTCGACGCGATCGGGCCGATGGTCGATCCGCATGGCATGCTGTTCTTGCTGACGAAGACCTGGTGGGGGACCCCGGCCGCATGGCAGGAGGCGACGAAGAACGCCGCCGTCTCCGGACTCGTCGCGTAACGCTGGTTCGCATTCGCTTTCAGGACCGGACCACCGTTCGTGATCGGTCGATGGCCAGGCTCGTGGCGTTCGGGGTAGTTCGGGTGAACCGAATGAGCGCAGTCGGCCGACAGGCACATCGATCGGCTGAGGGCGTCGTGAAAGAGCTCGCGGCTTTCGCCGATCAAGGACTCGAGCACCCACTCCAGACGCGGACCAGCGGCTCCGTGAGTGCTCTCCGAACCGACTTCCTCGTGATCGAACAACGCGATGACCGCGGTCGGGCCCGACGTCGATTGCGCCCGCCGAAGGAGAGCCTCGGTGGCGGCCCAGCACGAGACCTGATTGTCGATCCGGCCGGAAGCAAGGAGATCCTGGTCGACGCCGATGAGCCGGGCCGGTTGGTCGTCGAACAGCGAAAGTTCCCACGACGCGATGTCGTCGACCGTCGCGTCGGCCAGATCGGCGATCCACTCGACGAACTCGCCGCGTCGGGGTTGACCGAGTCCGACGACCGGCAGGAGGTGGTTCTGGCGGTCGAGGACGAGTCCCTTGTCGTTCACATCGCGATCCAGATGAACCGCGAGCTGTGGAACTCGGGCGATCGGAGCAGTCGATCGAACGAGCCGACTCGAACCGTCACGTAGCACGACTCGACCAGCGACCCCGAGGTCTCGATCGAGCCACGAGTTGTTGAGGATTCCGCCGTAAACCTCCACGGCGAGTTGCCGCCATCCCATGGTCCCGCATTCGGCCAACGGCTTGACGCGAAGGCACGGCGAGTCGGTGTGCGCGCCGATCACCCGGAAGCCGTCTCGACTCCGACCGTCATCGACCCAGGCGATCAGCAATCCTTGTGAAGCGATGAATCCGCGCGAGGGCAGGGCCTGCAGACTCTCACTGGACGTGAAGCCGGCCGATGACAGTCGGCTCGCCACGTGTTCGACCGCATGCGACGGAGACACCGACGAGTCGAGATGCGAAAGGAGAGACGCAACGAGAGCGGGGCGCTCGGTCGTGGAGGGCGAGACCGTCATGGCAACAGTCTGTCAGGTCATTTCTGGAACAGACCGATGGGTAGGCCCGACCCGCGGAGATGGGTCGTTTCGTTGAGGGTGACGATCGATCGTTCGCCGGATTTTGCGGCGGCTACTCGGTGGATCGACGTGTAGTTGGGATAGAAGAAGCCCCGCTGATCTCCGAGGCCGATGATTCGAGCCACATAGGCGTTGATGACTCCTCCGTGGCAGACGACGGCGATCCTCTGCGAAGGGTGCTCGGCCACGAGTTGCTCGATCGACGACACGACTCGCTCGACGAATTCGACTTCGGACTCCTCGGTCGGAGGCCACTTTCCCGCGAGCATGTCGTGCCAACGCGGATCGTTGGTCGCCTTGAGTTCTTCGACTGGCACGTACTCGTTGCTGTTGCGATCGAATTCGGCAACTTGGTCGACGATCGAGACTTCGAGACCCTGCACGGCGGCCACCGGCGCCGCTGTCTGACGGGCTCGACGCATCGGACTCGAGTAGACGGCATCGAGGCGCTCGGTTCGGAGATACTCCCCGAGTAGTCGGGCCTGTTCGAGCCCGGAATCGGAGAGTTCGGGATCGGCGACCCCGCTGACGAGTTCGCGTCGGACCGGAATCGCGTGCCGAATGAGGATCAGTTCCATCGAGCAACTAGATAAGCAGGTATGAGTTCGGAGCGAACCATCGGACATCCGTCGGTACTCGCGTCGGCCCAGCGATTGGGCCCCGACACCGAAGTCGCCCTGGTCTGCGTTCACGGAAGCATGGACCGCCAGGGATCGTTCGCTCGATTGGCTCGCGGTCTCGGCGACGTTTCGACGATCACGTACGACCGGCGCGGTTACGCCCGGTCACGTTCTCTACCTGGTCCTTTCGACATCGATGCTCACGTCGAAGACTTGGCCGATGTGATCGCCGACGTCCGCCGTCGCCACGGACGTTGCGTCGTCGTGGGCCACAGTTTCGGCGGTGTCGTGGCCCTGACAGCGGCGAGTCGTCGCCCCGAATCGATCGATGGATTGGTCGTGTACGAGAGTCCGATGTCGTGGGAACCGTGGTGGTCTCGCAATTCTGGCGGGGCGGCGGCACTGGAGGCAGCAGATCACCCAGAAGAAGCCGCCGAGCGATTCCTGCGGCGATTCATCGGGGACGAGCGCTGGAGCCGACTTCCCGAGAGAACGCGAGAGGCCCGACGGGCGGAGGGGGTCGTGCTCGTGGAAGAACTAGCGAGTCTTCGTACGGGTCGACCGTACGAGCTCTCGCTCATCAACTGCCCGGCCGTGATCGGTGTCGGTACTCGAGCCGCCGAACACATGCAGCGCGGAAGTCGACTGCTCGCCGACGAGATCGGCTCACTACCGATCGTCGTGCTGGACGGCGCTCATCACAACGCTCATTCGAGTCGGCCACAGGAATTTGTCGAACGTCTCGTTCGACCAGTTCTGACGCTGGTCGAATCGGACCGCGAGCCGAAACCTACGGAACGTTCCTCAGATCTGAACGTCGAGGTCGAATCCGAGGATCGAACATGACACCGAAGCGCCCGAAGTGCTCACGGTTGCCTTGTCGACGCACTCATCGATCTGGGCGCGTTGAGTGAACACGAGTGCGCCCAGGGCCAGGGCCACGAGAACGAGGACGATCCGCACAGCGGTGTTGACGACGAATTTGATCAGGACGAGGGCGATCACGAGCGGAAGCAGCGATCCGGCCGTGAGGTAGTTGCGGAGCGAATCCGCGGTGACCGAGAACATTGACCAACCCTAGGTCAATGTTCCGCTGCTGTCTCGTGACTGTGGGAGCATTCGGAAATGTCCGATGTCAATCCGGTTCGCCTCACAACGTCTGGTCCTCCCGAGACCGTCCTCCCGCCACCCTCGGCCGAGATGATTCACGAACTTCAGCAGGCCCGTCGGAGCGAGGACGTGTTCGCGGCTCTGTCCGACGTCGTCACCCGCCACCCTCGGTCGAGCCTCGTCTGGGCCGAATTGGCTGCTGCAACTCGCGACCCGATCAGTCGCTACGCGTACTACCGGGTGGGTTATCACCGCGGACTGGACACACTTCGTGCCAATGGATGGCGGGGGTCCGGTTACGTGCGTTGGGTCCATGAAGGCAATCGCGGAATCCTGCGGTGCATCGACGGTTTGGCGAGAAGTGCGGCCGAAATCGGGGAACACGACGAGGCGGAGCGTTGCGCTTTGTTCGTCCGGCAACTCGAGCCGAATCCGCCGTCCGATCTCACGTGAGCTCGCACGGCTTCGTCCTGGCCGGCGGAGAGAGTCGCCGGATGGGATCGGACAAGGCCTTCGCTATCTGGCAAGGGAGAACGCTGCTCGACCGTTCGATCGAAGCCCTCGAACCATGCGATCGCGTCTCGGTCATTCACAGGCGACCTGATCTCGTCCGTTCGATAGGGGTCGAGTGCATTCAGGACGTCGACGGCGGTCAGGGACCACTCGACGGGATTCGGACCGCGTTTAAACACACGGTCGCCGAGGTCGTCGTCGTCCTCGCGGTCGATCTGGTCGCGGTGGAGCGACGACACATCGAAATGCTGTTGGAATCGTTCGCCGACGGCGATGTCGTCTGCGGGCTGCGGAGTCCGGATGGAACCCGACAAGTTCTGGCCGCGGCCTGGGCGACGGAGCGAGCCCGGCGCATCGTCGATGACGCATGGGCTGCCGGGGAGCGCTCCGTCCACCGGCTCGTCGAGCGCAACTCGGTTCGCTGGATCGAGGTCGACCGCGACGTCCTGCGCAACGTGAACACCCCGGAGGATCTCGCACCCGGGGTAGGTTGAGACCGTGATCAGGGAGATTGACGTCACCGAACTCGAATCCCGCGGCGTGACTCCACTCATCGACGTTCGCGAGGTCGACGAGTACGAAGCAGGTCACGTTCCCGGAGCCGTGCTCGTTCCGTTGTCGACGGTGCCGTCGGCCGATCTCGCCGAATTCAAGGGATCGGTGCTCCACGTGATCTGTAAGTCGGGCGGTCGCAGCATGCGCGCGTGCGAATTCCTTGCCGATGCCGGTTTCGATGTTGTCAACGTGGCGGGCGGAACGATGGCCTGGATCGCCAGTGGGCGGACTGTCATCGAGGGACCTTTCCCCTCGTGACGCTTCGCTGGGTCGCCAGCGATCGCGAGCTCCTCGATCTGGTCGACGAACTCGCGGGCCTCCCGCGAATCGCCCTCGACACCGAGTTCCACCGCGAGCGAACGTATTTCCCTCGTCTTGCGCTGTTGCAGTTCGCCTGGGAAGTTGACGACGCGATCCGGATCGCGCTCGTCGATCCGCTGGCGTGCGATGTCAAGCCTCTCCGGCGGCTTTTCGAGTCGCCGTCCCTCTTCGTGTTTCACGCTGCGCAGCAGGACCTGGACGTGCTCGCACATGCGATCGGCTGTGGTCCCCGCACCATCTACGACACCCAGTTGGCGGCCGGCTTCGTTGGATACTCGACACCGTCGCTCGCGAACTTGGTCAATGCCGAGCTGCGTCAGAACCTCCCCAAGGGCGACCGCCTCACCGATTGGCTGCGCCGTCCTCTCACCGAGGCTCAGAAGTCCTATGCAGCCGCTGATGTCGAATTCCTGTTCCAGCTCACCGATCTCCTCGACGCGAAGCTTTCGGCCCGAGGTCGTTCGACCTGGGTGGAGGAGGCCTGCAACGAGTTGCTCGGTCGCAAGGTCGGTCCGAGCGATCCGACTCTGGCCTGGACCAAACTCAAGGACCTGAGGTCGATGCGCCCGCGAACTCGGGGAGTGTTGGCCAGTGTCGCGGAGTGGCGAGAGCGTCGGGCGATGGCCAGCGACATTCCACCTCGGCAAGTGCTGCCGGATCTCGCTCTCCAAGGAATCGCGCAGCGGGAGCCGCGATCGCTCGCCGACCTCGCGCAGGCGCGTGGTGTCGACGATCGACATTCTCGGGGAACCATCGGAAACGAGATCATCGCCGCGGTCGCGCGAGGACTCGACCAACCTCTCGATCTTCCGGCCTCCGACGGAGAGGATCTCGAGCGTCGCCTCCGACCGGCCGTGACGTTGGTGTCCGCGTGGCTGTCCGAGGTGGCCCGGCGCGAGGAGATCGACCCGATGCTCGTCGGGACACGTTCGGACATCGTCGAGTTCCTTCGCGACGATCCAGAGGCCAGGCTGTCGGCTGGTTGGCGCTTCGATCTCGTGGGCCGGGACCTGCGCACCCTGGTGGCTGGCCGGGCCGGTCTGGCCTTCGACGGGATGGGCGGTCTGCTCATGGTCGACGTTCCGAACCGTTCCTGAGCAGGGTTTTCGTCCCAAATCCCGAGCGGGTCCGGAGCCGTCGCCCTACACTGCCTGTGTTCGGCTGCTCAGCCGTGTTCAGCCCCC
>CAYNKE010000054.1:0-12713 GCA_964397715.1 uncultured Bifidobacterium sp. | reverse complement strand
CCGCCCACTCGCCCCTGACTCGGATGGCCGCATCGTTCACGTCGTGGACGGCGACACCGTCGACGTCGAGTTCGTGATCGACGGCCGAGCGGCGACCGACCGCGTCCGCCTCATCGGTATCGACACCCCGGAAACCAAGAAGCCCGACACACCGATCCAGTGCTTCGGTCCCGAGGCATCCGCTCGCACCGCCGAATTGCTTCCGGTCGGCACCGAGGTACGAGTCGTCCTCGACCGCGAACCCCGCGACGATTACGGACGAATCCTCGCGTACATCTACCGACACGACGACGGCCTCTTCGTGAATCGGCAGCTGCTCGTCGACGGAATGGCGCGAACGCTGTCGATCCGCCCCAACGTCTCGCTCGTCAACGACTTGCGCGCCGCCGAAGCCGAGGCGCGCACCGCCGGCCGTGGCCTCTGGAGCGCGTGCCCGAACGGGTAGCGTGACGTCGTGACCGAACTCGCCGAACGGCTCGGCTACGACTCCGACGCTCGCCTCGTCATCTTGTCGTGCGACGACCTCGGGTCGTGCCATGCGGCCAACATCGGCGTCTACTCCGCTCTACGCGACGGCGTGGCCACCTGCGCCTCGGTCATGATTCCGGCTCCGTGGTCACGTCACGCGGCGCTCATGTATCGCGGCGAAGACATCGGAGTTCATCTCACGCTCAACGCGGAACATCCGGCGTATCGCTGGGGCCCGATCACCCACGCGCCATCGCTCCTGTCGGGTGACGGTGGATTCCCGCGCGAGATCGACGACCTCTGGGAACACGCCGATCCGGCCGAAGTTCTCCGCGAATGTCGTGCCCAGATCGAGCGCGCGTCGCTGTGGGGATTCGACGTGACCCACTTGGCTCCTCACCTCACCGCGATCACACTGCGCCCCGAGTTCTTCGACGTCTACCTCGAGTTGGCGGTCGAGTTCGAACTTCCGATCCGCCTGCCGTCCACCGTGTCGGCCGAGGATGCCGGGTTCCCGTTCCGCGATCTGGCCGCTGACGAGGGCATCGTGTTCCCCGACCACTTCGACCACGACTGGCGGTCCGGAAGTCGCGAGCGCGTTCTGTCCGCCTTCGCTGCGCTCGAGGCCGGGGTCACCGAGATTCACGTGCAACCCGCGATCGACACCCAGGAGGTTCGAGCCCTCGCTGGCGACGTGGCCCAGGGCTGGATCGACGATCTCGATCTCGTCACGAACGACACGTCGTTGCGTCACGCGATTCGCGAGTCGGGTGCGGTGCTGATCGGCTACCGCCATCTTCGCGACGCGATGCGCTCAGCCTGACCGAGCCACCAAACGCGCCAACGCACCGGCGACTTCGCCCGACGACAAAGCGTCGAACAGCGGACCGGACGGGCCGGTGTTCTTCAACTTGCCGAGCATGAACGCCACCGACGGATCCATGGATGCATCGGCGAGCGACACGCTCACGACGACATCGGCGTCGTCGGGGCCCTCGACGATCTCGTCGTTCTTACCGCGCGCGACTCGGTACTGGATCGAGGTGGTCACGAGGCCGCCGATCGCTCGAGCTCGACGAGTCGGCGCGGTGCCTCGGCATCTGGTGGCAACGACATGACGTCGGCGACCCCGGCGAAGAGACAGATCTCCACCTCGTCGGCCCCTGGAGCGCCCACGGCCGAACGCGCCAGCACCCAGTCCTCCCAAGGGTAGAGCGCCGAGAGTTCGTCGTCGTCGAGACCGAACCACCACGCTTCGGTTGGATCGACCTGTGTCGCGTGGGCCTTCAGTGATTGCGAGCGGGCGCTCATGTGCGATGCGATGTGCAGACGCGTCGTCACGCGGTCGTCGTGACTGGGTCGCGACAACCACTTCTCGTCGAACGGCGATTTGCCCGACTTGGCGATCATCGCGTCGTGCACGAGTCGCATGCGCGTCTTGGTCCAGACCGTGTAATACATCTTGAGCGGCTGCCACACCGGCCCCGCCCACGGGTACCACGTCGGGTCGCCGGCTCGCTCGAAGGCCACGACCGACACGTCGTGCACTTTCACGTGATCGGGGTGCGGGTAGCCGCGCTGGTCGTCGTTGTACGTCATGATGACGTGCGGACGCGTACGGCGAATCACCGCGACGAGACGTCCGACCGCCTCGTCGAGGTCGGCGCGATGGAAGCAATCAGGGTGCTCGTTGGCTGGCGAATCGACCATGCCCGAGTCGCGGTAGCCGAGCATGACCACTTCGTCGAATCCGATGATCTCCGCCGAGCGTGCGAGTTCGATCGGACGAACGCGCGCCATGACCGCTTTCTCGTCCTCCGGGGCGACACCATGGAAGGGTCCTCCCGGTTCGCGAAGAGCCGGATTCTGCAGATCGCCTTCCTCGCCGCCGGTGCAGCACACGAGGACGGTGCGTACTCCGAGGTCGGCGTATGCGGCGAGAGTCGGCGCACCTTTGGAGGCCTCGTCATCCGGATGGGCATGAACGGTCAAGACGCAGAGCGGGTCACCGTTCGCATCGAGACGCATGTCCGAAACGCTAGTTCGCCGACGCCGTGAGGCGTCAGGCGCCTAGCGTGGGGAGCAATGACCAGCGCCACGACTCGAGCCGGTGTTCTCGTCCTCGCCGCCACGGCGCTGTCGGCGTGCTCGAGCGACGGTCGCGACATGCGACCCCCGCGCCCCGATCAATCGCAGTCCATCATCGAGACGACGATCGGGCCGGTTCCGGAACTGGGCGGCTTCGATGCCACCATCGCGACCGATCCCACGCTCGCCTTCGCATTGTCGCTCCCATGGTCAGCGGGTGGCCCCGTGCCGGCCGATTACACGTGTTCTGGGTCGGATGTGTCCCCACCCTTGGTGTGGTCCGGAGTTCCCGTCGACACCGCCTCGATCGCGATCGTCGTGACCGATCTCGATGCCTCGGCCGCCGACGGTCGCCCGTTCGTGCACTGGATCGTGGCCAACATCCCGCCATCGGTGACGGCGGTGCCCACGGGCGGCTCGATCGCCGGGTCGATCGAGGCCGAGAACGACTTCAGCACGGCTGAGAACCCCCGGGCCGGATGGGGCGGACCGTGTCCCCCGGCCGGCGAGACCCACACCTACTCGTTCGAGGTGCGCGCTCTCGACCAGTTCGTCGAGCTCCCTGATGGCAGTCCGGCCGCCGACCTCCTCGCGGCGATCGACGGGGCCACGGTGGCCCAGGCCTCGGGGACCGGCACCGTCACCGGCTGACCACGCTCCGCGTTCACCTGACCACAGCGTGACACAATGTCGTCATCGGTGACCGTCCCGCTCCCCCGTCCGACCGCACACCCGGGCTGAACGCCCATCTCGCCGCATCGCCCGATCTCGCCCTGTCCGTTGACCGTGAAGGACGAGTCGTCGAGGCCAACCGCGCGGCCCGGCGTTTCGACGAGACCCGCCTCGCACTCGCCGACGTCGTGCTCTCGATCCAGACGCAGATGCCTCGCTCACTCCCCGACACCTGGCGAGGCGAAGTTGCGGTTCGTGATCGTCAGGGTCACGTCGTCGTGCTCGACTGCGACGTCGTCGTTCATGATTCGTTCCGTCGTGGTTCGGGCGAGACGGGCGCGGGTGTCCACTGGTCGGTGCTGTGTCGCGACGTCACGGAGGCGAGCCGCGTGCACGCCGCCCTCGCCCATCAGGCGACTCACGATGCGTTGACCGGCCTCCCCAATCGCTCGCTCTTCTCGCGTCGTGTCGCCGAGGCCGTCGAGCGGAGCCGTCGCGAACGGCGTGACTTCGCTGTCCTGTACGTCGACATCGATCGTTTGAAGGACGTCAACGACACCCTGGGACACGAGTTCGGTGATGCTCTCATCACGACGATCGCCAAACGGCTTGCGATCACCACCCGTCCCGGCGACGTGGTGGGCCGCATCGGCGGCGACGAGTTCGCGGTGCTCTGCGAACGCACCGACACCGAGTCGACCGCCCTCGACGTCGCCCGTCGCGTGTGCGCGGCTCTCGCGTCACCGGTGGTGCTGCGAGGTATCGAAGTAGCGAGTGGCGCCAGCGTGGGGGTCGCGACGAATCACGATCTTTCCCTGGACCTCTCCGCGATCGACGCGGCCCAGCAACTGGTCCAGCGGGCGGACACCGCGATGTACCACGCCAAGGCTCGGGGCGGTGGAGGGTGTTCGCTCTTCGACGACTCGATGCGCGACGCCACGCAACGTCGGGCCCGGCTGACCGCCGATCTCGAACGGGCCGTGGTCGACCGACGCCTGCATCTGGAATTCCAGCCCATCGTTCGCGGCCACGATGCGCGACTGGTGGCCTGCGAGGCCCTTCTTCGCTGGGATCATCCGACCGAGGGCCTCCTCGTGCCCGGCTCATTCATCGCCCTGGCCGAACAGTCCGGTCTCATCGTGCCGATCGGCGACTGGGTCCTCGACGATGCCGCTCGCACCCTCGCGCGCTGGATCGACGAGCGCCGCGTCAATCGGCAGTTCCGCATGCACGTGAACGTCTCGGCCCGACAAGTGGCCGATCCGCACTTCGTCGAGAAGGTCGCCACGATCACCGGCGTGCACGGACTCGTCCCGGCGAACATCGCGCTCGAATTCGACGAATCGCTCCTCGACCGCGACGACACTCTGCGAACCCTGCAGTCGCTCCATCGCCATGGTGTGCAGTTGACGATCGATCATTTCGGACGCGGCGGATCCTCCATCAACACCATGCGTCAAGGTCCGGCCGACTACGTGAAACTCGACGCGTCACTCACGTCTTCGGTCGGTTTGGGGGACGATTCGCTGTTCCGCAGCGTCGTTCAGTTGGTCCACGCCCTGTCGGCATCGGTCGTCGCCGAACACGTGACGAGCGCGAGCCAGCAGGACCGGTTGCGTTCGCTGGGCTGCGACTACTTGCAGGGTCACCACATCGGCCGCCCGGCTCGAGCCGAGTACTTCTGGGCCGACGCCAGGTCAGTGGGCGACTGACACCGCGTCGAGGTAGTCGGCGAACTTTTCGATCGCCGCGGCTCGACGCGTCGGAACGTGTTCGCGCGACGGCTCGCTCGCGCGGTAGTTCTTCAGGATCTGGCGGGCCACGGTCACCTTGTGCACCTCGTCCGGGCCGTCGTAGATGCGAGCGGCGCGTGCGGCGCGATACATCGCCTCGAGCGGCAGGTCGGTGGTGTAGCCGAGGCTGCCATGAATCTGGATCGCCCGATCGATCACGTTGTACAGAACCTTGGCGCCCCAGAACTTGATCACGCCGATCTCGACGCGGGCATCGCTGTAGTGCTTGCCCGCGGCGTGGAGTTGATCCATCTTCCAGGCGGCCTGCAGGGTGAGCAGACGGGCGGCCTGCATCTCGGCGTAGCTCTCGGCGACCCAGTCCTGGATCATCTGCTTGTCGGCCAGGATGCTTCCGTGCGTGTATCGCGTGAGAGCGCGTTCACAGAGCAGGTCGAAGGCCCGCTGACTCTGGCCGAGCCACCGCATCGCGTGATGGATACGGCCGGGTCCGAGTCGCTTCTGCGCGAGGGCGAAACCCTGGCCGATTCCGGCTTGGCCGCCGACGACGTTGTCGAAGGGTACGCGCACGTTGTCGTAGATGATCTCGGCATGACCACCGGGCTCACCGGTCTTGTGATCGGGTTCGCCCATGGTCGGAACGTCGCGAACGATGTTGACTCCTGGCGTCTTGGTCGGGACGATGATCATCGAGAACGACTTGTACGAACTGGTCTCGGCATCACCGGTGCGCGCCATCACGATCAGAAAGTCGGAGATGGAGGCGTTCGACGAGAACCACTTGTGTCCGTTGATGACCCACTCGTCGCCGTCACGAACCGCCGAGGTCTTGAGGAGCGTGGGGTCGGCACCGGCGTTCGGCTCGGTCATGCTGAAGCACGAGCGAAGCTTTCCTTCGAGCAACGGCTGCATCCATTGCGCGCGCTGTTCGGGCGTGCCGCCCACGGCGATCAATTCGGCGTTGCCGCTGTCGGGCGCGTTGTTGCCGAAAATGCTCGGTGCGTACACGCACTGCCCGAGGATTTCGTGCATCAGGCCCAACTTGACCTGACCGAATCCGAGTCCGCCCATGTCGGGAGGCAAGTGGGCGGCCCAGAGTCCGCGCTTCTTGACTTCTTCTTTCAGGGGGGCGGTGATCTCGGCGAACTTCTGCCGGCCGGCGGGTGTCCGCCACACGTCGGCCAAGGTCTCGAGCGGGATGATCTCGTCGCGCACGAATCCGCGCATCCACTCGAGCTTGGCCTCGAACTCGGGCTCGGTCTGGAAGTCCCACGCCATGTCGTTTCCCCCTGTGTCGAAAGTTGCGTCGCCGAGTCGCTCTCGCCCCGGGCCGACCGACTCGACCGTAGCAAGACGGGCTACGGTGCTCTTCACGCTGCTGTCCGGCCATGACTGAGTTCCCTCCGCCCCAACTCCCCGCGTGCGCGCGTCATCCCGACCGTCTCACCGGGCGCTCGTGCACCCGTTGCGGCCGCCCCGCATGCAGCGACTGCCTCGTCTCGGCCTCGGTGGGGAGTCATTGCACCGATTGTGTGAAGGCGAGTCGACCGGCCGCTTCGGTGCGAGTCCGCGACTGGAACGCCCGACAGCCGATCGTCTTCACCTTGGCGCTCATCGCCGTCAACCTCGCCGTGTTCGTGTGGGTCCTGATGGGTGACGTGTCATCCGCGGGTTTCACCGATCGTCCGAGTGATCGCGAAATTCAACTCGGCTTGTCGAAGTGGCTGCTCCAGGATTCCGCCGGCTGGTACCGACTCGTCTCGGCCGGATTCCTGCACTTCGGGTTACTGCACCTCGCGATGAACATGCTCTTGCTCTACCAACTCGGGCAGATGCTCGAACCCGCTCTCGGACGCCTACGCTTCGGACTCCTCTACTTCGCATCGCTCCTCGGTGGTTCGCTCGGAGCGCTCGTCATCCAAGGGAACGCCGGAGGCCTGCACGGCGGTGCATCGGGCGCGGTGTTCGGACTCATGGCGGCCGCCGCGGTCGGACTGCAGCGCCGGGGAGTCAACGTTTTCCAGACCGGCATCGGCGCGACACTCGTGATCAACCTTCTCCTCACCTTCACGATCCCGGGGATCTCGGTGGGAGGCCACCTCGGAGGTGCCGCTGCCGGCGCGATCTGTGGTGCGGTGATGCTCGCTCCGGCTCGCCGCGGCGCACCGGAGTGGATGACTTACGTGGTGCCGATCGTGGTGGCCGTGGTGTCGTTCGCCACCAGCATCGCCGTCGCCGCCTGAGTCACGAGCCGTCGTTCGCGCGGATCGACCCGCAGACCGCTCGAACGCAGAATCGCGACGATCTGCCGGCTCGACACCTCACTCGCACCGAGCTCGAGGGCCCGGGGTCGATATTGGTCCGGTACGTCGTAGTGATCGAGATGGAACGCGCGACGTGAGAGGCCGAGATCGATCGCGAACTCGTGAAGTTCGTCGAGATGACGGTCGCTCACGAGGTGACACCAGCGGCGATCGCGGAACCACCAGGCCGCGGGATCGACGAACAGGCTCAGCGGCGGCGGTTCTTGCGCACGCGAACCGGGACGGGCTTGGGCGTCAAGACGCGAATACCGGTGGCGCCGATTCCGACGGCCGTACCGACCACCACGATGTTGACGATCCACGACGCCATGACGACACCGTACTCCGGATCGGATGACGGTGCCGGGCGGAGATCAGTGGGCGCAGCCGCAGCCCGAGCCGCATCCGCCGCCCGACGACGGTGCGGGTGACGGCGCCGAGCCGGACGATCCGCCGACCGACGCGAACACGGACAGCAAGCGCACCGCACCAGGATGACCGTCGGGACACACCGCGGGCTCGCTCGCCTCGGCCATCGGGCGGCGTTGTTCGAACGTCGACTCGCAGGTCCGGCAGCGGTACTCGTAGAGCGGCATCGCGGACAGTGTAGACCTCTGGTTGACTGATGTCATGAGCCCGGTCGTCGCCCCCCGTGCGAGCACGACCGATACGTCCACGGAACGGATCACTGAGCACGTGCCGCAGACCGGCGAGCCGACCTGTGCACACATCGTGAAGGTCGGCCCGGGCGAAACCGCGACGGCCAAGGTTCTGGAAGCCCGCATCATGGGCACTCCCCTCGAGGCCCTCTGCGGACACGTGTGGGTGCCGTCCCGCGACCCGAAGTCGTTACCGCTCTGCGAGGAGTGCAAGAACATCTACGAGATGTACAAGTCGTTCAACGACGGATTGAACGACACGCCGAACGACTGAGTGAACGACTGACTGAACCGGTGTCGACTCCCCTACGCATCCGACCGGCGGCCCGGGCCCTCGTCGTCACTCCCGAAGCGCGAGTCCTTCTCGTCCGCTTCGAGTTCCCGGCCGGCACACGATGGGCTCTGCCCGGCGGCGGACTCGAACCCGGCGAGGACCACGTCACGGCCCTGCGCCGTGAACTGCGCGAGGAGGTCGGTCTCACGGCGCCGTCGATCGGACCGCACATCTGGACGCGCGAACATCGCATCGCGTTCATCAACGGACTCTGGGACGGGCAACGCGAACACATCCACCTCGTCGAGGTCGACACCGAATTCGAACCGCGACCGGATCTGCCGTGGTCGACGCTCAACGAGGAATACATGTTCGAACTTCGTTGGTGGAGTCTCGACGACATGCGCGGACGCGAGGACATCTGGTGGGTTCCCCGTGCTCTCCCCGATCTCGTCGACGACATTCGACGCCACGGCGCCCCGTCGTCGCCGATCGACGTCGAACCGTGACGTCGCAACATAGAGTTGTCCCGTGCCCGACATCGGTTCGATCATCACGTTCGCCGTCGCGTCGGTCGCACTGTTGCTGATTCCCGGACCAGCCGTCATCTACATCCTCAATCGGTCGGTGTCCGACGGTCGCGAGGTCGGTCTGGCCGCCGTCGCTGGTCTCGAACTCGGCAACTTCGTGCACGTCATCGCGGCGACCGCGGGCCTGTCGGCCGTCCTGGCCACGTCGGCGTCGGCGTTCAACGCCGTGAAGTGGCTCGGTGCGGCGTACCTCGTCTTCGTCGGGCTGCGCACGCTCACGACCAAACCACGGCCCGTGTCGGGCGATTCGGCGTCGGTGAGTCTGCGACGCTCGTTCGGCCAAGGCGTGATCGTCAACACGCTCAACCCCAAAGTGGCGCTCTTCTTCTTGTCGTATCTCCCGCAGTTCATCGACACCGACAAGGGTGCGGCGTGGTCCCAAGCACTCGTACTCGGCTCGATCTTCGTCGCGATCGGATGCGTGACCGACGGAATGTACGCACTCACCGCGAGCGCGTTGCGCACCGTCTTGTTGCGCGGCCGAACCCTACCGTTCGTGCAGCGCTACGTGGCGGGAACGGTGTTCGTGGCGCTCGGCGTCGTCGCTGCCACGACCAAACCGAGTCGCTGACTCGCTTCGCCGCAGCGGTCAGAGCAAATTGGTGATGGCGCCCTTCTCGGCACCCTGGGCGAGGCGCGCGTACTTGCCGAGCACTCCACTCGTGTAACGCGGTGCATTGGGCTTCCACCCTTGGCGACGACGGGCCAACTCGGCGTCGTCGACCAGTAAGTCGAGCGCCAGCGACGACACGTCGATACGAATGCGGTCGCCATCGCGCACGAACGCGATGGGGCCTCCATCGACGGCCTCGGGAGCCACGTGACCGATGCAGAAGCCCCAGGTGCCGCCGCTGAAACGACCGTCAGTGATGAGCGCACAGTCGGCACCGCGACCGGCCCCCTTCAGAGCACCCGTGATCGCCAACATTTCGCGCATTCCCGGGCCGCCCTTGGGTCCCTCGTAGCGAATCACGAGAACCGTGTTGGGTTTGATCTCGCCGGCCATGATCGCCGCCATCGCGCCGTCTTCACCGTCGAACACTCGTGCCGAACCCTCGAACTTGCGCTGCTCGGGCGTCAGCCCGGCGACCTTCACCACCGAGCCGAGCGGCGCGAGCGATCCGCTCAACACGACGATGCCGCCTTCGCGACTGATCGGCGCGTCGATCGAGTGAACCACCACGCCGTCTGGGGCCGGTGGATTCACTTCGGCGAGGTTCTCGGCCATGGTGCGCCCCGTGCAGGTGAGCACGTCACCATGAAGCAATCCGGCGTCGAGCAGATGCTTCAGAACGACCGGCACACCGCCGACACGGTGCAAGTCGGTCATGTGGAACTTGCCACCCGGCTTCATGTCGGCGAAGTGAGGAACCCGCGAGGCGATCGTGTTGAACTCGTCGAGGCTGAGATCGACGCCGGCTTCGTTGGCGATGGCCAAGAGGTGCAACACCGCGTTGGTGCTGCCGCCGAGCGCGTTGGTGAGCGCAATGGCGTTCTCGAACGCTTTCTTGGTGAGAATGTCGCGCGGACGGATTCCGAGCCGAAGCATGTTGACGACGGCCTCGCCGGCTCGGCGCGCGTCGTCCTCGCGACTGCGGTCGACCGCGGGCGCCGACGCCGAGCCCGGCAGCGACAATCCGAGAGCCTCACCGATCGACGACATCGTGTTGGCGGTGAACATGCCGCCACAGGCGCCCTCACCTGGGCAGGCCGCCTTCTCGATTGCCGTGAGTTCATCCTGAGAGATGGTGCCGGCTGCGCAGGCCCCGATCGCTTCGAACACCGTCGTGATGTCGATGTTCTGGCCGTTGTGCCGGCCGGGAAGCGTGGAGCCGTTGTAGACGAACACCGCCGGCAAGTCGAGCCGAGCGATGGCCATCATCATGCCGGGCATGCTCTTGTCGCATCCTCCGGTCGCCACGAGGCCGTCGAGCCTCTCGGCGTGCATCACCGCTTCGACGGAGTCGCAGATCACTTCACGGCTCACGAGCGAGGCGCGCATGCCTTCGTGGCCCATGGAGATTCCGTCACTCACCGTGATCGTGCCGAATTCGAGCGGGACCCCGCCGGCCGCGCGAACACCGACTTTGGCGGCCTCGGTCAGACGGCGCAGCGACATGTTGCACGGCGTGATTTCGTTCCAGGACGACGCCACGCCGATCTGCGGCTTGACCCAGTCGTCGTCGGTCAGGCCGACCGCACGGAGCATCGCGCGCGACGCGGCCTTCTGAATACCGTCGGTGACGTCGCGACTGCGCGGCTTGATGTCGACCGGTGTGCCATCGGAGGGAGCCATGACGTCAACGGTATCGGGTGATCTACCGACCCCGAAAAGGATCGAGATCGTTCAGGCGTCGACGGTCTCGCGCTCGCGATCGCGTTCTGCAGTCGGAGCGGCCGTCGCCCTGGGCGATTTCAAGAACGCGTACATGACGGGCACGAGGTAGGCGAAGTAGGCAACGAGGCGAACGAGTTCGGTCTCCTTGTGCCAGCCGAAGAAGCCCTTCATGAAGTCGTAGAACGCACCCTTGGCCCAGAGGCCCGACTCGATGGTCCAGACCGGATCGATCAGGAAACCACTCTCGAGCCCGAGTGCTTCGCGGAATTCGTGGAACGCCTTGCCCACCAGGCCGGCGGCGAACAGGATCAGTAGCACACCGGTGATCTGAAAGAATCGACGCAGATTCAGTCGGTTGCCGCCGCGGTAGACGAGGACGCCGAGCACCGCCGCGACGACGAGGCCCGCGAGTCCGCCGATCACGACGTCGGAACCGGTCGACGAGCCGGTCTCGGCACTCATCAAGAAGAGAACGGTCTCGAGTCCTTCGCGCACGGTGGCTACGAAGGCGATCGCGGCGAGCGCGGTCGCACCCGTTGCGGCGTCGACCTTGCCGCGCAGTTCTGAACCGAGCGTGCGCGCGTTCGAGCGCATCCAGAAGATCATCCACGTGAGGACACCCGCCGCGGCGACCGCGATCGAACCTTCGACGATCTGGTTCGCGGTGCCGTGCAGTCCACCGATGGCCGCGTGAATCACGAGACCCACCACGAGGCACAGACCCACGGCCAAGCCGGTCCCCCGCCAGACCGCTCCGGTTTCGCTTCCGCGTCCGGTCTTCACCAAGTACGCGATCAAGATGGCCAGGACCAGCGAGACCTCGAGGCCCTCCCGCAGTGTGATGAGGAATGACGCGCCCATGAGCAGATGTTAAGCACACCTAACAACTGCCCGCAACCCCGGCCGGGCCGGCCGAGCCGACTCTGGTCACATCCCGGACGCTCGGCCCGGACGAATCACTTCTTGCGACCGAAGCCGAAGAGGTGCTGACCGACCTTGCGCATCTGGATCTCCTCGCTGCCCTCGGTGATCCGATAGCGACGGTGATGTCGATAGATGTGCTCGAAGGGCATGTGGCGGCTGTATCCGACTCCGCCGCACGTCTGCATCGCGCGATCGGCCGCATCACACGCCAGACGGTTGGCGCGGTAGTTGCACATCGCGACGAGGTGGGTGAACTCCATGAACCCTTCCACGTCGGGACGATCGGACTTGACCGAGTTGTCCATCGCCCATGCGGTGTACCGGATGAGTTGGCGCAACATCGCGGCTTCGGTGTGCATCTCGACGAGCGGGAACTGAATGCCCTGGTTGCTCGACAGCTTCTTGCCCCACGTGACACGCGAGTTGGCGTACGCGACCGCCTCGTTGATGCAGAACTGCGCGGCCCCGAGCGACGATGCGGCCTGGCGGATGCGGTTCTCGTGGACGAAGTGCTGCGCGAGATCGAGACCATGATCGAGTCGTCCGAACAAGGCGGTGCTCGGCACACGCACGTCCTTCATGCTCACTTCGGCATGATCGGTCGGCATGTTGAACGTCCACCAGAAGAACTCGACCTTGAACCCGG
>CAYNKE010000053.1:0-12780 GCA_964397715.1 uncultured Bifidobacterium sp. | reverse complement strand
CACAAGCGGTTGTGAGATTACAGCAGTGTAGTTACGTGCTTGTCAACGATTGTCGGGCTGTTCCTGAAAAGGGTGGTCGGGATCGCAGGTTCAGGCCGGAAAACCCCTGCCCAGCTGCCCGGAAAACGGTGCCTTGCCACGATCGTCGACCACCCCCTTCGGGCCCCGAGGGTACGGGTGAACCCCTGTGTGGAGGAAGTGGACAACCGTGTGAATTTGCCCCTTTTTTCGGGGGAAAAGCCTGTGTACGGGCTGTGGATCAGACCGGGGTGACGGTGACCGGAATGCCGTTCAGGACCGATGTGCCCGACAACGGGTCGAGGGCATCGTGATCCGTCAGGACGTTCGAGTTGACCCCGGCCCGCTCGGCCGCCACACGCAACCGGGTACCGGGCTGGCCATGACCCCATCCGTGGGGGAGGCTCACGACACCGGGACGGATGCCATCGGTGACCTCGACCACCGCGTCCAGAGAGCCGACCCGTGATGCGATCCGCGCCACGGCTCCATCGCGCACGCCGATACGACTCGCGTCATCGGGATGAACGTGAAGAGTGCAGCGAGGCTTGCCCTTCACGAGCACTTCGATGTTGTGCATCCACGAGTTGTTCGAGCGGAGGTGACGTCGACCGACGAGCACGAGTTCACGTCGAGCGAACTCGTCGAGAAGCGCGGACATACGCGTCACGTCGGCGAGAAGTTCGGGAGGAGCGAGCTCGACCCGACCGCTCTTGGTGCGCAACGCATCGGGAAGTCGCGGCTGAAGTGGGCCGTAGTCGACTCCGTGCGGATTGTCGAGAAGGTTGTCGATGCTCGCACCGCCGGGATTCGCGCCGAACGCCGCGCCGTACGGTCCGGTCTGCAGCATGAAATCGAGTTGACGCGTGGGACCGCGTCGGCGATCGAGTTGCGCACGGATCTCGTCGGCGTCGCGCCCGTGGATCGACGAGGTTGGATCGGACACCGCGCTGTGCACGAGCGCGTCGATCTGCGCGTCATCGGCGAGAGACGGATCGGCGTCAGGACCGAGACCCTGGGCGATGAGTGCCAACTTGCACAGAATCTCCCACTCGTCGGGCTGATCGTCGTCGAGCGGAAGCACTGGCTCGCTGTAGTTGGCCACGTTGCGCACCGCGTACGACAGCAGCGCGACGTCGTAGTGCTCGCGCTGCAACTGCGACGGTGGCGGCAAGATGACATCGGCGTGTCGCGTGGTCTCGTTCAGATAGATGTCGACACTCACCATGAAGTCGAGTCGGTCGAGCGCGGCGTCGAGCTGCTGCGAATGCGGTGTCGAGAGCACCGGATTACCGGCGACCGTGACGAGCGCGCGAATGCGATCGTCGCCGGCGTCGGTGATCTCCTCGGCGAGTGCCGCAACCGGGTACTCCCCCATCACTTCGGGATAACCGCGCACGACTGTCTTTCCGCCACCTCGACCGATTCGGAAACCCGAGCCGACACCGGGCTTCCCGCGAGTGCTCGGACTGCCCACGGCGGGTGTGGTGAACATCGCCCCACCTCGCCGGTCGAGGTTGCCGGTGAGTGCATTGACGACTTCGACGAGCCACGACGTGGTGGTCCCGAACTCGGTCGTGGTCGTTCCGATGCGGCCGTACACCGCGGCTGTTGGCGCGGCCGCGAGTTCGCGCGCGACACGACGCACCAGATCGGGTTCGAGACCGGTCGCCGCCGAGGTGCTCTCGGGCGAGAAGGACCGACTCACGACGCGAAGCTCGTCGACTCCGTTCACGAAACCGGCGATGTGATCGGGAAGTCGCACGAGATCCTCGGTGAAGAGAACATCGATGATCGCCATCAAGAAGTACACGTCGGCGCCGGGACGAATCGGAATCCAGAGATCGGCTTCTTCGGCGGTGCGACTGCGGCGCGGGTCGACGACGACGAGTCGGCCCCCGCGCGCGCGGATGGCTTCCAGGCGGCCCGGGAAGTCGGGCGCGGTGCACAGACTTCCGTTCGACGCGTACGGATTCGCACCGAGCATGAGCAGGTAGTCGGTGTGATCGAGATCGGGAACCGGGATCGTGGCGCCGCTACCGAAGACGTATCCGCACGCCACCTGCTTGGGCATCTGATCGACGGTCGAGGCGCTGAATCTCCGGCGGCTCCCGAGACCCTGCAAGAACGTGCGGTTGTAGAGGAGCGCACCCACGTTGTGCGCGCCCGGATTGCCGAGATACGCCGCCACTGATTCGCGCCCGTGTTGCTCGATGATCTCGCCCAATCGTCCGGCGACTTCGTCCCAGGCTTCGGGCCACGACACTTCGACATGGACTCCGTCGCGCTTCACGAGTGGTCGGCGCAAACGATCAGGATCCTCGTGGAGCTGCTTGAGCGTCGAACCCTTGGGGCAGATGTAGCCGTGCGAGAACACGTCGTTCATGTCGCCACGAATTCGAGTGACACGGTGCTCGGTTCGGGAATCCTTGGTCGAGATCTCGACGGAGATCTCGAGGCCGCAACCGGCCTCGCACAACGGACAGGTTCGGAAAGCGGTGCGGGTCTCGGTCACGACCCGACTCTACGACGGCTCAGGAAACGGGCGACTTGTCGAGCAGAGCAGCCTCGCGGCGGAAGTCGTCGGCGCCGTCGAAGTTCTTGTACACACTGGCGAACCGCAGGTACGCCACTTCGTCGAGTTCGCGGAGTCGATCGAGGACGGCCAGACCCACCCGAGTACTCGGAACCTCGGCCAGGCCGGAGAGACGAATCTCTTCTTCGATGCTCTCGGCCAGCAAGGTGGCGGCCTCCAGATCGATCGGCCGTCCCTTGGCGGCGGCCATGATGCCCGAGACCACCTTGGCCTGATCGAACGGCTCCCGACCCCCGTGAGTCTTGGCGACCATCAGGGCTACCGATTCGATCCGCTCGTAGGTGGTGAAGCGGTGCGAACACTCGGGGCATTCCCGGCGACGCCGAATTGCGGCACCGTCTTCGGCCGTCCGGGAATCGATGACCTTGGTGTCATCGTGTCGGCACATCACGCAACGCATGGCCGCAGGGTAGCCGGGTCGCCGGCCGCCGTACGGGGCAGGGTGCGGAGCCGGGGCGTCAGTCGAGCGGGAGAACGAGCGGCTGGCCCACATCGAGAGAGGCCCCACCGTTCAGTTCGACGAGCTGGCGCACGTAGTCGCGAACACTTCCGTCGGTGAGCGACGATGCGATCGACCACATCGTGTCACCAGGCTGTACGACGTACACGCCCTGGCTGAGGGCGTAGGCGCCCGACACGTCCATCCCGTTCACGATGGTTGCTGGCGTCACCGCGGAGACGGGGGCAGCACCGTCTCCGCGGCTCGCCAAAGAGCGGATGCCGAGGCAGGCGGCAACCGCTAGGACGAGGGCCACGACGCCCACGACGATCCGCCGACGCACGTACACGGCGTGCATGTCGGCGTGAGCCGGACGAAGTTCGATGACGTACCGGGGATCGAGGGCGAGGGTCATGTCGGGCCTTTCGTGACGAGGGTTCTTATGTTCGTCCTCACGGTTCCACAGGGGTGTGGCACCGTTCGGGTCGAACGCGTGTTCGCAGGCTATGAGAACACCTGTTCGGTGTCAACCCCCGATCGAACAAATGTTTGACTGCCAGGGCGAACATCCGTACGATGCTCCCCATGAGCGAACAGACCCTCACCGACCGGCAACGCGGAATCCTCGAGTGCATCGAGGCCAGCATGAACGAGCGGGGCTACCCGCCCTCGGTCCGCGAGATCGGCGAGGCCGTCGGCCTCACCTCCCCCTCCACCGTCCACAACCACCTGTCGACGCTCCAGCGCCTCGGCTATCTCGAGCGCGACCCGAACCTCCCGCGCGCCATCAAGGTGAACTGGGATCGCAATTCCGGTGCGATCATCGCTCGCTCGCGCGTCCACCACGTCCCGCTGGTCGGTGACGTCGCGGCCGGCACCGACGTGCTCGCTCAGCAGAACGTGGAAGAACTGCTCCCCCTCCCGGCCGACTTCACCGGTGACGGCGAGCTGTTCATGTTGCGTGTGCGCGGCGACTCCATGATCGAGGCCGGCATCCTCGACGGCGACTTCGTGGTGGCTCGTCAGCAGAACGTGGCCGACAACGGCGACATCGTCGTGGCCGGCATCCCCGGTGACGAGGCGACGGTGAAGACTTTCAAGCGCCGGGGCGCGCAGATCGTTCTCGAACCGTCGAACCCGCGCCTGTCTCCGATGACGTTCGATGCCGACGACGTCCGCGTCTACGGCAAAGTCGTCACTGTTCTGCGTCGCCTGTAGGGGCTCGATCGGCCAACGACGGCGGACCCCAATCGACGATCGCGACACGCTTCCGTCGCGCCTGCACGGTCCACACCAACCCGATCAACAGAATCGGTAATCCGACGACGATCAGGCCGATACCGGTGAGCAACAGCACACTCGAGGTGGTGTTCACGTCGCGCCCCAGGCTCACGACCGCGGCATCGTTGTCGGCGTCCACTCGGAACGTGTACGAACGGCCGGCCTCGAGATCGACGGCGAAAATCGCGGTGCCCTCGTAATCAGGCGTGCGGTAGTCGGCCGGATCACCCGAAATCGTCGCCGGAGCCACGGCGGCACCCGCATCGTCCACGATCGCCACCGCGATCGCGAACGGCAGTCCGTCCTCGTCGACCGCGGCCAGGTCGTAGGCGCGATCGTCGTTGCTGCACCCGCCGAGGTCGCCGACCACACCCTTGTTCTCGTAGTAGAGCGTGTAGCGCGTGGTCTCCGCGACTCGCACCGTGGTCGAGCAGGTGGCCGGAAGTCGCACGAAGTCGTCGACCACCGACTGATCGCGCAAGATGCTCGCCACCGCCGCACCGAAACCCGCCAACGTGAGCACCGAGCCGGCGATCACGAGACGCGCGGTCGACGCGCGTCGGGCCATCAGTGCCCCCGCAGGCGACGGGCCACGAGTTCGATGCGGTCGTCGGGCTGCACCACGGCGACTCTCACGAACGAGTCGGATTGCGAGCCGTAGAACTCGCCCGGACTGACGAGCGCACCACCGACGCGGGCCAGTTCTTCGGCGTACGCCCATGCGTCTCCGACCTCGTACCAGAGATAGAAGCCACCCGACGGCAATTCGATCTCGACCCGACCGCCCGACCAGGTCCAGGCACGGAGGACGTCGGCCATCACTTCGAGGCGACGGCGGTACACGCGCCGCTGCTCGGCCACGTGATCGTCGTCGGCCAGCGCGACGGCCGCGGCGGCTTGTGCCGGACCAGGGACCATCATCCCGACGTGCTTGCGGACCTCCCCGAGATAATGCACGAGTTCGGCGTCACCGGCGTAGGCCCCCACGCGTAAGCCCGCGAGATTCGAGCGCTTGGAGAGCGAATGAAGAGCGAGCACACCGTCGGTGCCGTGTTGCAGGATCGAACGCGCCGGTCCGTCCCAGGTGAATTCCGCGTAGCACTCGTCGCTCACGACCGGCACGCCACGCGCACGGCCCCAGGCGGCGGCCGCACCGAGGTCGTCGAGTTGCCCACTCGGATTCGACGGGCTGTTGACCCACAAGGCGAGAGCTCGCACCGCGTCGGCCTCGGCGATCGTGTCGAGGCGCAGACGCCCACCGGCGTCGACCGGAACGGCAACCGCGCGACAGCCCGCGAGCGTCGCTCCCATCTCGTACGTCGGGTACGAAATCGCCGGATAGAGAATCGTGTCGCGGTCAGGCGTGCGCAACTTCAGCCACTGCGGGAGAGTCGCGACGAACTCTTTCGATCCGACGCACGCGGCGATCTGGGCCACCGGGACGGCCACGTCGAAACGTCGCTTCATCCATTCGGAGAACGCCGATCGCAACGGCGCGGTTCCGATCGAGGCCGGATAACCGCGTTCGGCGTTGCTGGCGGCCAACGCCGCGATCACCGAAGCGGGTGGCGCATCGCACGGTGTGCCGATCGACAGATCGACCACGCCGCCGTCGAGGGCGGCGGCCGCGGGCTTGAACGCGTCGAGTCGGTCGTACGGGTACGGCGGCGGGACGAAACCGGTCATCGCATCTCCTGACTCACGATGCCATGTTGGCCGTCGACGATGAACGGCGACAAACGGCCCACCGACGCATCGGCCAGGCGGGCCCGCACCCTCGTGCCGGCCTCCTCGGCCGTGATCGACACGACCTCGCCTTCTCGGTGAATCGAGGCCAGCACGTCACCTCGGTCGTAGGGCACCAGCAATTCGAAGACCTGCGACAGAGCGCGGAGCCGGTCGGCGAGTGTGCGCAGGAAACCCTCGATGCCCCAGTCGACGAGGGCGCTCACTCCGACCGAGCCCGGATGGGATTCGACGAGACGCGCGACCTGATCGGGATCACGGTCTTGCTTGTTGAACACCAGCAGTTCCGGGACTCGATCGGCTTCGATCTCGCGTAGAACCGTGCGCACGGCCTCGATCTCGCCCTCGGGGTCGACCGACGAACCGTCGACCACGTGCACGAGATAGTCGGCCTGACTCGCGACTTCGAGCGTGCTCTTGAACGCCTCCACCAAGCCGTGCGGAAGGCGACGGACGAAGCCGACGGTGTCGGTCACGAGAACCGGCTCTCCGCCCGGCAGATTGAGTCGGCGGGTCGTCGGGTCGAGCGTCGCGAAGAGGCGATTCTCCGCGAGAACACCGGCGGAAGTGAGCCGATTGAGGAGAGTCGACTTTCCGGCGTTGGTGTAGCCGACGATGGTCACGTTCGCCAGGCCGCTGCGCGAACGGCCCTTGCGTTGCAGTTCGCGGGTCCGACCGAGTTCGCGAAGCTCCTCCTCCAGTCGGGAGATCCGCTTCTGGATACGACGACGATCGACTTCGAGCTTCGTCTCACCACTACCGAAACGCGAGCCCACGCCGCCGCGTTGCTGTGAGAGTTTGGCCGTTGCTCCACGTCGCAGGCGCGGCAGGCGGTAGCGGAGCAAGGCCAACTCCACCTGGGCCTTGCCCTCGAGTGTGCTCGCGTTCTGGGCGAAGATGTCGAGGATCACCGCCGTGCGGTCGATCGCCGTACGGCCGAGCAGCTTTTCGAGGTTGTATTGCTGAGCCGGCGAGAGTTCGTTGTCGAACACCACCGTGTCGGCATCGACAGCGAGGCACAGTTGCTTCAGCTCGTCGGCCTTGCCCTTGCCCAGATACCAGGTGTGGTCGGGTACGTCACGGCGCTGCGTGATGCGCGCCACGGCGTCAGCACCCGCGGTGTCGATCAGTAATTCGAGCTCGTCGAGGCTGGCGTCGGTCTCGTCGTCGGAGTGTCCATCGAGAGTGACTCCGACGATGACGATCTTCTCGCGGATCGAACGCTCGATGAGCGTTTGGCCGAGCGCTTCGCCGTACGGGGTGTTGCTCACAGAGGCACCGAGATCGAGCCGACGTATGTGCTCGGCCCGACCAGCACCACGTGGCGCCCGTTCACGCGCACACGCGCGTCACCGCCGTCCATGTGGACGACGACTTCGTTCACCGACGCCGGAACGAGACCCCAGGCTCGCGCCGCCTCGGCGGCCGCGCACGCTCCGGTGCCACAAGCCAGCGTGATACCGGCACCGCGTTCGTGCACGCGCATCGTCACCGCGTGCGGTTCGGGGCCGGGTTCGATGATCTCCAGATTGACCTGCGGAACGATCGACCCGAGTCGAGCCAGGTCGACGGTCCGAACGTCGTCGACCCCTACGACCGAATGCGGATTGCCGAGCGACACGTGGCGGACCGGTCGGTCGGGATGGCACTCGAGGCCGCCCCATCCGGAAGGTTCGGGAAGGTCGGTCACCTCGCCCATGTCGACACTCGCCATCACCGTGATCGCGTCCGGGCGCCCGACGATTGACACGCTGCGACGACCGGCGTCGGTGTCGACGATGAAGGCGCCGTCATCTGTGGCGGAGGGGTCGGCGAGGTCGGCGGCCTGCACGAGACAGCGGATTCCGTTACCGCTCATCTCGGCGCGACTCCCGTCGGCGTTGAACAGAGTCATTCCGATGTGCCGCGTCGACCGCCGATCGAGAAGCAACAAGCCATCGGCCCCGACACCGACGCGTCGATCGCACCATTGCCGTGCTCGCTCGGCCCAGTCGGCCACCGTGAGGCCCTGGACCGAGTCGTACACCAAGAAGTCGTTGCCCAATCCGTGATGCTTGGTGAGAACGACGTGACGCGATGACGACATGACCGGATCAGGTTAGGCCAAGTGCGACTCGACCCGAGGCAGACATTCAGCCACCGGATCGGAGTCGACGTCGATCCATTGGACCCGCGGATCTCGTCGGAACCATCGCTCCTGGCGGACGGCGAACTGTCTGGTTCGGATGACGATCTCCTCTCGTGCGCGCTCGAGCGTCCATTCGCCGTCGAGATGTCGGCGAAGTTCTTCGTAGCCGAGAGCCTGAGCCGCCGTGCGCGACAGGGGTACCGATCGGAGGCGCTCGACTTCGTCGAGCCAACCCGCATCGATCATGGCGTCGATCCGCTCGGCGATCCGCTGCGCCAGCACCGCTCGGGGCCAGCGCACCGCGAACTGCACCACCTCGGTCTGCGGATAGGTGTCGACACCCGGACCGAACGACGAGAAGGGTCGTCCACTTCCCTCGATCACTTCGAGGGCCCGCACGACGCGGCGCGCATTGGAGGGTTCCATCTTCGTCGCCGCGATCGGATCGAGCCGCCCGAGACGTTCGTGAAGAGCCGCCGA
Organism: uncultured Bifidobacterium sp.; assembly: GCA_964397715.1. Taxonomy (GTDB): domain Bacteria; phylum Actinomycetota; class Acidimicrobiia; order Acidimicrobiales; family Ilumatobacteraceae; genus Casp-actino8. The sequence goes on along the minus strand of CAYNKE010000053.1, from coordinate 4,092 downwards.
ACCGGACTCGAGCGCTTCGGCTTCGAGCCGCGCGCGAATGTCGGGCCAGTTGCCCGGAATCACGAGTTCGTCGATCGCCGCTCGGGCGTAGAGGCCGGTCCCGCCCACGAGCAGAGCCGTTCGACCAGCGGCGGCGATCGCGACGCGAGCCTGTCGGTACTCGCTCTGAAAGCGCGCCACCGTGAACTCCTCGGTCGGGTCGACCACGTCGACGAGGTGGTGGACCACCCGACGGCGCTCGTCGGCACTTGGTTTGGCGGTACCAATGTCCATGCCCCGGTACACCTGCATCGCATCGATCGAGACGATCTCCAGATTCGGATACCGCTCGGCCAAGGCCATCGCGACCGACGACTTTCCGCTCGCCGTGGGTCCGAGAAGGGCGATGGTCCTCACGACGAGGCGACGGGAATGCGCACTCGGTGCTGGGGCTCGCTCAACAGTTCGCGGAACTCGCCGCGCAGGTGGTGCGGGGCCGCGCCCGTGATCTCGACCGAAGCGTACGAACCGGTTCGGACCGGTTCGGCCGGCCGGAAGTGCACCAGTTTGTTCTGCCTCGTCCGCGCCGAGATCAGGGACGGATCCTTCTTCGAGGGTCCCTCCACGAGGACTTCTTCGATCCGTCCGATCCGCGCTTCGTGTTTCATGATCGCCGCTCGTTCGACGACGATGCGGAGGCGGGCGAATCGCTCGGCGATCACGGTGGGGTCGACGAAGTGCTCGGTCAGCGTGGCCGCCTCGGTTCCCTCGCGCGGGGAGAAGATGAACGTGTAGGCGTAGTCGTACTCGGCCGCCGCGGCGACCTCGAGCGTGTGTTCGAAGTCGTCCTCGGTCTCACCGGGGAAACCAACGATGATGTCGGTGCTCACGGCCAGATCGGACACGGTGCGACGGGCCTCGGCGAGACGGGCAAGATAGCGCTCGGCGGTGTAGCCGCGGTGCATGAGCGCGAGGACTCGATCGCTCCCCGACTGCAGCGGATAATGCAGGTGCTCGCAGACCGCCGAGGTGTCGGCCATCGCCGCGAAAGTCTCGGAGCGCATGTCCTTGGGGTGCGGGCTCGTGAACCGAACGCGGCGAATGCCCGGCACTTCGCCCACGGATCGCAGCAGGTCGGCGAACATCGGACGAACCGCCGCATCGAGGCCGTCGCGTCGACGCGCCAACTGCAGATCGCGCCCGTAGCTGTTGACGTTCTGCCCGAGGAGAGTCACCTCGGTGACGCCTTGATCAGCGAGCGACCGAACCTCGGCGACCACATCGTCGAATGGGCGGCTGATCTCGGCCCCCCGCACCGCCGGCACGATGCAGAAAGCACACGAGTTGTCGCAGCCGATCTGGATGGTGACCCAGGCGTCGTAGGACGTGGACCGCTTGGCCGGAAGAGCCGACGGGAACAACGCGTGATCGTCGATGACCGCAGCGTCGAAGATCTCGGTGACCGGTCCCCCGGTCCGCGCCGACTGGACGAGTTCGGCGGCGCGGTGAACGTTATGAGTACCGAGAACGACGTCGACCCAGGGCGCTCGCTCGCGAACGACGTCGCGATCCTTCTGCGCGAGGCAGCCCGACACGACGATCTGGCGTTCGGGTTTGGCGTTCTTCCACTGACGGAGCCAACCGAGTTGTCCGTACAACTTGTTGTCGGCGTTCTCGCGGATGCAGCACGTGTTGAGCACGATGACGTCGGCGTCGTCGTCGGCTTCGACGGGCGTCAGACCCTCGGTCTCGAGCAGACCGGCGATTCGCTCGGAGTCGTGCTCGTTCATCTGGCACCCGAAGGTTCGCACCACGTAGCGACGTGAGTCGGCCGGCGTGCTCCCTTGCGTATCCGAGTGCGAACCCGACATGCCCGTCAGGCTACCGAGGGGCTCCGATTCAGCCCTGGACGAAATCCCGGAGAGCTCGTCCGCCGGCCATGTGGCGCAAGCGGCCGAGTGTGCGAACCTCGATCTGGCGCACTCGCTCGCGCGTGATGTTGAAGGCCTGTCCGACTTCTTCGAGCGTCGCCCCCTCGTCGCTGTCGATGCCGAACCGCATCCGCATGACTTCCTGCTCGCGCTCGGGCAGGTCGCACAACGCGAGACGCACCGCCTCGCGCAGCACGTCGCGCTCGATCGGGTCGGTCGGATCGAAGGATTGGTCGGCCGCGATGTTGTCGGCGAAGGTGGTCTCGGCGTCGTCGCGTGCCGGCTGATCGAGGCTCGTCGTGTCGGCGGCGAGATGCATCAACTCGGCGACCCGGTCGGGGTCGTCTCGGAGCGCCTGAGCGATCTCGAGCGTGGACGGTTCGCGTTGCAGCTTCTGCAAGAGTTCGCGTTGAGTCCGTTGGATACGTTGGATGTGCTCGACGGTGTGAGCGGGCAAGCGGATGTTCCTGCTCTCCTCGGCGACCGCTCGGGAAATCGATTGACGGATCCACCACGTCGCGTAGGTGGAGAACTTGAAGCCGCGCGCGTGGTCGAACTTCTCGACCGCCTTCATGAGCCCAATGTTGCCGCTCTGAATCGCATCGGCGAGTGGCATGCTCGGTCGAACGAACCGCTTGGCGATGCTCACGACGAGACGCAGATTGCTCGTGATCAACTGCTGACGGGCTCTCTCTCCCGCCTCCACGAGTCGCCGCAGTTGCCGGCGTTCGGCGAAGCCCAGCTGCTCCGATTCGCCGCGTTCGGCGTCGATCGCGAGCGTCCGTTGCGCCTCGTGCCCGGATTCGATCTGACGCGCCAGTCGACGTTCCCCCTCGGCGTCGAGTAGCGGAATCTGGCTGATCTCGAACATATAGAGACGAACCGCGTCCTGATCGACCGAGTCCACCTCCGTAACCCGAGAATTCCTGCGAGTGCCGCGATTCCGGGGCGGCTCGCCGCCCGACTCGAGAAGGGGTCGGCGCAGTTCGCCGCTCTCGTCGAGTTCGAACGACTGCTCGACGACGATCCCGTGATCTTCGATCGCGCGACGAACGACGTCGATCGTCTCGGCGGTGAGTTCGACGTCGTGGAGAACATCGACGATCTCTTCGGCCAGCAAGCGTCCGTTTCGACGACCATGCTCGATGAGTTCACGCCAGTCGGCGAGGCGTAGTCCGCGCACGGGCGGCGGGAGTGTTCCGCCTACGCCGTCGCCCCCGCTGCCCACCGCCACCCCCCGGCGGATCGCTCGTCAGCTCGAGCGATCCACGATCCACCGTAGCAAGTCCTCGGCGGCCCCCTGAGCGGTGCGTTCGGCGTCGATTTCTTCGAGGCGTTGGCGCGCGTCGCGGTCGGCGCGGATCTCCTCGGGATCGGTCAGCCGGGTGCGTTGCGCCAGCGTCCGACGGACCGCGACGGCGATGAGGTCGAACGCGACATTGGCCGGAGCCACATCGATGTCGGCGACAGCGGCGCGTTCGAGGAGTTCGCGCACCTCGGGGTCGGCCTTGTGCATCGCGTTGTTCATGAGCGTCCCGGTTTCGGCTTCGGAGGCCTCTCCGAGAACCACGAACGCGCGTCGCGCGACGTCGGACGAGAACAAGTCGGCCACGAGCCACGGCGCGATGTCGTCCCACTGCTGCAAGAGCAGGGCGATGGCGACGAACTCGGCGTTGAACTCGGGGACCGCCGCGACCACGGGCCGGCCTTCGGGCTCGTCGGCGACCGCCGCCACCCGCCGGGTCTCGGCCTGACGCGCCAAGTCAGCCACCGGCAAGCCGACGCGTGCCGCGACTTCACCGGCGTATAGCTTGCGCACGTTCACGTCGGGGTGTTCGTTGATCACGGCGAGGGCGCGCGATGCCACGCGCGCGCGATCTTCCGGACTGCGCAGCGGAACGCCGGACACCACTCGATTCACGCGGAAACCGAGGAACGGCATGGCCTCGTCGACGGCCACGGCCAGTGCGGCGGGATCGGAGAGCGCCAGGTCGCCCGGATCCTTGCCGTCGGGAAAGCGGGCAACCGCGACTTGCACCTGATACTTCTTCTCCCACTCGTAGAACTTCTCGGCCGCGCCTTGGCCCGCGGCGTCGGCGTCGAAGGCCAGGACCACACGACTCGCGAAACGCTTGAGGATGCGCACGTGTTCTTCGGTCAACGCGGTGCCGCACGTGGCGAC
>CAYNKE010000052.1:0-13017 GCA_964397715.1 uncultured Bifidobacterium sp. | reverse complement strand
AGTGGACTCTTAATCCATTGGTTCAGGGTTCGAATCCCTGGGGGTGCACCATGATTCGCGCCATGGCGCCCTCGTGAACTCCCTGGTCGTTCTCGCCCACCCTGACCCCGCGTCGTTCAACCGTGCGGTGGCCGACGCCGTGGTCCGGGGTCTCGAGTCGGCCGGACACCAGGTCGCGGTCCTCGACCTGTACGCGCTCGACTACCCCGGTGCGCTCTCCCCCGCCGAATGGTCGGCGTACGGCACCGACGAACCGATCATCGATCCGCAGGTCGCCGATCACGCGCGGTTGGTGAAGCAGGCCGACGCCCTCGTCTTCGTCTACCCCACGTGGTGGAGCAGCGTGCCGGCGATTCTCAAATCGTGGTTCGAGCGCACTCTCGTGATGGGAACGGCGTTCACCCTCGACCCGACGACACAGCGTGTGCGGCCCGCGCTCACGCACGTGCGCCACGTCGTCGGCGTCACCACGTACGGGTCGCCGTGGTGGTACATCAAAGCCGTCAACGACAACGGGCGACGAACCATCGCCCGGACTCTGCGCGTCGCCTGCGGAAGAGGCACCGCCGTCACATGGCACGGTCTCTACGCGCTCGACGGACGGACGCCCGAACGTCGCCAAGCCTTCCTGCGTGAAGTCGAGCAGTCGATGAAGGCGTTGCGATGACACGCATTCTCGTCGTGTACGCCCACCCGGGCGCCGAGTCACTCAATCGCGCCGTGCTCGAACGCGTGACCCGATCTCTCGCGGACACGAATCACGACGTGCGCGTGCGCGACCTCTATGCGGAAGGATTCGACTCGCGACTGAGTCTCGCCGAGAAGCGGTCCCACTTCGAACCCCCCGACGCCAAGCCCCACTTGTCGTCCCACTTCGCCGACCTGACGTGGTGCGAGGCCCTCGTGCTCGTGCACCCCACGTGGTGGGGTCAGCAACCCGCGATCCTGAAGGGCTGGATCGATCGCGTCTGGGCCCACGGTGTCGCCTGGGACTTCCCCGAAGGGGCGACTCGACTCCGGCCGAGACTGCGCAACGTCCGCCGCATCGTCACCATCACGACTCATGGCTCGCCGTGGCACGTGAACGCCGTTCAGGGCATGCCCGGAAAACGACTCGTGAATCGCGGACTCCGCGTCCTGTGCCATCCGCTGTGTCGCACGTTCTGGATCGCCCGATGGGGTCTCGATCGCGAGGACGACACCAAGACGCGTCGCTTCTTCCGCCGAATCGATCGCGTTCTCGCCCGTCTCTGAGCGAACGGGTCAACGGCCCGCGATCGCGACGGCGATGTCGGCCGCCACGCGGGCATTGTTCTCGGCCAAGGCGAGGTTGGCCGGAACGCTGCGGCCTTCGGTCGCACCGGCGATCCGCTCGAGAACGAACGGCGTGACACCCGGACCCGTGATTCCGGCGGCGTCGCATTCGGCCACCGCCCGAGCGACGACCGCATCCATGACGATCTGGTCGAGTTGTTCGGCCTCGGGGATCGGCGCGGTCACGAGCACGCCGCTCGCGAGTCGCGATCGGTGGGCGAACACGTCGGCGACTTCGCGTGCTGATTCAACGCGGTGCGGCACCGGCAGCCCCGACGAGCGCGTGTAGAACGCCGGGAACCAGTCGTGACACCAACCGAGAACCGGAACTCCGCGGGTCTCGAGGTATTCGAGTGTGCGGGGCAGATCGAGGAAAGCTTTGGCCCCGGCGCACACCGTGATCACCGGGTGAACGGCGATCGCGTCGAGATCGGCTGACACGTCGCCGGTGATCTCGGCCCCTCGATGAACACCGCCGATTCCACCCGTGGCGAAGACCGAGACGCCGCCCGCCGCGGCGATGGCGAGAGACGCCGAAACGGTCGTGGCGCCGACCGCCCACTTCTGAGCGATCGCAACTCCGATGTCGCGTTCGGCGAGTTTGCGCGCCGGACCGAGAATGCGTTCGTGTTCGTCGGAGTGCAAGCCGAGACGAGCCACGCCGTCGAGCACCGCGGTGATCGCCGGGACCGCACCAGTGGCCCGAACCGCGGCCGCACAACGATCGAGAGCTTCGCGGTTGGCCGGCGACGGCAGTCCGAGGTTCGAGAAGATGGTCGATTCCAGAGCGACGACGGGCCGGCCGGCCGCCACGGCGGCGGCGACTTCGGCGGTGGTCTCGATGTTCACCGCTCCAGCCTCTCACGGCGCACGAATCGGCTCACGACTTCGACGTGGTGCGTCTGCGGGAACAGATCGAGCACCTCGGCCGACGCGAAGTCGTAGCCGGTTTCGACGAGCTGACGGGCGTCACGTCCGAGCGAGGCCGGATCGCACGAGACGAGCACGATCACTGCTGCTCCGGTCGAGGCGAGCACCGCGACTCCCGACGAACGCAGCCCGTCTCGTGACGGGTCGGCGATCACGACGGCGCACTCGTGCGGAGTCCAGTCGTCGACCCGCGACTCGACGACGACCGCACGGCGGTCGCGCAGATTCTCCCGCGCATCGGCACAGGCCCACGGATTGCTCTCGATCGCGATCACCTGTCGATCGGCCGGAACAGCGAGGGCCGCGAACAGCCCGATTCCGGAATACGCGTCGACGACGTCGCCGGCCGGCCACTCGCGCGGATCACCGAGCGCCCGACGGACCGAGTCGACCAGGATCTCGGCGGCCTCCGGGGACGACTGGAAGAACGATCCGGCCGACACCGTGAAATCGCGGCCCGCCACACGTTCGGTCAGCCGCGCGGCCGGGCCCGACGCGCCCGCGAGTCCGGTGACGCCCGAATTCGGCTCGGCCCACCACGTCGTCTCGCCGGTCGCGACTGAGTAGCGAATCGCGACGTCGTCGACATCGTGTTCGGCTCGGACGTCGAGCAACAGATCCGAGAGGACGGGATGAGAGATCGGGCACGCGTCGACCTCGACCACCTCGTGTGAACCGCGACGCCGAAATCCGACCCGCCCCGTGCTTCGGGCGTCGTGGTTCCGCGCGACGCGAATGGTGGTGCGGTACCCCGACCCCGCGCTGTGGTTCGCGCCGCGCGTCACGAAGGGATCACTGAGTCGACCGATCCGGGTGAGTGATTCGCGGACGATGTCCACCTTGATGCGACGTTGCAGTTCGAGATTCGCGTGCTGGAGATCGCAGCCGCCACAACCGCGGGCCACGTTCGGACAGAACGGATCGACTCGATCGGCACTCGCCTCGACCACCTCGAGGGCCACCGCGCGGGCGTAGTCCCGGGACTGCTTGACGATCCGAATGTTCACGAGTTCGCCGGGCAGCCCGCCTTCCACGAACACCACGCGGCCGTCGTCGAGTCGCGCCAGACCGTCACCTTCGGCGACGACTTTCTCGATGCGCACGGTGGACACGGCCATGACGATTCGAGGCTAAGGGTGCTCTCACTCGGCGGGCACGTCTGACGGGTAGCGTTCGAGACGTGGCTCTGCCCATCCAGATCGTGCCGTCGGTTCTGCCGTGCGACTTCGCGCATCTCGGCGACGAGATCGCGGCCCTCGACGCCGCCGGGGTCGACCACTTCCAGTGGGACGTGATGGACGGCCAGTTCGTCCCGAACCTCACGTTCGGACCCGACGTCATCGCCGCGGCGCGCAAGCACACGTCCAAGCCGTTCGAAGCGCACCTCATGACGTTGACCCCCGACGTGCTCGCGGCGCGTTACGTGGAGGCCGGATGCAGCCGTCTCATCGTTCACGCCGAGGCCTGCACGCACCTCCACCGAACACTGGGCAACATCGCTTCCCTGGGAGCCACGGCGGCCGTCGCGATCAATCCGCACACGCCCGTCAGTGAGATCGCCCACGTGCTCGATCTGGTCGACATGGTTCTCGTGATGACGGTCAACCCCGGATTCGGCGGTCAGTCGTACATCGCCACCATGGAGCCCAAGATTCGCGAACTCCGCGAGCTGATCGCATCACGCGGACTCGTCGATCGCGTGAACATCGAAGTCGACGGCGGGATCGGCCCCAACACGATCGCCGGAGCGGTTCGCGCCGGTGCCAACGTGCTGATCGCCGGCACCGCGCTCTTCCGCTACACCGAAGGTCTGGCCTTCGCCGTCGCCGACTTGCGGGCCCGCGCCGAAGCCGCGCGCGCCGCCTGACGCCGCCGAGCCCGCGCGACCGCGGCTCGCACCGCGTTGGCGACGATCGCCAGACCCATCAGGCCTCCGAACACCCACGCGAACGGCAGTACGAGCGACCGCACGAGCCCCCGCGAATCGTCGGCGAGTGGTGCGAGCACTCCGCTCTCGACACTTCCTCCGTCCATCGTGAGCGTGCGCACCGCGTCCTCGATCTCCGGGCACTTGACGTTGCGCTCGTCGATTCCGATCACCTGATTGCCGCCGAAGAGAGGCTCGGGGTCGCGCACCTTCGAGACGAGACGGTTCGTGTCGGCGTCGAGGGCCGCGGCGACGATGTACGAGGTGCCGGGCTCGAGAAACCTCACGTCCTCGCCGAAGTCGACGTCGACGAGCCCGTCGGCGGTGTAGCCCTCGAGGTTGCCCCCTCGCAGTTGCCGGACCTCGAACCGCGCGGTCCGGCGGTCGGCGGCGACCAGGACCCCGACGAACGTCGCGCGCGGTGCGGTGGGGATCGGGCAGTCGGCCGGAACAGTCGTGTTCGCGATGGGGGCCGAAGTGGGCGGAACCGACGCGAGCACGCTCGCCGACGGCGCGAACATCGCCACCGACGGGCCGATCAACGCGAGTACGAGCGCCCGACGACCCATCGCTCCCACGCTAGTGAGAAGCGACGAGATGACGGTGTCAGCGGCCCTTGAAGACGGGGGCGCGCTTCTCGAGGAACGCGGCGATGGCTTCGGGCGTGTCCTTGGTGGAGAAGTTGACCGTTTGCGCGGTGCCCTCGTCGTCGAGCGCCTCCTCGAGGGTCACGTTCATGGCGTTGTTGAGCATCCGCTTCGACTGGGCGAGCGCGATGGGCGGCATGGCCAGCAGGCGCTTCGTCCAGTCGTCGACGAACGCGTCCAGTTCGCCGTCGGGCACGACGCGATTCACGAGTCCAAGACGATCGGCCTCGGCAGCCGACACGATGTCGGCGAAGAAGGCCAGCTCCTTGGCACGATGCAGGCCAACGCGACGCGGCAACAGCCACGATCCTCCACCGTCGAGTGACAGGCCACGCTTGGCGAAGATCTCGGAGAAGCGCGCGTTGTCGGATGCCACCACGAGATCGCAGCCGAACGCCATGTTGGCTCCGACTCCGACCGCCACACCGCGCACCTTGGCGATCGTCGGCTGTGGCAAGCGGGCCAAGGCCATGATGACCGAGGTGACTTCGCGCAGCGAGTAGTAGCTGTGCGAATGCTCGCGACCGCTCGACTTGCCCACGGTGTTGAGGTCGGCACCGCTGCAGAACTCGTTGTTCGCACCGGTGAGGACCACCACTCGGTCGGAGCCGTTGTTGTAGATCTCGGTGAAGACCTCGTGGAGGTCGATCCACATCTGTCCGTTCACCGCGTTCTTTCGCTCGGGGCGGTTGAACGTGATGGTGACCACACCGTCGGCTCGCTCGACGATGATCGTCTCGTAGGTCTTGGAATTCGCGCTGTTGCTCACCCGAGGGACGATAATGACGACATGGGTTTCAACCCGTATCGGAAGTTCCGGGCGCGTCGGGCCGACTACGTGTTCGTCGCCGCGGCGATCGTCGCGGCGATCGCGCTCGTGGTCTGGGCCTTCGTTGGCTGACAAGCGACGACCGAGCATCTGGGACGGCCTGTACGGGCCGGTCGAGGTTCGCCGGGTGCAGCCGTACGAGGCCGTCAAGCGATACGTGTGCCCCGGTTGTCATCGCGACATTCCCGTCGGGCTGGGCCACGTGGTGGCGGTGCCTCGCGACGCACCCGATCTGCGTCGACACTGGCACCACGCCTGCTGGCGATCACGGACCAAACGTTCGGCTTGACGTCCCGCCGGGTCGCCGACGCGACGGGTTCTCGGGTCGACCCTTTTGAAGAGTGACTAGAACGCGTTCTCGAACACCTCGACGCGCGTACCGCTCACCGCGGCCACGTCGAAGCGTACGGTCGCGCCACCCGGACGGTGCTCGGCGAGCCAGGCCACCGCGAGTGCCCGCAGACGACGTTGCTTGTCGATCCCGACGGCCTGCGACGGATGGCCGAAGTAGTCGGTGGCTCGCGCTTTGACTTCGCACACGACGACGACATCACCCCGACGGGCCACCAGATCGATTTCGCCTCGACCACCATGCCTCCAGTTGCGGTCGAGGATCTCGTATCCGCGATCGCGGTACCAACGTGCCACGCGATCCTCACCCCAACGCCCGCGCGCCTGATTGGCTCGCGTCGGCACGGGCGCGCCCGTCAGGGACGGTCGAGGTCGTTCAGTTCTTCGCGGGGCAGTTCTTCGACGTTCACGTCCTTGAAGGTGAGGATCTTCACCTTCGAGACGAATCGGCTCTTGCGGTACATGTCCCAGACCCACGCGTCGGTCAACTCCACCTGAACGAGCGGCCGCGCCGCGTCACCGGTGACGGAGACGTCGACGTTGTTGGCCAAGTAGAAACGGCGCTCGGTCTCGACGGCGAAGCGGAACATGGCCGCGACGTCCTGATACTCGTGCGCCAACTGGAGCTCGCGCTCGGCCTCGAACTCTTCGAGGTCGTCAGTGCCCAATGCCGGAGCCTTTCGTGAGACGAAAGACGATCAGAATTCGCGCTTCTCGCGAACCTTGGCGGCCTTGCCGCTGCGATCGCGGAGGTAGTACAGCTTGGCGCGACGCACGTCGCCCTTCTTGACGACCTCGATCTTGGCGACGCTCGGGCTGTGCACCGGGAACGTGCGCTCGACACCGACGCCGTAGCTCACCTTGCGCACGGTGTAGGTCTCCTGGACACCCGAGCCCGAACGCGACGTGACGTTGCCCTGGAAGATCTGCACACGCTCTTTGCCGCTCTCGACCACGCGAACGTGAACCTTGAGCTCGTCTCCGGGACCGAACTCGGGGATGTCGGTGCGGAGGTTCTGCAGGTCAACGATGTCGGTGGTCTTCATGGAGAGTCCTCGGGTCGGGTAGCCGGTCAAGGATACGGGACGGCCGGGAACTCTTCCAACAGGCGTTTCTCCTGCTCGGAGAGCCCTCCGCGCGCCTCGACGAGGTCGGGCCGAACGCGCAGCGTGCGGTGCAGGGCCTGCGCGAGACGCCAACGCTCGATTCGTGCGTGATCACCGCTGCGCAGGACGTCGGGGACGACCCAGCCGCGGAACTCGGCCGGACGGGTGTAGTGCGGTTCTTCGAGCAGACCGGTGGCACCGAAACTCTCAGTCACCGGACTGACATCGTTGCCCATCGCACCCGGGACGAGACGGGCGACGGCCTCGATCACGAGACACGCCGCGACTTCCCCACCCGACAAGACGACGTCGCCGACGCTGATCTCTCCGTCGACGAGGTGCTCGACGACGCGATGATCGACTCCTTCGTACCGACCGCACAGAAGGCTGAATCCGCCACCCGCCTCGTGGGTGGCCGCGAGGTCGCGCGCCATGGCCTGATCGAAGCGACGACCACCTGGGCTCAGGAGAAAGAGCGGCCGCGGAGGCGCCGCGGCCTCCACCGATGCGAAGATCGGCTCGGCTCGCATGACCATGCCGGCCCCGCCACCGAACGGTGCGTCGTCGACCGAACGATGCACGTCGGTCGTGTGCTCGCGGAGATCGTGGCAGCGCAGATCGAGCAGCCCGCTCGAGCGGGTCTTGCCGAGGAGACTCTCGGAGCAGAACGCGTCGACGAGATTCGGGAAGATGCTGAAGACGTCGACCCTCACGACTCCTCCAGATCGAAGAGACCGTCGGGAGCGTCGACGTGAACCACGATTCGTTCGGCGACGCGTTCGACGCGCACGACGAATCGTCCGGGAACCAGTGCACCCGACGCGAGTTCGAGAAGATCGTCGGCCGGATTCGCGACCACGGCGATGCATCGGCCGCGCTCGACTCCGTGTTGGTCGACCACTGTTGCGCCGATGACCTCGTGAACCCACACCGCATCGGGATCGACGAGCGGCTCGGCCCAGATCGTGCCGTTCACGAAGCGTTCGACGGCGTTGCGATCGTCGATACCGGCGAGCCCGACGACCGGACGATTGGACGCCTCGAACGACTCGACGATCTCGAGCCAACCGCCCCCCGCGACATCGCACCAGAGACGTGAACCGACCGCGACTCGCTCGACGCGGTTGGTGGAGAGGTTGACGTGAATGCGACCGCGGACTCCGTGGGGACGACCGAAACGGCCGACTTCGAGGAGGTGGGACGGGCGCAACTCGGTCATCGCCGAGCCGATCGAATCAGTCGACGAAGTCGACGTCGACCTCGCTGCCGTCCTTGGCGGCGGCAGCACGCACGAGGGTGCGGATGCTCTGAGCGGTACGTCCCCGGCGCCCGATGACGCGACCGAGATCGCCCGGGCCGACCGTGACTTCGAGTTTGGCGCGATGGCGACCCTCGACTTCGTTCACGACCACGGCATCGGGATCGTCGACGATCGAGCGCACGACGTGGGTGAGGACGGCGACGGCCGTCGGTGAGGCGAACTGGTTCGGATCGGTCACGATCGGCCTCGCCGGGTCACTTGCCGCGGGCGGCGGTGAACTGCGCCCACGCACCCGAGATCTCGAGCAACTTGCGGACGCGCTCGGTGGGCTGAGCACCCTTCATGAGCCACGCGACGGCCTTGTCGTTGTCGATGTTCAGGACCGACGGCTCGAGACGCGGGTTGTACTGGCCGAGGATCTCGAGGAAAGCGCCGTCGCGCGACTTGCGGCTGTCGCTCGCAATGACGCGGTAGTAGGGCTGCTTGGTCTTTCCGACTCGAGTGAGACGCAACTTGACGGCCATGTAATGAGAACTCCTGGGGTCACGGATCCGCGGGTGGATCCGTGGACGGGGACCCTGTGAGGTTAGCGGTGGGTCTCGGGCGTCCCCAACGCCCGCCGACCCGGACCTCAGCGCGACGGCGGGAAGGGAAATCCACCCGGGGCCGTGCCGGCACCCGGCGGTCCAGGAAGACCGGCGCCCGGCCCCATTCCTCCGGCCAGTCCGGCCAGAGCACCCAGACCACCGCGCTTGCCCTTCTTGCCGCCGCCCATTCCACCCATGCGCTTCATCATCTTCTGCATCTCGGAGAATTGCTTCACGAGGCGATTCACCTCGGCGATCGATCGACCGCTTCCCTGAGCGATGCGCTGACGTCGACTCCCGTTGATGATCTCGGGCTTGCGGCGCTCGTCAGGTGTCATCGAGCGGATGATCGCCTCGATCGGTTTGAGGTCGTCGTCGCCGATCTGCGCGTTCTTCAATTCCTTGGGCATTCCGGGCATCATCCCGAGCACACCACCGAGCGGGCCCATCTTCTTCAGCGACTGCATCTGTTCGAGGAAATCGTCGAGTGTGAATTCGCCTTCGAGCAGCCGCGCCGCCGCCTGTTCGGCCTGGTCCTTCTCGAACGCCTTCTCGGCCTGCTCGATGAGCGTGAGCACGTCGCCCATACCCAGAATGCGGCTCGCCATACGGTCGGGATGGAACTGGTCGAAGGCGTCGAGCTTCTCGCCCGTACTCGCGAAGGCGATCGGACGGCCGATGACTTCCTTGACGGAGAGGGCCGCACCGCCGCGAGCATCGCCATCGAGCTTGGAGAGAATCACACCGTCGATCTGCAAGGTGGCATGAAACGCTTCGGCCACGTTGACCGCGTCCTGACCGGTCATCGCGTCGATGACGAGGAACGTGTAGTCGGGCGAGATGCGATCGGAGATCTGGCGGATCTGCGCCATCATCTCGTCGTCGATCGCCAATCGGCCGGCGGTGTCGACGATGAGCACGTCCTTGCCCAGACGACGGGCTTCGGCCAAGCCTCGCGTGGCGGTGGCGACCGGGTCGCCGGGTTCGCTGAACACCGGCACGTCGATCTGAGAACCGAGTGTGCGCAACTGCTCGACGGCGGCCGGGCGTTGCAAGTCGGCGCCCACGAGGAGCGGATGACGGCCCTGCGACTTGAACCACTTCGCCAACTTGGCCGAGTTGGTGGTCTTGCCCGAACCCTGCAGACCAGCCATCAAGACGACGGTGGGCGGCTTGCTCGCGTACGAAATCTTGAGCGTCTCGCCGCCGAGGATCGCGGTGAGTTCGGCGTTGACCAGCTTGACGATCTGCTGGCTCGGATCGAGAGCCTTCGACTGTTCGATGCCGACGGCGCCATCGCGGATCCGGGCGACGACGTTGCGCACGACACCGACGTTGACGTCGGCTTCGAGAAGCGCGGTGCGGATCTCCTTCAGGACCTCGTCGACATCGGCCGCCGAAAGACGGCCCTTGCCGCGGATGCGCTTGAAGATTCCTTCGAAGCGGCCGGAGAGATTGTCGAACATGGTCAGGTCAGGCTAGCGATCGACCCTCGCGGCGCTTCGGCTCAACCGACGTAGACGGCGGTCACCGCATCTTTCACGATGGTGAGGTTCACTCGCGCCGACGAATAGTCGGCCGTCACCGCGAAATCCTCGCCGTCACGGGACACCACGCGAACGAGCCATCCCTGGGATTCGGCGCGGGCCACCGCATCCTTCTCGGAGAGTCCCACCAACTCCTGTTCGGCACCAGCGGGAACGTCGACCCCGGACGAATCGTCGATCGAACCGGAGCCGGTCGTTCCGTCGTCGGTCGTCACGACTTCCGACGGAGCAGCCTGCTGCACGTACTCGTCGGGCATGGCCGAGACGAGATAGCGGGACTGATAACCGTCCTGGGTCGCGAGGAACGCGTAACCCGGAACGAGGTACACCGCTCCGTCTTCGCTCCAGACGTAGACGAGTTCTTCTTCGACTCCCTCGATCGCGACCGTGATGGTCTCGGGCTCGACGGGCATCGTGTCGACCGGCATCGTGTTGACTGGCACCGAGTCAGGCGGCATCGAGTCAGGAGACACGGGCTCGATCGGCATCGCGTCGATCGCCACGGCCCCCGACCGCATCATCGGGCCACCCGTCCACGGCGCGTTGTACTCCTTGGTCATCCGCTCCAACGCGGCCTTGGTTCCGATGCGGGGGTACTCGGCGAACTTCTCGGGAGCGGCGAGTACGCCACTCGCCCAGGTGAGCGTGCCGTTCTCGCCGTACGAGGCGCTCATCGACATCGGAGAGCGCACGCCGTCGAGCTTCAACCAACCGGTGACGCTCGCCGCCCAGTCGTCGGCCCACGCATCGATCGCCATGTCATCGGCGGAGTAGCCGAGCGCGCGAACCATGTCGCGGAACTTGTCGATGGCTTCGGCCTTCGACGGAACACCGGCCGGCGGATCCATGGGTGGGCCGCACGGTTCGGAGGCAACGAGCGGTTCGGACACCGGAACCGACGAATCGGCGGGTTGAACCTCGGGCGGCAGGGCGCATCCGGCCACCGCGACGACCTCGCCGTATCCCTCCGAGTACCACCACGACAACATCGCGTCGTTCGAGACGTTGATCGAGGGCTTCGAACCATCGGTCGAGCCGGCCATCCACGTGGTGTATTCCCATGATTCACCGGCACCTTCGGTGCGCTCGGTGAAACCGCCCGCGATGTCGAAGTAGTCGGCCAACGAACTCAACTGGGATTCGCTCGGGCGCGCTCCCCCGCGCAAGACCCAGGCCCACGCCGGAGAATCGAGGGCGGGAAGATCACCGACGACGAAGTTCCAGTCGACCGGCCGATACATCATCTTGTCGTCGACCATCGGCGACGTCGCGGCCATCTCGGCGCCAGTCGGCGCCGCGCCCGAGGTGGCGCGAATGATCGGCAATCCGCGACCGTCGGGATCGTCTCCGCACGACACCGCCAAGGCGAGAAGAGCGACGACGGGAAGGACTGAGCGGGCCATGCCCGACACGGTAGGTGCGATGCCAGAACGATTCATGGCACTCAGACGTTCGGTGACGGGTGTCCGGTTCCCGGATCGACGAGATTTCTCTCGGATTGGTCGACGATCAGCGGCCCGACATCAGCGATGCAGGTCGAGGAGCGCGTCGACGAACTCGCGGGGATCGAAGGCCACCAGATCGACGATCGATTCACCGAGACCGACGAGCTTCACGGGAATCCCGAGTTCGGTCTCGATCGCGAAGACGATTCCACCCTTGGCCGAGCCGTCGAGCTTGGTGAGCACCACTCCTGTCACGCCGGCCGCATCAGCGAACTCGCGCGCCTGAGCCAGTCCGTTCTGACCGGTGGTCGCATCGATGACGAGGAGGACTTCGGTGACGACCCCGGGTTCTTTCGATGCCACGCGCCGAACTTTGCGCAATTCGTCCATCAAGTTGCTCTTGTTCTGGAGGCGGCCCGCGGTGTCGCCGAGGACCAGGGGAACGCCGGTGGCGCGGGCCCGTTGGATGCCGTCGTAGATGACCGAGCTGGGGTCGCCACCTTCGGAGCCGCGAACAAGTTCGGCTCCCGAGCGGTCGGCCCAGGTACCGAGCTGCTCGGCGGCGGCGGCGCGGAACGTGTCGCCGGCCGCGAGAACGACCGACCGACCACTGGTCACCTGTTGCGACGCGACCTTGCCGATGGTCGTGGTCTTACCGACTCCGTTGACTCCGACGAACAGCCAGACGTTCACCTGTCCGGACGCCGACACCGCCTCGTCGAAGTTCAGGGCTCGATCGGAACTGGACAGTCGGTCGGACATGTCGGACGCCAGAGCGTCGATCAATTCGTCGGGAGTCTGAATCGTCTTGGCTCTGACACGGTCGCGAAGACCGTCGAGCAGCTTGGTGGTCACTCCGACGCCGACATCGGCGCGCAGGAGCGCCTCTTCGAGATCGTCCCAGGTGTCGTCGCCGATGCTCTGACGGGAGCGAACGCCCCCGATGACGCCGGCCATGGCCGCGGCGGCCTTGCCCATTCGCTCGCGGAACGACGGAGCGCGTTCGACGACCGGAACATCGACGACCGGCGATTCGACGACCGGCGATTCGACGACCGGAACATCGACGACCG
>CAYNKE010000051.1:0-13469 GCA_964397715.1 uncultured Bifidobacterium sp. | reverse complement strand
CACGACCCGAAGAGAGCGCTTCGCGCTGTGAGCGGGTGACGGGACCCGTCGCTTCGCTCCTCCCGATTGCACGACCCGAAGGGAGCGCTTCGCGCTGTGAGCGGGTGACGGGACCCGTCGCTTCGCTCCTCCCGATTACACGACCCGAAGAGAGCGCTTCGCGCTGTGAGCGGGTGACGGGAATCGAACCCGCGTTCTCAGCTTGGGAAGCTGATGTTCTGCCATTGAACTACACCCGCAGAGCGCGCCCCGAGGAACGCCACGTTCGAGATTATCCGCGCCCACCAGGGCCGTCACCTGCCGACCGGTCCGCCCGATCCACTACGGTGACGGCGTGATCTTGTCGGACCGCAGCATCAAAGAGGCCCTGGCCGCCGGCCGTATCGTCATCGAGCCGCTCGACCCGACCATGATCCAGCCATCGTCCATCGACGTTCGGGTCTCGAATCTCTTCCGTGTCTTCCGCAACCACACCGCGGGCATCATCGATGTCAAGCACGACATGACCGGACTCACCGAACTCGTCGAGATTCCGCAAGACGGAGTCTTCGTGCTCCATCCGGGTGAGTTCGTCCTCGGCTCGACGCTCGAGCGAGTGGCCGTGCCGAACGACTTGGTCGCGCGCATCGAAGGAAAGAGCAGCCTTGGTCGTCTCGGCCTGCTGATCCATTCAACAGCTGGCTTCATAGACGCCGGCTTCGACGGTCACGTCACGCTCGAGCTCGCGAACGTTGCGAGCCTTCCGATCACCATCTACCCCGGCATGAAGATCGGACAGGTCAGTTTCATGCAGATGACCACTCCGGCTGACAATCCCTACGGCAAGGGTGCGCGCGGCTCGAAGTACCTCGGTCAGCGCGGCCCCACGCCCAGTCGCTACTTCGAGAACTTCACCAACGGCTGAGTCCGTACACTCTGCACGGTGAGTGGACCGTTGCAGATCACTTTCGTGAAGTCCGCCACCGATGTGCGCGATCTCCCCGATTCGCCCGCCGAAGTCGCTTTCGTCGGTCGGTCGAACGTCGGCAAATCGTCGCTTATCAATGCGCTGGCCAATCGCAGACAGCTCGCCCGAGTCTCCAACACCCCGGGCCGAACGCAACTGATCAACATCTTCACCGTGCCGAACGGTGGCACCGTGGTCGACCTACCGGGATACGGCTACGCCGCGGTTCCGGGTCGAGTGAAGAAGACCTGGGGCCCGATGATCGAGACATACCTGCTCGATCGTGAGGAATTGGTGATGGTCTTCGTGCTCGTCGATGGCGAGATCGGACCCACCAAACTCGACGTCCAGATGCTCGACTGGTTGCGGGAGAACGGAATTCCGCACACCGTGGTCGCGACCAAAGGCGACAAGGTGAAGTCCTCGAAGAGGTCGACTCGCAAGCGCGAACTTGCTGAAGGCTGCCAACTCGAGCCCGGAGACGTCGTGTGGGTCAGCAGCCAGAACGGCGCCAACATCGACACCCTGCGTCAGTTGATCTCAGCCCACCTCAGCTGATCACTCGCCGGCGACCGGTGTGCCGGCGCTGTCGAGCAGCGGTGAGCCCGGATTGGCCAGGCTTCGCTCGCCGTTCTCGATTGCCTCGAGGAGGTGAATCGCAATGTCACCGACGCGCACCTGATCCTCGTCGACTCCCGCTCCCTTCACGCCGTCATCGAGCATGATGTAACAGAACGGACAAGCCGTGGCGACGCGAGTGGCACCCGTCGACAATGCTTCGCGGGCGCGTTCATCGTTCACCTTCGTGCCGATGGATTCCTCCATCCACATTCGGGCTCCACCGGCGCCGCAACACATTCCCTTGGTGCCGTTGCGGGTCATCTCGACGACCTCGATCCCCTTGATCGAGGCGACCACCTTGCGCGGCGCGAGATAGACGTCGTTGTGGCGCCCGAGGTAGCACGAGTCGTGATAGGTGATGCGCTCTTCGAGGGTTGCGTTACTCACGTCGAGTTTGCCCGTCTCGATGAGTTGCTCGAGAAGTTGAGAGTGGTGGATCACTTCGTAGTGACCACCCAGTTGCGGATATTCGTTGGCCAGGGTGTTGAAGCAGTGCGGGCACTGCGTGATGATCTTCTTGACGCCCATGCCGTTGAGCGTCTCGATGTTGGGCATGGCGAGCATCTGGAACAGGTACTCGTTGCCCGACCGGCGAGCCGAGTCACCGGTGCACATCTCGCTCGGCCCGAGGATCGCGACATCGATTCCGGCGCGACGGAGCAATTTGGCCATCGACTGCGTGACCTTCTTGTTCTTGTCGTCGAACGATCCGGCACACCCCACCCAGTAGAGGTATTCGTGCGACAGGGCCTCACCCGGGTCGACGACGTCGACGTCGAGTTCCTTGGCCCAATCCGCACGCTCGCCCTGGTTCATTCCCCACGGATTGCCCTGGTTCTCCATGGCGCGGTACGCGTTGCCGAGTTCGGCTGGGAAGTTGCTCTCCATCAGCGACAGGTAGCGACGCATGTCGAGGATCTTGTCGAGAATTTCGATGTTCACGGGGCAGATCTCGTCGCACGCCTTGCACGACGTGCACGACCAGATCTCTTCGGACGTGATGCGCTCGAAAAGCGAGTTGGCGCCGATCGTGATCTCGGGATCGGTGCCGATCGGCGGCGTCACGCGTCCACCCGGCGCGTGAGCGGCCGTGGCCGCCATCACTTCACCGGTCTTCAACACGATCTCACGCGGGTCGAGGGGCTTACCGGTCGCGTGGGCCGGGCAGACGCTCGTGCACCGGCCGCACATCGTGCAGGCATCGGTGTCGAGGAGTTGCTTCCACGTGAAGTCCTCGACGACCGACGCACCGAACGACTCGAGCGAGGTCTCGGTGAGGTTCGGCATCGCCTTCATCGCACCCTTGGGCCGATCGCGATCCTTCAAATACATGTTGAGCGGCGACGTGAAGATGTGCCGCAGCATCGTGATCGGCAGAATCGCCAAGAAGGCGATGAACGTGACCACGTGGCCGATCCACCAGCCCTGATGCCAAGTCTGAAGGCTGTCGGCCGACCATCCGTCGACGAGTTGGGCGAGCGGGTACCCGATCACCGACCACTTCTCGTGGTCGACGCTCAATCCGGCGGCCTGACTCTCGGCGATGCGGAACATCTCGGCGCCAAAGCCCGACACGCCGATCGCGAGCAGCACGCCGAGGATCGCCGCGTGCTCGGGCTTGGTCTTGATCCGGATGCGATACGGACGCTGGACGTAGCGGCGCAGAATCGCCCACACGACGCCCACGGTGAACACGACACCGGCAAGATCGCCGATCAGCGCGTACCCACGGTAGACGTCGCCGTGCAGGAACTTCAGAGCCTCGGGCATCTGGTGATCGACTTCGAGAACGGTCGTCACTCCGAGGAGAACGAGGAACCCGAAGTAGATCATCGAGTGCATCAGGCCGGCAGCCGAATCGCGCAAGAGGGTCTTCATGTAGACGCCTGCGCGGTAGTCGGCCAAACGACGCTTCACGTTCTTGGGGGTGGTGCGCCGGCGGTCAGGGGCGCCGCGCTCCCAGTTCCGCACGCGGTCGGCGAAGCGGAACGAACCCCACAGGATCATCGCCGGGACGACGGTGTAGAAGGCGACCTTCAGCGGTCCGGGGATGCCACCGAACACCGTGCGGTGAATCGGGGAATCGCCCTCCCAGCCGGTGAGCAGCGGAAGTATGCCCGACACCACCGTGAACGCCGCGACGAACGATCCGATCGCGATCGAGAGTTGGTACGGCTTGAGGCGTCGCGGACCCGTGGGCGCGGCGGGGGTGTCAGCGTGCGTTGCCATGCAGGTCAGACGCTACTTGCCGGGGCCCGGAGACCCGAACCCTGTGGGGTCGGGATCAGCCGAAGTACTGGCGGTCGAGTTCGCGAATGCGGCCGGCCAACGTGGCGAGCAGCTTGTGCGAGAGCGCCGGAACCTGGTCGAGAACTCCGAGGAACTGGCGCTGGCTGATGACCAACAATGTGCACTCGGTGTCGGTGACCACCGATGCGGTACGGGGACCGTGATCGAGAAGCGACAGTTCCCCCACGACCGAGCCGGCCCCGAGAGTGGCGACCTTCTTGCCGTTGCGCTTGACGGTCGCTGATCCCTTGATGATCACGAACGCTTCGCGTCCGGCCTGGCCCTGATCGACGATCAGCGAACCGGCATCCATGACGATTTCGTCTCCGGACTTGGCGATCTTCTCGAGGTCCTTGTTGGAGCACGAGGAGAACAACGCGACCTTGCGGAGGCTTTCGAGGTACGACTTCTTGGACATGAGCCTCACTATACGACGCTCGTGAACTTGTGACGGACGGGCCGACGAGTCAGCAGTCACCGGACTGAGTCCGGCGCCACATCAGGTCCCGGCTTGCTTGGCGACCGCGGCGGCGGCCGCGGCAATCGCTCCGGCATCGCCCAGATAATCGACGCTTCGGACCGACAGGTCGTCGGCAAACTCGTAGCGACGCGGCACTCCAGTCGGGATGTTGAGTTCGGCGATCGCCGCTGGCGAGATGCCCTCGAGGTGCATGACCAGAGCCCGGAGCGAGTTGCCATGAGCCGTCACGAGAACGTCGAGCCCGGACCGCAGTTGCGGAACGATCGAGTCGTACCAGTACGGAAGAACTCGCGCGACGACGTCCTTCAAGCACTCGCTCGCCGGCAGGAGGTCCGGATCGAGAAGTCGATAGCGACGATCGTTCGAGGGATGTTCGGGGCTCGCCACGTCGACTGGCGGCGGCGGGACGTCGAAGCTCCGACGCCACAAGTTGGTCTGCTCGGCCCCGTGGCGCTCGGTCGTCGCCTTCTTGTCGAGACCTTGCAACGCACCGTAATGACGCTCGTTCAACCGCCAGGAGCGCTGAAGAGGAAGCCAGACCTGACCCATGGCCTCGAGCGCGAGGTGACACGTCACCACGGCTCGTTCGAGGACCGACGTGTGGGCGAAGTCGAAGTGCAAGCCCGCATCCTTCATGGTCACTCCGGCCTGCGCGGCTTCGGCACGACCCTTGTCGGACAGTGGCACGTCGTGCCAACCGGTGAACAAGTTCTGCTTGTTCCACGTGCTCTCGCCGTGGCGAAGGAGAACGAGAGTCCCGGTCATTCCGGTCACTTCACGAAAAGTTCGGCGATCTGAACCGCGTTGAGCGCGGCACCCTTGCGGAGATTGTCGTTGCTCACGAAGAGAACGAGTCCACGTCCGCCGTCGACCGACGAGTCCTGACGAATGCGACCGACGTAGCTCGGGTCCTGACCCGCGGCTTCGAGAGGCGTCGGAACGTCGAGAACGACGACACCTGGCGCCCTGGACAGGATCTCGGTCGCTCGCGACACCGAAATCGGCCGGGCGAACTCGGCGTTGATGCTGAGCGAGTGACCGGTGTACACCGGAACCCGGACGCACGTTCCCGACACTCGTAATTCCGGGATCGCCAGAATCTTGCGGCTCTCGTTGCGAAGTTTCTGCTCTTCGTCGGTCTCGAACGATCCGTCGTCGACGTACTTGCCGGCGTACGGAAGAACGTTGAACGCGATCGGCTTGGCGAACTTCGTCGGGGCCGGAAACGACACCGCCTCACCGTCGAAGGTGAGATCACGAGCCTTGTCGGTCACCTCACGCGACTGCTTGTCGAGCTCGTCCACACCGGCGAGACCTCCACCCGACACCGCCTGGTAGGTGCTCACGACGATTCGAACCAGATCCGCTTCGTCGTGCAGAACCTTCAGCACGGGCATGGCCGCCATCGTGGTGCAGTTCGGATTCGCGATGATGCCCTTGGGTGCCCGACGCGCTTCGTCCGGGTTCACTTCGGAGACGACGAGAGGAACCTCGGGATCCATGCGCCACGCCGAGGAGTTGTCGATCACGGTCACGCCTGCAGCCGCGAAACGCGGTGCCAATTCGCGCGAGGACGACGCGCCAGCGGAGAACAGTGCGACATCGAGCCCACTCGGATCGGCGGTGGAGGCGTCTTCGACGACGATCGAGCCGCCCTTCCATGGAAGCGAAGAACCGGCCGAACGAGCCGATGCGAAGAAACGGATCTCGTCGACCGGAAAGTTCCGCTCGGCGAGAAGAGTGCGCATGACCGCACCCACCTGGCCAGTTGCACCCACGACACCTACACGCATGGCTGGCAGGCTAACTGTGGGCTCAGTCGGGCCGACGACCGATTAGCCACCAATGGCTCGAGTCGATTCCGGAGAACGACCTGATCTCGACCCCCTCGGGTGCGGCAACCGAACGAGGTGCCTGAAACCACAGCGCGGCACCAGCCAAACGGAGGCCAGCGCGCTTCAACTCCGCGAGAACCTCACGCGGCCCGAGTCGG
The DNA here is from genome assembly GCA_964397715.1 of uncultured Bifidobacterium sp. Lineage (GTDB taxonomy): Bacteria > Actinomycetota > Acidimicrobiia > Acidimicrobiales > Ilumatobacteraceae > Casp-actino8. The sequence continues at coordinate 7,139 of CAYNKE010000051.1, read as the reverse complement.
TTGGCCTGCCAACCGAGTCGGGTCGACCAACGCTGCCGAGCGATCGCTGGCCCGAGCACGGGAATCCGCCACAGACCGCGCACGACGACGCCGGCTGGATAGAGAACGACGTCACGAGGTGTCCACGTCCGGTAGTTCAGCACCAGGAGTCCACCAGGTCGTACGACACGTAGCGCCTCGCGAGTCAGTGACAGCGCATCGGCCCTCTTGCAGTGCTGCAAGGTGATGTAGCTGAATACGACATCGGCAGAGGCGTCGGCGAGAGCGAGGGTACGACCATCGCTCACGTGCGACGTGTTGAGCCGACTCGCATCACCGAACTCGGAAACGGTTCGTTCGCACTGGCGAAGGAACGAGGCATCGAGGTCGCACGCGGTCACCGAGGCGAAGCGTTTCGAGAACTCGGCGGTCATTCGACCGATACCCGAGCCGATTTCGACGAGCGACGACCGACTTGCCGTCTCGGCGTCGACGCCGAAGTGGTGAAGATACGAACCGACCTCTTGTTCGCCGGAGCGCACGAAATCAGCCAGCGTCAGGTGCCCACCCACCTCGTTGTTGAACACCCAACCGGTGTCACGCACGACTTCGTCAGGGTCGTCGGAGCGACGACTGGCGTCGCCGGCCGCGTTCCAGGGGACGTGCTGGTGACGCCGCTTCGCGGCCATCGCCTACTTCCGCTCGGGCAGCGGAGCGCTGTACGCCTGACCGCTGTCGAGACCGAAGGCGGAGTGCAGCGAGCGCGCGGCCTTCTCGAGGTCGGCCGACGGCACGACGACGGAGATTCGAATGGTCGACGTGGAGATCATCTCGATGTTCACGCCGTTGTCGGCGAGGATCCTGAACATCTTGGCGGCGATTCCCGGGCTGGTCTTCATACCAGCACCAACCAAGGAGATCTTGGCGATCGAATCGTCGTGAGCGATTCCACTCGCGCCGATCTGCTTGGCCACTGACTCCACGATGCTCTGCGCGACCTTCATGTCGGCCTTCGGCACGGTGAAACTGATGTCGGTCGTGCCGTCGACCGACACGTTCTGGACGATCATGTCGACGTTGATGTTCGACGCGGCGAGCGGCTCGAACAGGGAAGCCGAGACTCCCGGACGATCGGGCACCTTGCGCACGGTGACCTTGGCTTCGCTGACGTCGGTGACGACGCCGGAGATGACGGGATCTTCCATCGACGGCTCCTGACTCGTGACCCATGTTCCCGGCTCCCAGGTGAAGCTCGAACGAACATGGATGGGGACGTTGTGATTGCGGGCGAACTCGACCGAACGCAGGGCCAGAACTTTGCTCCCGGCTCCGGCCATTTCGAGCATCTCGTCGAAGTTGATGTGCGTGAGTTTGCGGGCTTGCGGAACGATGCGCGGATCGGCGGAGAACACACCGGTGACATCGGTGTAGATCTCGCAACTGTCGGCGTTCAGGGCTGCGGCCAGAGCCACGGCTGTCGTGTCGGAACCGCCACGACCGAGCGTCGTGACCTCACGATCGGTGCTGACGCCCTGGAAGCCGGCGACGACTGCGACCTTGCCGGCGGCGAGAGCCTCGCGAACTCGATCACCCTTGACTTCGAGAATCTTCGCCTTGGTGTGGACGGTGTCGGTGATGATGCCCACCTGACTTCCGGTGAAACTCATGGCCTCGACGCCGATGTCGGCGAGTGCCATGCACAACAGCGCCATGGAGATCCGTTCACCGGTGGTGAGCAGCATGTCCATCTCTCGGCCCGGCTGAGTGGACGACACCTCGTTGGCGAGCTTGATCAGGTTGTCGGTCGACTTACCCATCGCCGAGACCACGACCACGACTCCCGCGCCATGACGCCTCGTGAAAGCGACGTGTTCGGCGACGGCTCGGATCCTCTCGGGATCGGCGACGGACGTGCCTCCGAACTTCTGGACGATGAGGGCCACGGAGACCGCAGGCTACTAGCCTTTCCTCTTCGTGGGCACCGCAAAACGTGAACGGAAGAAGCAGAACCGCGAGATGGGCCGTCAGATCCAGGCTCGCGTCGAACGCCGTCAGCAGACCCGACGTCGAACCCTTCGCATCGTCGCCGCAGTCGTCGGTGTGCTGGCCGTCGTGTTCCTCGTCGCCTTCCTCACGCGCGACGACAACTCGAACGACACGGTGTCACCGCTCGAGACGCTTCCCACCGATCTCTTCCCACCGGCCGACTCGTCGGCACCGATCGACCAGAGCCTGGCGCCGGGCGATTCCGGAGCACCCGAGACCTCTGCGGCTCCGACAGGGTTCGCGTACGGCACCGGCGAATGCGCACCCACCGACGGATCGGCCACCAAGACACAGTCTTTCGCCGACGCACCCAAACTCTGTATCGATCCGGCCAAGACCTACACCGCCACCGTGGTCACCAATAAAGGTGAGTTCACGATCGCTCTCGATCCGACCAAGGCGCCCGGGACCGTCAACAACTTCGTCAACCTCGCCCGCTTCAAGTACTTCGACGGCACTCAGTGCCACCGCGCCATCCCCAACTTCGTCGTGCAGTGCGGTGACCCCACCGCAACCGGAACCGGCGGTCCCGGCTACAAGTTCGCCGACGAGCTTCCCGCGGGAGGCGAATACGAAATCGGCTCGATCGCCATGGCCAACTCTGGCCCGAACACGAACGGCAGTCAGTTCTTCGTGATCACGGGTTCCGACGGCGCCGGGCTTCCTCCCAACTACTCGCTCTTCGGCAAGGTCACCGAGGGCCTCGACGTCGTCGCTGTTCTCGACTCGCTCGGCAATCCGGCCAACAATGGTGTGCCGCCGAAGGAGAAGATCGAGATCGTCTCGATCACGATCACCGAGGCCTGACGCCTCGAGTCGTCAGATCCCGAATTCGTCGAGGTTCACCGCACGGGCTTCATCGATCGATCGGTGAGCCGCCGCGCCCACGGCCACCGACCACAGGCCGCTGCTCACATCGACATCGGGTTGAGAGCCCGAGCGGATCGCCTCGCAGAATCGCGCGACCTCGATGAAACTCGCGCCGAAGTGGAACCCGACGTGGGCCACTCGCGGATCGATCGGCGCCGGTAGTGCCTCGACCGTGCGATCAGCGCGACGACCGATCCACACCGACCCATCACCCGGAACCGCCGCCTCCACCTTGCCGAGCGTTCCGACGACCGACAACTCCTGTTCGTCGCGCGACGCTTCGGCGAACATGCACAAGTCGAGGCTGGCGCGAATACCGTTCTCGTACTCGACGATGACAAAGGCATTGTCGAGAATGTCGGAACGCTCGCCGTCGTAGACCTCGTCGAGGTGATTCACGTCCTGTCCCCCGCTCGCGACGACCCGTCGGGGCCGCGAACCAGCGACCAGATTCATGAGATCGAAGAAGTGACAGCACTTCTCGACGAGGGTCCCACCGGTGTTCCGGCTGAATCGATTCCAGTTGCCGACCTTCACGAGGAACGGAAAGCGGTGTTCGCGAATCGCGATCATCTTCACGTCACCGATCCGACCGGATGCGACGACATCGACGAGAGCGGCGATCGGGGCCATGTACCGGTACTCGAGCCCGACCCATGTGATGGCCCGACGCGCCGAAGCGGCGCGAACGATCGTCGTGCAATCGTCGATCGTGGTGCACATGGGTTTCTCGACCAGTACTGGTAGGTCGGTCGCGTACACGTCGTGGAGGATCGACGCGTGCGTGTGATTGGGCGACGCGACGATCACGCCGTCGACGAGTCCGGATTCGAGGAGTCGACGGTGGTCGTCGAACTCGACCGCACTAGTCCCTCCGAGATTGGCCCGAGCCCAGGCCAGCGATTCCGGATGCGGATCGCTCACCGCGGTGATCTTGGCACCCTCGAGCGCCACAACGTTGCGAATGTGCTCGCACCCCATCATTCCGGTGCCGATCACTCCGAGGCGAACGGTCGACGTCATCGCGATCCTCAGGCGGGAAGAGTGCCGACCGCGTCGTGATCGCCGATCGTCTCCCAGCCGTGGTCGGTCCTGACGAGAGCCGATGACGAAGGAAGGAACACGAGCGGCACGTTGGCGAGTTTGCGCGCGCGGGCCTGACGATCGATCGAGACGGTCTCGGCTTGTGACACCAGAGCGAGACCCGACACGAGACCGAGGCCCAGAGCGAGCGCGCCACCACGCGGATCGATCATCGGATCGCACAACGCCGACGCCGATGCGCCGGCTCCTACGACCACACCGCCCGCGGCGAGAACGTCGCGCACGCCCTGCCAGACCGGCGTGTCCTTGATGACACTGCGCAGATGAATCGGGTTGTCTCCCACCAACCAGACCGCTCGAGCCGAACGCACGACGTCGGCCGCGCCTTCGTCCAGAGCCTCGGGTCGGCTCATCACCATCAGCACGTCGAGGTCGATCTCCAACCGCTCGGCCCACGACATCCCGTCGGCCACGAGGACTTCGGGTCGCTCGAACGCATCGGCCGTCGGGAGGACCACCACCCGATCGGCACCGGCCCCCGCCAGAAGACGGCGGTCGAGATCGTCATGGAGGCGGAACGGGCCTCCTCCCTGCAGGACCACGGTTCCGGACATGAGCCGACTGTAGGGGCGGGCCGGAAGGGACGGCTCGAATCGCCGTTGTTACCGCGCGGTAACTATGGTGATGGCAACCGGATCGGAGCAACGTGCCTTCTTCATCGACCACCCCAGCGACCGTGACACGAGTCGGCATCGTCGGATCCGGGATCATGGGTTCGGGTCTGGCCGAAGTTGCCGCTCGCGCCGGCATCGACGCCATCGTTCGTACTCGTGCCGCGAGCACCGGCGAAGCCGTTCTGGCCGGAGTCGCCAAAGGTCTCTCCAAGCAAGTCGAGCGCGGCAAGTTGTCCGAGGACGAGGCGCACGCGATTCGGTCGCGGATCTCGGTCGTGACCGAGCTCGAGGCTCTCGCCGAATGCGATCTCGTGATCGAGAGTGTCGTCGAGGACATGGCCACCAAGAAGGACCTGTTCGCCGAACTCGATCGAGTCGTTCGCCCCGACTCGATTCTCGCCACCAATACCTCGACGCTCTCCGTGATGGAAATTGCCGCCGTCACGTCGCGGCCGGAATCGGTGTGCGGTATCCACTTCTTCAACCCCGCCACGACCATGTCCCTTGTCGAGATCATCCGACCCCTCACGGCATCGGACACCACGATCGCACGCGCCACGGCGTTCGCTGAGCAATGCGGGAAGCAGCCAGTGCAAGTCAAGGATCACGCCGGCTTCATCGTGAACGCCCTGTTGTTCCCGTATCTCAACAACGCGGTCCGCATGCTCGAGAACGGCACCGCGAGCATGGCCGACATCGACATCGCGATGAAGGGCGGATGCAACTTTCCCATGGGTCCGTTCGCTCTGCTCGACCTCGTCGGGCTCGACACTTCGGTCGCGATCCTCGACGCGCTCCACGCCGAGTTCAAGGATCCCAACTACGAAGTCGTTCCGACCCTTCGCCGTATGGTCGCGGACGGAAAACTCGGTCGCAAGACCAAGTCGGGCTTCTTCGACTACTGATCCCTCCCGCTCGCTGTCGATCCTGCGCTAGACACGAGTCGTGTCACCGAGCGATCGAACCGGACTCGTCTCCGTCGAGACGTTGAGCCGGATCACTTCTGAGCAAGGAGCCTTGCCGGAGTCACCCTGGCAGTTCGACCGTGCTCCACTCGGAGACGACGACATCGTGGCCGAAGGCGCCGATCTCGAACCAGCGACTCTCGTCCAGGCCTATGCGCACGGACTCTTCCCGATGCCGATCGGCCGTCGGCGACTCGGATGGTTCAGCCCGCAGCAACGCGGCATCATTCCCCTCGACGGGCTCGTCGTCTCACGATCGCTGGCCAAGAGTTGTCGTCGCTTCGACGTCACTCTCGATCGAGACTTCGTCGGTGTGATGCGCGGATGCGGCGACCCCCGGCGTGACCACGGATGGATCAACGACGACTTCGTCGAGGCGTACTCACGACTTCACCGACTCGGCTACGCACACAGTGTCGAGGTCTGGCGAGACGACGAACTGGTGGGCGGTGTGTACGGCGTTCGGGTCCGGCGCTTCTTCGCGGGCGAGAGCATGTTCCATCGGGCGACCGACGCGTCGAAGGTGGCCCTTGTCGGTCTGGTCGATCTGCTCCGGGCTGGAGGCTTCGCTCTGTTCGACGTGCAATGGTCGACCCCACACCTGGAGTCGCTCGGTGCCGTCAGCATTCCGCGCGCCCACTACCTCGAAATCCTCTCCGAGGCAGTGAACCTCCCCGGCGGACGACAGACTGAGAACCATGGCTGAACGATCCGAGTCGGTGCGTCGGGACGAACCCTGGCTGATGCGCACGTACTCCGGCCATTCCACGGCCAAGGCGTCGAACGAGCTCTATCGGACGAATCTCGCCAAAGGTCAGACCGGATTGTCGATCGCCTTCGACCTTCCGACCCAGACCGGCTACGACCCCGACTCGGCGATGGCGTCCGGCGAAGTCGGCAAGGTGGGCGTGCCGGTCTCGCACCTCGGTCACATGCGCACCCTGCTCGACGGAATTCCGCCCGGGCAGATGAACACGTCGATGACCATCAACGCGACAGCGGCATGGCTCCTCGCTCTCTATGTGGCGAACGCCGAGGATCAAGGTGTTCCGCGCGCTTCGCTGCGTGGCACCACGCAGAACGACATCGTCAAGGAATACCTCTCGCGCGGCACGTACATCTTCCCGCCCGTGCCTTCCCGTCGACTCATCGTCGACATGGTCGCGTGGTGCGCCAACAACACGCCCAAGTGGAACCCGATGAACGTGTGCTCATACCACCTCCAGGAGGCCGGGGCGACGCCGGTGCAGGAGATCGCGTACTCACTCGCGACCGCGGTCGGTGTGCTCGACGCGGTTCGCGATTCGGGCCAGGTCCCACCCGAGCAGTTCGAGCAGGTGTTCGGATCCATCTCGTTCTTCGTCAACGCCGGCATCCGCTTCGTCGAAGAGATCTGCAAGATGCGCGCCTTCACCGAACTCTGGGACCGCATCGGCCACGACCGATACGGCGTCACCGACGAGAAGGCCCGCCGCTTCCGCTACGGCGTGCAGGTCAACTCGCTCGGTCTCACCGAGGCGCAGCCCGAGAACAACGTTCAGCGCATCGTTCTCGAGATGCT
>CAYNKE010000050.1:0-13636 GCA_964397715.1 uncultured Bifidobacterium sp. | reverse complement strand
TGTAGACGCTCGGCTTCACGACCTTGCCGGTCTGACCGACCTGATACGAGTACGGAACCCATCCGGCGTCGACGATCGCGCGTGACGCACCAGGTGCACCCTTCAGGATCTTGGCCAATGACTCGATGAGTTCGTACTTCGCGCTCTCGCCGAGACCGCGTCCACCCGACACCACGATGTCGGCTTCGTCGAGCTTCGGGCCGCTCGTCTCTTCGACGTGCGTGGCCATGACCTTGGCGCCTCCCGAGGCACCGAGTTCGGGCACCGAGACCGCGACCACCGATGCCGCCCCGCCACCCGACGCCTCGGGTGCGAACGACTTCGGACGGAAAGCCGCGAGATACGGGGCCGAACCGGTGAAGGTGGACGTGACGAGTGTGTTGCCGCCGAAGATCGGCGTGGTGACCGACACCGAATCACCGGACACCGAGATGTCGATGTTGTTGGTGAGCACCGTGCGATCGACCTTGACCGACAGACGAGCCATCACGTCGCGGCCTTCGTAGGTCTGCGGGAAGAGAACGATGTCGGGAGCGTCGCCACCGTCGATGGTGGCCTTCATGGCCGAAGCGACCGCCGCACCGGCGAGGTTCGAGCCGTAGTCGACGCCGTACACCTTGGTGGCGCCATACGAACCGAGAGCCGCCGCGACGGCGTTGCCGTCACCCGCCACCCAGACGCTGATCGAACCACCAAGGCTGCGCGCCTTGGTGACGAGTTCGAGCGAACCCGAAGTAGGCGCTCCGTTGGAGACCTGAGCGAAGACCCAAATGTTGTTGATTGCCATGTCGATGTCCTCTCGTCTTCTCAGATGACCTTGAGGCCTTCGAGGAAGGCCACGATCTTGCCGAACGACTCACCGTCGTCTTCGATGATCTCGCCGGCGGCGCGTGCTTCGGCCTGCGCGACGTTGCTGATGGTCTGGCCAGCACCGGCCCAACCCACCGGCGTGATGCCGAGGTCGGATGCCTTCACTTCTTCGACCGGCTTCGACTTGGCGGCCATGATGCCCTTGAACGACGGGTAGCGCGGCTCGACCACGCCAGCGGTCACCGAGATGAGCGCCGGAAGCGGACACGTCACTTCGTCGTATCCGGCTTCGGTCTGACGATCGGCCTTGAGCACACCGCCGTCGATCGCGACCTTCTTGGCGAAGGTGACCGACGGAAGACCGAGGACCTCGGCCATCTGCTCGGGCACGGTGCCGGTGTATCCGTCGCTCGATTCGGTGGCGGCGATCACGAGATCGGCACCGCCCAGACGCTGCACCGCGGCCGCGAGAACTTTGGCGGTCGTGAGCGCGTCGGAACCCTGCAACGCCGGATCGGAGACGAGCACGGCCTTGGCCGCACCCATCGCGAGTGCGGTGCGCAGACCAGCGGTCTCGGAGTTGGGGGCCATGGAAACGAGACTCACTTCTCCGCCACCGGCCGCATCGACCAGCTGGAGAGCCATCTCGACGCCGTAGCTGTCGGACTCGTCGAGGATGAGCTTGCCGTCGCGCTTCAAGGTGTTGGAGGACGGATCGAGCGCACCGGGGGTGGCGGGGTCGGGGATCTGCTTCACACAGACGATGACTTTCATGAGGCGCATTCTGCTCGCTTGTGCATGTGTTCACACAACCCGTCGGGGATGCTCCGAGCAGGCGTGACGCACGACCGAGCGCTGGTAGCGGCTGGTACGGTCGGGACCGATGCGGATCCTGCTCGTGGTCAATTCGTTCGCATCCTCGGTGACCGCCCGCAACACCGTGATCGTCCACCGCGAACTGTCCCGGAACCACGACGTCCAGGTCGTGGAGACCAACCGCCGCGGTCACGCGACCCGATTCGCCCAGGATGCCGCCCACCGCGGGATCGACCTGGTGGTCTCGTTCGGCGGCGACGGCACCCTCAACGAAGTGGCCACCGGCGTGGCCGGGACCGACACCGCCCTCGGGGTCCTACCGGGTGGGAGTACCAACGTCTTCGCCCGGACCATCGGCCTGCCCAACGACCCGGTGGCGGCCGCTCCCCTGCTGGTGGCCGGCCTCGACGACCCCGATCGATCGATCCGGCCGATCGGCCTCGGTCGGGTGAACGGACGCTTCTTCTGTTTCCACACCGGCGTGGGATACGACGCCGCAGTGGTGCGCACGGTCGAGCAGCGCGCGTATCTGAAGCGCTGGGCCGGACATCCGCTCTTCATCTACGCGGCGGTGCACACCTGGCTGACGCGCTACGACCGCAAGCGTCCGCACTTCCGTGTGGCCGCCGACGGTTCGATCGGCGGTTTCGGCACCGATGCCACGCCCTCGGGCACCGGTCGCATCGTCCACGACGGTTACTTCACGATCGTGTTGAACACGAACCCGTACTCGTTCCTCGGTAATCGACCACTCGATCTCTCACCGAACGCGACTCTCGACAAGCCTCTCGTCGCAGTCACGTTCCGAACGATGTCCGCCGTGGCGATCCTGTCGTCGCTCACTGGCGCGCTCAAGGGCGGCGGAATCGTTCCGAACGACAACGTGTCGGTGTTCGACGCGGTCCACGAATTGGTCGTCGAGAACGAGACACCGTTCCCGTACCAAGTCGACGGCGACTATCTCGGCGAGACCAACCTGCTCGACTTCCATCACGTGCCCGAGGCCGTGAATCTGCTCTTCCCGCCGACGGCGATTTAGTTCAGAGACGAGCCAAGCCGACATCGGGCACGTTCGTGCAGATGCCGTCGATCTCCCACACCATCAACTCGGTCATGCGTTCGGGATCATCACACGTCCAGGTGTTGACATCGAGCCCGACCGAATGACAGCGCTGAACGAGTTCGCGTGTGACGGTTCCGTGCCACGGGTGAAGAGCCGTGTGGCCACTGGCGACGAGATCGTTGATGACGCTCGAAACACGTTCGGGTTCGATCGTGACGGTGAGCCAAGCCGTCGGAATCGTCGGCCTCAGGGCCCGACACCGTTCGATCGTCTCGCGCCGAAACGACGAGATGAGCCAGCGGCGATCACCCTCGTCGCGACGCGACAAGAGAGCAATCGTGTCGTCGGCGATGGTGTCGAAGGGATCGAAGTCGGGTTCGGACGAGTCGTTCTTGATCTCGACGTTGACCCACAGGGGTGAACACGCATCGAGTGCGAGGTCGAGCGTCGGGAGGAACTCGGGAAGATCGGCGTGGTCGCACTGTGAAATCACGCGACCGTCAGCGAGAGTCGGATTGTGATGCACGACGAGCACACCGTCACGCGTGCGGCGAACATCGAGTTCGACGGCGTGGGCTCCCAGTTCGACCGCACGTCGGAAAGCGGCCAGCGTGTTCTCGCGCTCGGCTCTCGACGCCCCCCGGTGCGCGATGATCGACGTCACGGGAGCAGATTTCCACACGCCCGCCCCACGCGATACATGAAGACTCTTTCCGGGCTGACGGGCTGCACCGAATCCCCGCGTTGTCATTCACAAGCGAACACTCCTGGTGATGAAAGCCCCTGGTCACGGCGTTTGTCCTGGAACAAAAAACTCCCGGCTACCTCTTGCGGTCACATCACCCGTTTGCCACTCTTAACCGTGTGGCAGGACGTGAGTCCGGCCCATGCCCCCCGACCACCCCCACACCCGCCTGGAGCACACTGTGTCGATCCTCGCCTCTGCCCTCACCCTCGGTTCAGCCGACTATTCCTGGCGTAACGAGGCCGTGTGCAGAGACACCGATCCGGAGCTCTTCTTCCCGATCGGAACGACCGGTCAGGCTCTTCTCCAGATCGACCGGGCCAAGGAAGTGTGTTGTGAGTGCCCCGTGAAGGTGAAGTGTCTCGACTTCGCACTCGAGACCAACCAGGACTCCGGAATCTGGGGCGGCACGTCCGAAGAAGAGCGTCGTGACATCCGACGCCGGATCGCGGCGCACAAGAAGGCCGCCATCAACGCCGCTCGCGCCGCGGCCTCCTGATCACGTCGCGCGTCAGCGCGGCAGACGCAATTCGACGACCGTTCCGCGATGGTTGCCGTCGATCCCGACGGCGAGGAAGTCGTGGTGGGACGCCGGACGCATCGAGATCGAACCGTTCAGTTCGGTCGTCACGAGCGTTCGCACGATCGAGAGGCCGAGTCCGGTCGCCGCATCGAGATCGAACGACGGCTCGAGGCCGATTCCGTCGTTGACGACCGTGATGACCATCTCGTCGTCGTCGCCGTCGAGAACGACCACCACGGTGCCACCGTCGCTCCCTTCGGGGAAACCGTGATCGACCGCGTTCTGGAGCAACTCGGTGAGCACCACCGACAGCGGCGTCGCCACCGTGGCCGGAAGTCGACCCCCGTCACCCTGCACGGTGAAGCGCACCGGACGATCGGGCGACTGCAATCCCTCTTCGGCCAACCGCAGGAGCGGTCGCACGATTTCGACGAACGCCACGTCCTCACCCGGCTCTCGAGACAGGGTCTCGTGCACGAGGGCGATGGTGCGAATACGGCGGACGCTCTCCTGCACCGCGGCCTTGGCCTCGGGTGAGGTCAGGCGACGGGCCTGCAGACGCAACAACGATGAAATCGTCTGCAAGTTGTTCTTCACACGGTGGTGGATCTCACGAATGGTCGCGTCCTTCGAGAGCAGAAGACGGTCGCGGCGGCGGAGTTCGGTCACGTCGCGCAGGAGCATCACCGCACCGGTCACGACACCGTCGGCCAGGATCGGAATCACGCGAACCAGCAACGTGACGTCGGCCGTCTGATCGAACTCTTCGATGATCGGTTCGTGCCGCTCGAACGCCTGACGAATGGGACTGTCGGCGAAACCGAGTTCGCTGAGGGTCTGACCAACCGCGTTGGCGCTGATCCCGACACGATGAAGAGCAGACACCGCGTTCGGCGACGCGTAGCGGACCACGGCATCCTCGTCGAGTACGACCGCGCCGTCGCCAACACGCGGAGCGGCGCTCAGGTCGGCGACGCGACCCGAGAACGGGAAGGACCCCTCGGTGATCATCTCGGCGAAGCGCTGGAAGATGGAGAGATACGTGCGCTCGAGTTCGCCGGGTTGGCGGCTCGTCTTGGACGACCACTCGCGCGTCAGGACCGCAATGGGGCCGTTCTCGCCGCGCACCGGAATCGCAAGAACGTGGACCGAATCGTCGAGTCCGTCCATGTCGAGTTCGTCCTGAACCATGGCGGCAGTCGTGTGGGCGCTCGAGAGGAGACGCGACTCGGCGGCGCTGGCCTCTCCTTCGACGAGGTCGGTGCGATAGATGGTCTGCCCGGTGGCTGGTCGTACTTGTGCACCCACGATCCAGCGACCGTCGGTGTCGCGCACGTAGAGGATCATGTCGGCGAACGACAGATCGGCGAGCATTCCCCACTCGCTGATCAACTGTTGGAGGTGCGCGCCGTCTTCCTTGGAGAGGTCGGTGTGCTGCCGAACGATCTCGGCCAGGGTTGCCATACGACGAGTCTGCCCGATGGGAAGCCCGCGGTCAGAGAATCAGGAACCGAACCCCATCCGGCGGTCCTTGTCGGTGGAGCCGATCTCGACGAACGCGATCTTGGCCGACGAGACGCCCACCTGGCGGCCCTTCTTGTCGGAGAGCCACAGCACGTCGACCGCGCCCGAGAGCGCCGCTTCGATCTTGGCCTTGGTGGCGTCGAGCTCGTCGTCGGCCATGTCGACATTGACCTCGCGAGCCACGTTGCTGACGACGATACGAACTTCCACGACAACCTCCTAGGACTCCGCTGACGCTATCGCCCGGCCGTGGTCAGAAGGTCGTCGAGCAGAACGAATCACCCTGAGGCAGCGACGCGTCGATCGACACATCGGCATCGCCGTAGAGCGCACCGAGCATTCCCTTGACCATGCCGCGGTCGACCGCACACACGACCGGGTTCTCCATGGCCACGTCGCCGAACGGACAGTGATTGTTGATGATGCGCAACTGGTTGTTGCGCTTTTCGGCGTGGGCGGCGAAACCATGGGCCGTCAGCGCGTCAGCCACCGCCTGAATGGCCGAGCGCAGACTGCGTTGACCCGCGGCGAGATCGGTGCCGGTGAGAGCCGCGGCCATGGCCCGGCCGTACTCTTGCCCCACATCTTCGGCGATGCGCTCGGCCTGATCGTGCGGGAGCAACGCCAACGTCTTGCCGAGCAGACTCAGAACGAGATCGTCGCTCCGCACGGGCACGTCGCCGAGCGTGACATCGGCCGATGCGGTGTACCGCTTGGAAGGGCGACCGGCGCCACCGCCTGACGATCGGGGAACGCCGACTTCGACGTAACCCCCGGCCGCCAACTTGTCGAGGTGATGGCGCGCGACATTCGGATGCAGATCGAATTCGGACGCAACCTCAGCGGCCGTGACTCCGTGGTCGGCCCCGCGCACGAACAGATAGATGGCCCGCCGAGTGGGGTCACCGAACGCGTTCGTGATCGCCGACACAGTGGCCGTGAACGACCCCGAGTTCGGGCGAGTGGCGCTGGTGGACACGGAGGTATTCTACCTATGCGCATAGTGCAAATTCCTGCGCACCACTTTCACCTTCGGGAGCCCCCACCCATGTCAGTCACTCGTGAGCAGATCGTCGATGCGTTGCGGCCCGTCGAAGATCCCGAACTCCACCGCTCGATCGTCGACATCGGCATGTTGCGCGACGTGACCGTGTCGCCCGACGGAACCATCGGCGTCCTCATCGCGCTCACCGTGGCCGGCTGTCCGCTGCGCAACGAAATCTCCAACCGCGTGAACGGTGCGGTGGCGACGCTCCCAGGTGTGACCAAGGTGAACCTCGATTTCACGGTCATGACCGACGACGAGCGCGCCGAACTGCGCACCAAGTTGCACGGCGATCCGGCGGCGACCGCTGGTCAGGGTCAAGCCCACGGTCATGCCGAAGGTCGAGCGATTCCGTTCGCCCAACCGGGCTCGAAGACGCGCCCGCTCCTCATCTCGTCGGGAAAGGGTGGTGTGGGCAAGTCGAGCGTCACGACCAACCTCGCCGTCGCGCTCGCCGCACAGGGCCACAAGGTCGGTGTCGTCGACGCCGACATCTACGGCTTCTCCATCCCGCGCATGCTCGGAGCCGACCGCGACCCGGTCGTGATCGATCGCATGCTGCTGCCACCCGAGTCGTACGGGGTGCGTTGCATCTCGATCGGCTACTTCGTCCCCGACGGACAGGCCGTCATCTGGCGCGGACCCATGCTGCACAAGGCCCTCGAACAGTTCCTGACCGACGTGTACTGGGACGAGCCCGACTTCTTGCTCATCGACATGCCGCCGGGCACCGGCGACATCGCGCTGTCGCTCAGTCAGTATCTGCCGCGCGGCGAGGTGTACGTCGTCACGACTCCTCAACCCGCCGCGCAGAAGGTGGCCCGTCTGTCAGCCGCCATGGCCGAGAAGGTCAACCTTCCGGTCAAGGGCGTCATCGAGAACATGTCGTGGTTCACGGGTGACGACGGCAAGAAGTACGAGTTGTTCGGCAGCGGCGGTGGCAAAGAACTCGCCGACGAACTCGGAGTGCCGCTTCTCGGGCAGCTCCCGCTCGTTCCGCAGTTGCGCGAAGGCGGCGATGACGGCCGGCCGATCGCGGCGGTCTCCCCCGACAGCGAGGCCGCCAAGATTTTCCATCAGATCGCCTCGACGATCGCCAAGGACATGAAGCCGAAGAAGATCTTCAGCAAGTTCTTGAAGGTGAACTGACTCAGTCGTTCCAGAACCGCTGCTCGCGGAACGGATCGGCGTACATGTGGTAGCCGTTGCGCTCCCAGAATCCCGGGGCATCCGACGAGCGCAATTCGAGGCCGCGCACCCACTTGGCGCTCTTCCAGAAATAGAGGTGCGGAATCACGATCCGGACCGGTCCACCGTGTTCGGCGTCGATCTCCTCGCCTTCGTAGGCGTACGCGACGATCGCTTCGTCGGTCGTGATGTCGGGTAGCGGAACGTTCGTGGTGTACCCGAACTCGGCGTGTTCCATCACGTGGGTGGCCTCGGACTTCACTCCGGCCATCGCGAAGAGATCGCGCACGCGAACGCCCGTCCAGGTGGTGTCGAACTTGCTCCATTTGGTCACGCAGTGGATGTCGAACGTGAGCGACACCGACGGAAGCGCCTTCAACTGGTCGAGGTCGAGAGTGAGGGGATCGTTCACGAGACCGAAGATCGTGAGATTCCAGTCCCCCGGTGCGTAGGTCGGAACGTCGCCAACATGAAGAACAGGAAAACGATCGGTCAGGTACTGCCCCGGAGGTAAACGGCGGGTGTCGTAACCCTTGGCAGCAACTTCTTGGCGGTTGCGATCGAAGAAACCCATGCCCGCAGTCTGTCGGATGCGAAAGGTGGGCGCGTCACTCGGCCCGGCTAACTTCGCTGACGTGGCGAGCGACACTCTCTATCTCGTGCGACACGCCAAAGCGGGAGAACGTTCCAAGTGGGACGGCGACGATCGCGAACGTCCACTGTCGAAGAAGGGTTGGCGTCAAGCCGAGGCCCTGGCCGAACGACTCGCACCTCTCGTCGCTTCTTCGTCGCTCCTCGTCTCGAGCCCGTACATTCGCTGTCGTCAGACACTCGAGCCCCTCGATCGACTCGTGTCGCTCGGGATCAAGAACGATTCACGACTCGCCGAGGGCTACGACCGTGATGGCGCGCTCGAACTGATCTCGTCCCTGCCGGGCGGCTCGGTCCTGTGTAGCCACGGTGACGTGATTCCCGACGTGATGGCGGCGCTCCAACGACGAGGGGCCGAGTTCACCACCGATCCCGACTGGCGCAAGGGAACCGTGTGGGTGCTCTCGCGCTCGGGTGAACTGGTGGAGTCGGCCGCTTGCTGGCCTCCTCCGTACGCCGACGACTGAGGCGCGCCGAGACGCGCCGAGACATTCCTAGGGCGCCGACGTCGTCGTGGTGCTAGCGAGCGCGGCCGCGATGTCGCCCGCGAGGTTCGACACGAGTGCAGCCACTTCGGCGGGAGGATTCGATGCGAGACACGCGTCGACTTCCGACTGGGCGGCCGCGGCGTCCTGGGCGAACCGGAAGAACGAGATGCCGAGGAAGCAGTGAGCGTCGGGATACTCGGGGTCGGTGACCGTGGCTTGACGCAACAACACGAGGCCCGACTGGAATCGGTCGCGCACCTGCTCGTCCGTCGATTCGGTGTCCTGTGTGGCCGAGAGAACCGTGAGCCAGCCGAAATAGGTGAGAGCTTCGACGTTGTCGGGTTCGACCGACAACACCTGCGAATAGAGCTCGAGAGCCGTCGGGATGTCCTGCATTCCGATCGAGCGAGCCTGGACGAGAAGTGAGCTCACACTTCCGTCGCCGATCGATCCGGTCATGGTCTGGCCAGGAAGGCGTTCGCCAGCGTTACGAGCCACGACCACACCCGCGGTGACCGCGATCGCGATCACCAGCACCGAACCGGCGACCAACCGCCACGGCGACGAACGGCTCAACTTCTTCGGGCTGTCGGCTTCCCGGAGACGCCGGATCACATCGGCGGCCCGAGCCGTGTACGAATCCTTGAGTGACGCGTAGTCGGAGTCGTCGACGTCGCCGACTTCTCGTTCGCGTTCGAGATCGGCGAGCGACGCGAGCAGGAACTGGCGCTCCTCCTCGAGCGCGGACCTCTCGTCAGGAGTCACGCCGAGCCTCGCGCAGAGCCTCGAAGACGAGCCGCTCGTCCTCGACTGTCGCGTGAACCGATCCCTCGCGACGCCAACGACGGAACACCAGCACGAGCCCGACGATCGCCACCACGGCGATCGCGACCGGAAGGGCCCACACGACGGCGTCCAGGCCCGTGGCGCGAGGTACGAGCAGTACATCGCGACCGAAACTCGATTCGATCGACTTCACGATCTCGCCGTCGGTCAACTGCCCGTCCGAGACGAGTCGGGCGATCTCCTTCTTGATCGCGACCGACGCACTTCCGCGCGACTCGAAGACACTCTCGCCATCGCAGGTGGGACAGGCGAGCCGTTGCGCCACGGCGTCGATGCGTTCCTGAGGTGTCGACGGCCCCGAGTCGCGCTGAATGCCAACGACGAGGAGAATCACGAAGGCGAACAGGATCGTCAACCAACCGGGAACCGACTTGAGGCGACGGGTCACGCCGCACCGCCCGACATCGCCTGGAGCGCAGTGCCGAGGAGTTCGGCCGTCACCTGTCCGGTGAATCGCTCGACCACCAGACCGGTGGGGCTGATGATCCAGGTCTCGGGAACCTTGGCCACACCGAAGGCCACCGAGATCTCACTGTCCTCGTCGCGCACGATCGGCCAGTCACCACCATTGTCGGCAAAGAACTTGCGGACCGCGGCCTCGTCGTCGTCGTTGACCACGGTGAACAACTCGACACCAAGAGTGCCGTCAGCCCGCTGCGCTTCGACGAACTTGACCAATTCGGGATGTTCGCGCTTGCACGGCACACAGGTGGAGTTGAAGAAGTTCAGCACGACCCACGATCCGCGTCGACGCGACAGATCGAAGGTCGCTCCGTCGTAGGTGGTGCTCACGACCGCCGGAGCCGGGCGCATCAGCAGCGGAGAATCGGCGGTCTCGGTGGAGCGACCCGACGCCACCGCCAAGACGACGATGAACGCACCGAGAATCGCGAGGATCGCCACCGCGACGATCGGTCCGAGACGACGACGTTCAGACACCGGCCGTCAGCCCCTCGGAGACCGGGGCCTCCGGTCGACGACGCTTACCTGGGAACGCCGACAGCACGGTCCCGAGACCGAGCAGGCCGCCGCCGATCCAGAGCCACAGAATGAGTGGCTTCACGAAGACTTTGATGCGCGCTTCTTCGTCGTCGGGCCGGACGTTGCCTTCGAGTGTCAGATACAAGTCGTGGCGGAATCCGGATTTCACGCTCGGCGTGCCGATGTCCATCCCCTGCTTGATGTACTTGCTGCGCGCCGGTTCGTACACCTGCTCTCCATCGACGCGCACCTGCGCCTTCAACGACGTCTTCACCGGATCGTCCTCGAGCACCAGACCCTCGAACGTGAACGTGTGACCGGAGAACTCGACGGTGTCGCCGCGCTTCATCACGAACTCCTGGCTGCGTGTGTACGCACCTGATGCCGCCAGCGCGACCGAGATCACTATCACGCCGAGGTGCACGATCATGCCGCCGTTGGCGCGGCCCACGAACCCGCGCCAACCCTGACGACGAGTCGCCAGTGCGACTTGCCGTACCGCCGAGCCAGCCGCGAAGCCGCCGAGAGCGAACGCGAGCAGCGGCGCCCACCCGTCGTTGCCGATCACGACCGCGAAGCCGAGTGCGCCCACCCCGGCCCAGGCCGGCCAGAACAAGCGGTCGCGCAAGATCTCACCACTCGCCTTGCGCCATGGCAGCACGGGTGCGACCGCCATCAAGAAGAGCATCGTGAGCCCGATCGGCTTGGTCATCCGGTCGAAGAACGGTTGACCCACCACCAGGCGGCGATTCTGCAACGCCTCGACGACGAGCGGGAAGACCGTCCCGAGCAGGACGACGAAGGCGAACAGGCTGAAGAGAACGTTGTTCGCGAGAAAGGCGCCTTCGCGGCTCACCGGTGAGTCGATCGAACCCGGTGAACGCAGACGATCGCCCCGCCAACCGATGAGACCAACGGCGACGACGACGATCAACGAGAAGAAGACGAGCAGCCACGGTCCGACTTGGCCCTCGCTGAACGCGTGCACACTGTTGATGACACCGGAGCGCGTGAGGAAAGTGCCGAGGATCGTGAGGCTGAACGTGGCGATCACGAGGCTGATATTCCAGACGCGGAGCATTCCGCGACGTTCCTGCACGAGCACCGAGTGGAGATACGCGGTACCGGTGAGCCACGGCAAGAACGAAGCGTTCTCGACCGGATCCCAGGCCCACACACCGCTCCAACCGAGAACCTCGTAGCTCCACCAACCACCGAGGATGATGCCGAGGGTCAACAATCCCCACGAGTACAACGTCCAGCGGCGGGTCTCGAGCAACCAGCCCTCGCCGAGGCGGCCGGTCACGAGTGCCGCAACCGCGAACGCGAACGGAACCGTGAAGCCCACATAGCCGAGATAGAGGATCGGTGGATGGAAGAGAACGAGGACGTGGTTCTGCAGCAACGGGTTCGGTCCCGGCCCGTCGGTGACACCACTCGGTCCGAGTGCGAACGGATTGGCCGGCCCGAAAGAGAGCAGGAAGAAGAACAGGGCGACCACGAACATGACGACCATCGCCCAGGCGAGGAGCACGTCGTCGCGACGATTGCGGAACTTGCGGGCGACCGCCGCGGTGAATCCGGTCAGAATCAGAACCCACATCAGGATCGATCCCTCGAGCGCGCTCCAGAGAGCCGTGACGTTGTAGAGCGCGGGCGTGTCGCGAGAGCCCACCTGCTGCACGTATTTCAGGGAGAAGTCGCGAGTGATCAGCGCGCGTTCCATGATGACGAACGCGAGCACTGCGGCACCGAACGCCGCATAGGCGTAGTAAGCCGACGAGCGCAGCGCCTTCAGATTCTGCTGTCGGATTCCGGTGATCGTGATGCCGATACCGAAGAGACAGACGAGCACGCCGAGAAGAATCGCGCCGCGACCGACGGCGGCGTTCAGGCTGGCGCCGAGCATCCAGCACCCTCGGGACTGTCGAGTTCGTCGTCGACGCGATCAGGGTTGTCGGCCTTGTACTCGTTGGAGTGCTTGACCTCGATCCGATCACCCGCGAACGTGCCGCCCTGCAGAATGCCGTGCACCACCACCGGGATGCACTCCTTGAAGATTCCGCCGGGCTCACCCTCGTAGCGGACCTTCATGGTCACGTCGTTGAACGTGATCGAGAACGCCGTGACGGTTCCGTCGTCCACGATCGATCCCTTGTCGACGGTTCCCTGGACGCGGAGTCGACGGCCGGCATCGCAACCATCCTTGACCCCGACTTCGTCGACATTGCAGTAGTAGTCGATGGCCGACGTCAGGAACTGGGTCACGATGACACCGGCCGAGGCGATCACCAATCCGAGGATCACGATGGGAAGCCACTTGCGCTTACCGCGTCGCGAACGGCCGGGCGCAACGTCCCGCGGTGAGAGATCGAGTCCGGCGTCGCCCGACGGCACACCGAGGGATTCGTCGTTCACGACCACGGACGATCCTCGGGTCGAACGTCCTTGGCCGCGGCGCGACTCCGGCGAACGACGAGAGCGGCGAAGGCGCCGATGCTTGCGAACGTCACCACATAACTCGCGACGATGAAACCGGCGTCCTTCACGAGACACCCGCTTCGGCTCGGCGGGCGGCCAGAGCGCGGTCGAGCCCGGAGTCGTCGACCATGTCTTGCAGTGTGAGTGCCCGCTGGCGATGCAACACGAGCCACACGTACATGAGCGTGAACACGATCACACCCAGGAACAACGTGAAGAGCATGAGGCCGTCCATCGTGACGTCGGTGTTGCCAGCAACGCTCGCTTCCTGGTGGAGCGAGTTCCAGATCTCGACCGAGAAGTGCACGAGCGGGATCTCGAGAACGGCGAGCAGAGCGAGAACCGCACTGCGTCGGGCTCGCTGGTGATGAGTGCCGCCCAGATTTCGGACCGCCAGGTAACCGATGTAGGTCACGAACAAGAACGCGGTGGTGGTGAGCCGGGCGTCCCAGGTCCAGAAGGTGCCCCAGGTGAG